>NZ_JBIRFA010000006.1:0-333219 GCF_044327205.1 Kitasatospora sp. NPDC018058 | reverse complement strand
GCACTGACGGCGCCGGCCCTGTGGATCCTGGTCGCGGTGGCGCTCGTCTTCGGTGCCGTGGACGCGCTGTTCGTACCCGCTGTCGGCGCCCTCCCGCCCCGGATCACCACCCCTGACCAGCTGGCCCGGGTCACCGGCATGCGCTCGCTGTCGATGCGCCTCGGCCAGATCGCGGGCCCGCCGATCGGCGGCCTGGCCATGGGACTCGGTGGACCCGCGGCCGCCTTCACCGTCGCCGGACTGCTTTTCGCGCTGTCCCTGCCGCTCCTGCTGACGATACGGACGCAGTCCCTCGTGGCGAGCGACGCCGAGCGGTCGCAGTCCGGCACCGTCCGGCAGGACCTGCTCGACGGCCTGCGCTACATCCGCCGCCACCGCCTCATCGGTCCGCTCGTCGCCGGCGGCGCCGTCTACGAACTCGGGCTCATCGGCACCCTCAACGTCGGCATGGTGCTCCTCAACGCCGAACGCGGCTGGGGCCCTTCCGGCTACGGCTGGATCGCCGGCAGCTTCAGTACAGGAGCCGCGGCCAGCGCCTCGCTGCTCGCCATCGCAGGATGGCTGCCCCGTGCCGGCCTGGTGATGACCGGGACACTGCTCGTGGGCTGCGCGGGCGCGGCCACCATCGCGCTGGCGCCCACCCTGTGGCTCGCCGCGGTGCTGGCTGCGGTCATCGGACTGTGTGCGGGTGTCTTCGGCAGTCTGGACAACGCCCTCATACAGACCGCGGCGGACCCTGCCTATCTCGGCCGGGTCACCTCCGTCGTCATGCTCACCATGGTCGGTATAGCCCCCCTCAGCTACCCGCTGGTCGGCGCTGCCATCGGAGTCTGGGGCTCCGCCCCCGTGTTCGTCGGCTGCGGCATCTTCGCCAGCCTGGGCGTGGTCATCGCCCTGGCCTCCGACGCGGTGCGCCACGCCGAACTGCCCCGGCAGCGGCCGGGCGTGACCGCCTGAGCGACCCGACCGCAGCCCGGGGACCAGCCCTCAGCAAGGGCCGGTCAGCGTCCCCCGATGTTCGCGGCGCTCGCGGCGGTGATCGCGGTGTTCGTCATCGGCGCTGCGGCAACCGGTGCCGCCGCGCGTCAGCCCTTCGGGGGCCGGCACTTGACAGAGCGTCGGGCCGTCCAGGACAGTCCATTACGCAAATGGTTTTCATCTTCGTTAACCATCCCCCAGTGCGCACCCGCGCGCTCCGCGAAAGAGGACACCCATGTCGCTCGACGTCTCCCCCGCCCTCCTCGACCAGGCCCGCACCGGCCACGTGGACGAGGCCGACTTCCTCGACACCGTCCGCAGCTCGCTCCCTTACGCCTACCAGGTCGTCGCCGGGCTCAGCACCGAACTGGCAGCCGGCGAGGCCGAGTTCACCACCGACAACACCACGCCCAGCGACGGGCAGCGCGCCCAGCTGCTGCGTGCGCTGGCCAGCAACGCCATCCGGGGCAGCCTGGAGGACCACTTCGGGGTCAAGCTCGCCTTCGTCAACTGTCACCGCGTCGGCGCCTTCCGGCCCGGTGCCGAGGACAGCGAGGCGTACCGCGAGTTCACCTCGCTGCACAACCAGATCCGCAACCAGAGCCCGGAGCTGCGCAGCTGCTGAGCCCCCGGCGGTCACGGCGGGCCCCCGCCCCACCGGCGGGGGCCCGCCCCGCGCGTGGCCCGGCGTAACGCCCCGTTGCAGTCCGGTGTCCGGATCGCGCGTCGATCCTGTGGCACCGCGCACGGTCTGCGTACGTTCGACGGGCACCACCCGACCGGCCCGCCCCGGGCCGCCCGATCCCACGCGGAGCCGCCACCATGCCGCCCTCCCCCCGCCCGCTGCGGAAACTCGGCTTCCTGACCATCGGGCTCTTCGACGAGGCCGACCCGCGCCGGGGCCACGAGTCCACCCTGGAGCTGATCACCCTCGGCGAGCAGCTCGGCTTCGACAGCGCCTGGCTGCGCCACCGCCACCTCCAGTACGGGATCTCCTCCCCCCTCGCCGTCCTCGCCGCCGCCACCCAACGCACCAGCCGCATCCAGCTCGGCACCGCCGTCACCCCGCTCGGCTGGGAGAACCCGTTGCGCCTCGCCGAGGACCTCGCCACCGTCGACGTGCTCTCCGGCGGTCGGCTCAACCCCGGCTTCAGCGTCGGCCCGCCCGTCCACTACGAGCAGGTGCGCGGCGCCCTCTACCCCGACACCGGCGAGGACGAGGACTTCGGCTACCGCCGGGCCGAACGGCTGCTCGCCCTGGTTCGCGGCGAGGACGCCTCCGACTTCGCCGGCACCGAGGGCATCGAGGAGTACTCGCGCCGGGTCCAGCCGCACTCCCCCGGCCTGGTCGACCGGCTCTGGTACGGCGCCGGCAGCCTGCGCTCGGCACGGTGGGCCGGCGAGCAGGGGCTCAACCTGCTCACCAGCAGCGTGGTCAAGCCCGAACAGACGGACTCCGCACCGGACTTCGCCGAGATCCAGGCCGAGCAGATCCGCACCTTCCGCGCCCTGCACCCCGACGGCGAGCGTGCCCGGGTCTCCCAGGGCCTGGTGCTCATCCCCACCGACAGCGCGACCCCCGAGCAGCGGGCCAAGTACCAGGCCTACGCCCTCGCCCGTACCCCGCGCACCCTCACCCCGCAGGGCCCGAACCGGCTGCTCTTCGCGCCCGACCTGGTCGGCAGCTGCGAGGAGCTCGTCGTGCGGCTGCACGCCCACGCCGGGTTCCGGGAGGTGGACGAGGTCGCCGTCGCACTGCCGTTCACCTTCGAGCGCGAGGACTACGTGCAGATCCTCACCGACCTGGCCACCCGGCTCGGGCCCGCCCTCGGGTGGGCACCGTCGGCAGCCGGGCAGGGCTGAGCGGCTGACCCGTCGGTGCGGCGGAGGGGGCCCCGCCGGCGGGCCCCCTACCGTCGCGGGCACGCATCCGTCGCCGGCCGTGATCCTGCTTTCGCTGACCCCGGCCGGCTTCGAGCGCTTCTTCATCGAGGCGGCCGCCCTCGCCGCCTCCGGGCGCCCGGACCGCCGGCTGATGGAGTCGCTGCCGGCCGGGTACGACCAGGAGCTGGTCGACGGAGAGCCCTGACAAGGCCTGGTCAGATGACTAAGCGCTTGCTTACACTCGGGTCCTTGCCCTGCTGAACCCGAGTACGCCCCAGGAGACGCCATGACCGGAGTGAACCGCCAGATCCGCCTCGCCCGCCGACCGGTCGGGGAGGTCCGGGCGGAGGACTGGGCGCACGGCGAGGAGCCCATGGGCGTGCCGGGCGACGGCGAGTTCCTGGGCCGGACCCGGTACATCTCGCTCGACCCGGCCATGCGGGGCTGGCTGGACGACCGCCCCTCGTACCTGCCGCCGGTGGGCCTGGACGAGGTGATGCGCGCCAACACGGTGGTCGAGGTCGTCGCGTCCAACCACCCGAAGTTCCAGGTCGGCGACCACGTGGTGGGCGCCTTCGGCGTCCAGGGGTACGCGGTGTCGGACGGCAAGGGAGCACTCAAGGTGGATCCCGCGCTCGCGCCGCTGTCGACCTACCTCGGGGCGCTCGGGATGCCCGGGATGACGGCCTACTTCGGGCTGCTGGAGGTCGGGGCGCTCAAGGAGGGCGAGACCGTGGTGGTCTCCGGCGCCGCCGGGGCCGTCGGCACCCTGGTCGGGCAGATCGCCAAGGTCAAGGGCTGCCGGGTGGTCGGGATCGCGGGCGGGCCGGAGAAGTGCGCGCTGCTGACCGACGAACTCGGCTTCGACGCGGCGATCGACTACCGGGCCGAGGACGTCCGCAAAGCGCTGCGCACCCACGCCCCGAACGGCGTCGACGTCTACTTCGACAACGTCGGCGGCCCGGTCCTGGACGCCGCGCTGACCCGGCTGGCGATGCACGCCCGAGTGGTGATCTGCGGCGCGATCAGCCAGTACAACAACGAGAGCGCCGTGCAGGGGCCGTCCAACTACCTGTCGCTGCTGGTGCGCCGGGCCCGCATGGAGGGCTTCGTGGTCTTCGACTACGTCCGCCGGTACGCGACGGCGGCCGCCGAGATCGCGGGCTGGATCGGCGACGGCCGGATCAAGGTCAAGGAGCACCTGGTCGAGGGCACCGTGAACGACTTCCCGGAGACCCTCGGGATGCTGTTCCGCGGCGAGAACACCGGCAAGCTGGTACTGCGCCTGGCGTGAGGACGCTCCTCGGGCGGCGCCACCCCGCGCGGCCGCCCGAGGCCCGATCAGAACAGCGGCCCGACCTCGATCCGACGTCCGGCGCGATCTTCCACTCGTCGTCGCTCTCGGCCAGGCCGCCCAGCAGGCGGAGGATCTCCGCCGCCCCGTGCTCGGCGGCGGCGGCGGCGATCCGGGCGAGGTAGGGGACGGCGTCCGTGCTGGCGGGGAACACCGTGCCCTGGTGGAGGATGCACGAGTACAGCTCGGAGATCGCTTCCTCGGCGTCGCCGCCGCCCTCGGCCAGGGCCCGCAGCAGGTCGGGCAGGTCCTCGGCGGGACCGTAGGCGTGCGAGACGGAGGCCCAGGGGTGGGCGTCGAGGCCGGCGAGGGCGTCAGCGGGATCCATGGGCGTGATCTTCGCAGCCGGTTCTGACAAGCGCCGCCAGCGGCTCGTGATGTGCCGCAGGCAGGCCTCGGGGTGCTCCGGGTAGCGGTGCCGGTGCCCGACCGGCTGCAGGTCCTGCCAGCGGGTGCGGTGGACGCCGTGGTCGTCGAGTTCGAGCACCGCCGAGCCGGGCCTGGCGGCGAGCTCACGACCGTCCGGTCCGGGGCCCCTCACACCTGGGTGACCGGACGCCTCAGCCGCGAGGCGGCAGGACCTCGATGATCTCGGCGATTCCGACGGCAGGCCGGGCCTCGTGCATCGTGATCACGTCACCGGGCTCCAGGTGCCGCCACTGCTCGGGCCGCAGCGGAGCGAGCCGAACGACCGCCGTCTCGCCAGGGCCGAGTTCCGGCGCGAACTCCACCCAGAGCCGCGCGATGTCCAACCCTCGTCGTCCGTCTGCGGTGCGGCTGCCGATGTCCCACAGAGGCCTGAGCCGGCCGTCCCCGGAGAAGGCGCTCCGGCGGCCGCCCTCGTCGGTTCCCGACAGATTCAGCGTCGCGCGGATGGTGCCGTGCCTGACTTCCCAGCCCCGCCACTCACACCAACGGCGGGTGCGGTCCAGCATCATCTGCCGGGCGGCCTCGGCGAGCATCTCCCAGAAGGCGATGGACACGGGCTGGACGTCCGCGATCTCCAGGAGCACGTCGAGCGCCATCTCCCATTCCTGGAAGCCGATCTCCTCGCGGACATCCCCGACTGTCTGGCCGTTCTCTGCCACGGCGTCCTCGGGCAGCAGGTCGACGGCCCGTCGAAGGAGCGTGAATGCGTCATCCATGCGGTGGATTGTGACCTGGGCCCGGGCCCGTTGTCACAGGCGGCAAGGCGGACCTCAACGCACCGGGCCGCTTCGGCTTCGCGTCCTCACGGGCGGACCGCGAGGCCGTCCAGGGTGAGATCGAGCAGGCGCTCTGCCTGCTGTCGGTGTTCGGCTCCCGCCGAGGTGAGGGCGATGCCTTCGAGGGCGGCGCCGATGTCGGTGGGCCTGATGTCGGTACGGATCGTCCCGGCCGCCGCGCACGCGTCCATGAGTGAGGCGATGGCGGCCTGGATCATCTCCCGGCTGTGACCGTAGGGGTTGCCCCCCGTCGCGGCGATGGCACGCAGGGCGTCGATCATGCCGTACTTGGCGGTGACGTAGTCCAGGAAGAGGCGTGTCCACGCGCGCAGGGCTTCGTCAGGCGACTTCTGCGCGAGCAGGGCGGGGGCCGCGTCGCACAGCTGGGCCACCTCGTTGCGGTAGACCGCCTCGACCAGAGCCTCCCGGGTGGGGAAGTTGCGGTACAGGGTCGCGCTGCCCACGCCCGCCTCCTTGGCGATGCGCTCCATCTGGGCGTCCAGTCCCTGCGTCGTGAACACGCGCACGGCAGCGGAGAGGATCTTCTCCCTGTTGCGCCGGGCGTCGGCCCGCAACGGTCGGTGTGCTTCGTCGGCCATCGGTGTTCGCCGTCCCCTCTCAGGTGCCCTTCACGTTGCCAAACGGAGGCACCCCCACTTAGCCTGAAATAACTGGGGTCGCCCCCGTTTTCACTCTAGGTCAACGCACGCGCGTGCGCACACCCAGGAAAGGCAGCTGATCATGTCGGGCATCCGGGGCAAGGTCATCGCGATCACAGGCGCCAGCAGCGGTATCGGTGAAGCAACCGCGACCCACCTCGCCGGAAAGGGCGCCCGGCTCGTGCTCGGTGCCCGCAGGGAGGACCGGCTGACCACGGTCGTGGACCGCATCACGGCCGACGGCGGCACCGCCACCGGCGTCATCGTCGACGTCACGCGCCGCGAGGACCTCCAGCGCCTGACGGACACGGCCGTCGACCGCTACGGCCGGCTCGACGTCCTCGTCTCCAACGCGGGCACCATGGCCGTCTCACCGTTCGACGACCTGCGCCAGGACGACTGGGACGCCATGGTCGCCACCCACATCACCGGCCTGCTCAACGGCATCGGGGCGGCCCTGCCCGTCTTCCGCCGGCAGCGTTCCGGCCACTTCGTCAACGTCGGCTCCACCGCGGCCTACGTCGTCAAGCCCCCGCAGGCCGTCTACGCGGCCACCAAGACGGCGGTGAAGGTGCTCACCGAGGGTCTGCGGCAGGAATCGGGGCCCGACCTGCGCGTCACCCTCGTCTCGCCCGGCTTCACCGACACCGAGGGCATAGGCAAGGGAGCCGGCCCCGAGGTCGCGGCCGCGATGATCCGGCAGCGCGACGCGATCGCCATGCCGCCCTCCGCCATCGCCTCCGCAATCGGCTACGCGATCGAGCAGCCCGACGGCGTCGACGTCAGCGAGATCGTCGTCCGGCCCACCGCGCAGGCCTGACGAGGCCTCGGGAGCCGCACGACGCACGTCGGCCACCTGCTCGCCGAGCTCGCCGCCCGGGACCGCGCCCACCTGGTGATCACGGCCCACCGGGCGGCGCCGGTGGACCAGGGCGTGTCCGACGATTCCCACCGGGCGCGCGGCGCCTATCGTCGGACACGCCCGTACCGAGCGCTCGGGTCGGAACCTGATGCCTCACAGCCGCCGGACGCGCAGCACGCCGGTCATCATCGGCAGGGTGAACTCACCGTGGGCGGTCTCCGGTTGACCCGCGAGGAACGCGCGGATCCGGCCCAGCGCGGCCTCCCGTTCCGGCTCCGGCATGACCAGCATGCCCGCACGCGTCCCGAGGGTCTCGACCAGGGAGTCGGCGGTGCGGCGCTGTCCGTGCGGGAACAGGGCCTGCTCCGGCGAGCCGAACCGGGCAGCCGCACCGTTCTTCGGAAGGTGGGCGCCGGCCGTCTCGACCCGCCAACTCGCGGGCGTGTCACGCGGACCGATGGCCGCGCTCCCGCTGACCCGCGCGAGCCCGGCGACCCACTCGGCCCGGTCGTCCATGACGTTCCACAGGCCGGCCAGGACGCCGCCGGGGGCGAGCACCCGGGCGATCTCCGGTCCCGCGGCGGCCATGTCGAACCAGTGCATGGCGTTGCCGCTCAGTACGGCGTCGACGGAGGCGTCCGGCAGCGGGATCGCCTCGGCGCTGCCCGACAGGGCACGGACGGCCGGCAGCGAGCGGCGCAGCTCGGTCAGCATCGCCGGGTCGGGCTCGACGGCGATGACCTCGACGCCCATCGCGATCAGCGTGGCGGTCAGCTTTCCGGTCCCGGCACCGAGGTCGAGCACGCGCGGGCCGGGCGCGGGGTCGAGCGCCCAACGCACCGCGTCCTGCGCGTAGTCCGGACGGTGCTCCGCGTACGCGGCCGCCGCCGCTCCGAACGACGAGGCGTGAAGTAGCCGTTGATCGTTATCCACACGGTCACGCTAGCGGCGCCGCCGACGGTCGGCCACCCCCTTCCGCACTTCGGTGACGGTCACCCGATGACGCAATCGCCCGCACGACGCCGCCCGGGCCGTAGCAGTCCGGTGACATGGAACGTTCAATTCCGTCAATTGTTCGTACTACCTTCGATTCTGCACGCCGCCCCATGGCTTCCCGGTCCCCGTCCGAGAGGGAGCAGGCAACGCGCGCCCTCACTTGTACTGCGCTCAGGAGAACCCGCATGCCCCTCTCGACGACCCGCCGCACGACCGCTGTCCGCACCCTGGCCGGCACTGTCCTGACCGCCGCACTGCTGGTGCCCGCCGCGACGGCTTGCAGTTCCACGTCCGACGCGCCCAAGAGCACCACATCAGCGGCCGCGCCCGCCACGACCACGCCGGCCACCACGCCGGCCGCGCCCGACACCCACGACACCACCGCCCCGGCCGCCACGCCCAGCGCGCACAGCACCGCCGCACCCACCGCAACTCCCGGCACCCGCAACACCACCAAGCCGGCAACCACGACCAAGCCGGCGGCCTCGGCCCGCACCCAGACCCTGGTGGACGGCAGCACGGCCGAGATCCGCGACCTCGGCGCCCAGCGCTTCCAAGCCAAGATCGTGAACGGCGGCCAGGTCCTCGCCACGCTGGAGACAACCGGCACGGACGCCGGGCTCGACGCCAACGACATGTTCGTCGTGCTCTCGATGGACGGAACGGTCCACTCCTGGATGGGCGGAGGGCACCAAGGACCGGGCACCTTCAACCTCGCGGGCGGCTGGACGGCCAAGGTCACGAAGGTCGGCGACCTCCGGTACCGCGCGGAGATCATCGGCCACGACAACGAGGTGGACGGCACGCTGGAGGCGGACCAGCACGACGCCGGCGGGGTCGCCAACGGCGTCTACCTCGTGCTCACCGCCGGCGGTGAGATCAGCGCGCACACCTGATCGCCTGAGCGCCTAGAGCCAGCCGCGCTCGTCCGCGACGCGCAGGGCCTCGGTGCGGTTGCGGGTACCGGTCTTGGCGATCGCGGAGGAGAAGTAGTTGCGGACCGTGCCCTCGGACAGGTAGAGCTTCCCGGCGATCTCGGTGACACCCGCACCCGAGCGGGAGGCGTCGAGGACGTCCCGCTCGCGGGCGGTCAGCGGGGAGGCGCCGGCGGCGAGGGTGGCGGCGGCGAGTTCCGGGTCCACCACCCGCTCCCCGGCCGCGACCCGGCGGATGGCGTCGGCCAGCACCTCCGCCGGGGCGTCCTTGACCACGAAGCCGAGCGCGCCCGCCTCCATGGCGCGGCGCAGGTAGCCGGCGCGGCCGAAGGTGGTGAGGATCACGACCCGGCAGCCGGGGGCCTGTTGGGCAAGGACGGCGGCGGCCGCCAGGCCGTCCAGCCCGGGCATCTCGATGTCCAGCAGGGCGACGTCCGGGTGGTGCTCGCGGGCCGCGTCCGCGACCTGGTCGCCGCGTCCGACGGCGGCGACCACCTCGAAGTCGTCCTCCAGGTCCAGCAGGGCGCGCAGCGCGGTGCGGACGAGCTCCTGGTCCTCCGCGAGCAGCAGGCGGATCGTCATGTCGTCCTTCCGGGGCGGGAGTCGGGCTGCGGGACGGTGACCAGCAGTCGCCACCCGCGCGGGTCGAGCGGGCCGGCCTCGACCGTACCGCCCGCCGCGGCGACCCGTTCCCGCAGCCCGGTCAGGCCCTTGCCGTCCGCGATACCGCCCCCGCCCCCGCCCGTACCGTCGTCGCGGATCTCCATCGAGGAGGCGGTGAGCACCACCGAGCAGCGGGCGGCCCGGGCGTGCCGGACCACATTGGTGATGCCCTCGCGGAGCACCCAGCCGAACAGCTCCCGGTGCTGCGGCCCGACCGCGTCCGCCGCCCGGGGCAGATCGGCCACCACCCCGGCGGCGCGCAGCAGTTCGCGGGCGCGGGCCAGTTCGCCGGTCACGGTCACCTCGCGGTAGCCGGTGACGGCGGCCCGGACGTCGGCGAGCGCCTGGCGGGACAGCGTCTCGACGGCCGCCATCTCCGCCACCGCCTGGTCCAGATCCTTGCCCGCCATCCGTTGGGCGAGGCGGGACTTGACGGTGATCGCGGTGAGCGAGTGTCCGAGCAGGTCGTGCAGGTCGCGGGCGATCCGGTTGCGTTCGGCCTCGGAGGCGAGCCGCGCGACCTCGGCCCGGGCGGCGACCAGGGCCTGGTTGGTGGCGGCGATCTCGGCGAAGGCGCCGCAGGTGAGCGCGGTGAACAGCAGGGCCAGCGCCTGGAATCCGCCGGGGCCGGTGTGCCAGGCGGGCACGGCCCAGGGCACCAGCAGCGCCGCCAGCGTGCCGACGGTCACCGCCCGGGCGGCGTACTGACGCCACCCCACCGCGACCGCGGAGACGATCACGGTGGCCAGGTAGAAGGCGTCCCCGTGGGCGAACGGCAGCGCGGCCAGGAACAGAACGGTCATCACCGCCAACAGCAGTTTGATCCAGTTCAGTTGACGGCTCCCGAGGGCGACGGCGAGGAGCACGTAGCAGACGCAGAACGCGACCACCACGGCGTACCCGGCGAGCGCGGCCGTCCCGGTGACGTCGCCGGTCAGGGCCACGGCGGTGAGCGCGGGGAAGACCAGCATCCCGGTACCCAGCAGGAGCCGGCGCCAGCCCCCCGCCCAGGTGTGGGCGGGGCTCGGCGTGGACTCACGGTCGAGGTCGGTCACCCTCACGTCCCCCTCTCAGAGCGTGGCGAACAGCGCACGCAGCCGCCGTCCGTTGATCACCACGGCCACACCCAGCAACGCGAGGCCGCACAGGCCCTGTTCGATCTTCATCCAGACCGGGAAGGCGCCCGGCACGGCGATGATCGCGACGATCGCGGCGATCATCACGGCCGAGAGTATCCGCAGCCGCCGGAAGGCGCCGCGGGAGCCCCCGGCCGCGCGGACGGCGAGCAGCAGGGTGACGGCCGCACTCGCCACGACGATCGTGCCGCGGATCCACACCGCCGGGGTCACGACGTCGGTGTGGGAGCGGAAGGCGAAGGCGGCCGCCAGCGTCAGCACGCTGAGGCCGAGGTAGGCGGTGACGAGCCGCCGCACGGTGCGGAAGGCCTGACGGGTGTCGGGGTGGTGCAGGTCGGTGGAGGTCATGCCCTCATCGTGGCCGCCGGCCCGGCCCCCTGGCAGTGTGCCCGCACACCTCCGCACCATGACAATTGTCAGCCCCCGGCCCGGGTCACCTCGGGGTCCAGCAGGCGCACCATGTGCAGCTTGGCGACCGCCTGTCCGGCGACCATGACGGCCCGCGGTTCCCGGCCCCACACCTCGAAGCCGCAGGAGATGTAGAGCCGCAGCGCCGGTTCGTTGCCCTCCGAGACGGTCAGCAGCACCTGGCGCAGCTCGCCGTCCTCGACGGCCAGCCGCAGCACGTGCCGCACCAGGGCGCGGCCGATGCCCCGGCCACCGGCCGCGCGGGCCACCGCCATGCCGTACAGGGTGGCCTTGTGCCGCTCCTGGCCGCGCTGTGTCACCCGGAGTCCGGCGGTGCCCAGCAGTGTGCCGCCGTCGTCGAACGCACCGAGCAGGGCGCCCGGCCCGTTCTCGGCCTCGGCCAGGCGCTGGAGCGTGGCGGCCATCGGCTTGGCGCACTCCTCGGCGTAGCCGGAGGTGAAGGCGCTCGGGGTCTCCCGCAGGGCGGTGAGCCGGAAGGCCCGGTACGGTTCGGCGTCCGCGGGGCCGAGGCGACGGACGGTCACGGGCTCAGCCGAGGCGGACACGGGTGCACCTCGTCAGGTAGGGCATGGCGATCTCGTCCCGGCCGGCCAGGTCGGGGTGGGTGGCGAGCAGCTGCTCGACGTCGGCCAGCAGCCGTGCGCGCTCGGCCTCGGGCAGGGCGATGACGTAGCTGCGCGAGGCGACCATGTCGACGATCCCGGCCGGGGTGGTGGGGTGCTCCCAGCGGATCTCCAGCCGCTCCGGCGGGCCGAACGGGGCCGGCAGGAGCGGTGCGGTGTCGATCTGCTGCCGGGTGGAGCGGTGCATCAGCGCGCCGAGTTCGGCGGCCCAGGGCTGGGACTCGTCCCGGACGTTCCACACCAGGGCGAGGGTTCCGCCGGGGGCGAGCACCCGGGCGATCTCGGGTACGGCCGCCGCCTGGTCGAACCAGTGCCAGGCCTGGGCGACCACGACCGTGTCCACGCTGCCGTCCGGCAGCAGGATCCGCTCGGCCGAGCCGGCCCTCACGGCCGCCTTGGGCACCGCGGCGGCGAGCTGGGCGCGCATGCCCTCGTCGGGTTCGACCGCGACCACGTCCAGACCGGCCTCGACCAGCAACCGGGTCAACTTGCCCGTCCCGGCGCCGAGATCGAGCACCCTGCGGGCTTCGCGCGGCACCGCGGAGCCGATCAGCGCCTGGGGGTAGCCTGGGCGCCCGTGCTGGTAGGAGGCGACGGCGACGCCGAAGGAGCGGGCCCGCAGTCGCCCGGCCCAGCGCCGGGTCGCGCCCTGACGGGTCATGCCGCAGGCCCGGCCGATCTCCTCCCAGGTCGCCTCCCTGCCGCGCCGCAGCTCCTCGACCAGGCCGGTGCGCCGCTGCTCCAGCGCCGCGATCACCCCCGACAGCCGTCGTAGGCCGTCCAGTCCGCCCCCGTCGGCCACGTCATCCGCCACCCGCTGACCGAGATCATCCGTGTTCATGGCCCCGCACTGTAGGGATCGGACACACGAACCGTCAACACTCATTGCCCACCGAGGCAACAGATGTTGCGCCAACCCGACGACGGGCCCCAGGTCCCCCACACGGGTGACGGCGAGCGAACGGGAGCGCCCATTAGCACGAACTCACCGCCACTCGCGGCGACTTGGGCCGGAAACCCTTCACATGAGCGAATCCCGGCCGGGTTGCCGGTGCGGGCGCGCCGAGGCGAGAAACCTGGTGGCCGGGCGGTGGCCGACCCGGACTTCGACAGGCGTGCGAGATGTCTGACATGACCGGCAAGTTGCGACAAGTCGGTTGACGGACAGTATTTTTGAGTTTCGGTCAGACTTGTCCTGAACTTGGCTATGCTGCAGCACCACGCCTCCGGAGCCGGTCGTCGCCCGTCCCCGTTCTGTTCCGATCGTTTGAGGATGCCGAATGCTTCGAGCTGGATCGTCACCCACCAGACGGCGCCCCGCGCCTCTGCTCGGCTGGCTGCTGCCCACCGCCGTCATGGCGGCGGCGGTGGGGGTCGCCGCGGTGGTGGTGTCCGTCGGAGCCCGGGCCGAGGTGCTGTGGTGCGGGGCCACCGCCACCGTCCTGGTGGCCGTGGTGACCGCCGAGTCCGCCCGCCGGGGGCGGGCCCTCGCCGAACTGCGCAACGAACACACCCGCCGGGTGGACGAGTTGCAGCGCAAGCTGGCCGGGCAGGACGACGAGATCGAGCGGCTGGCCGCGGGCGAGCTGCGCAGGCTGGTCCGCGGCGCCCGATACGGCTCCTCGATCGACGTACTGCTCAAGCCCTTCCAGCAGCCGAACGCACTGCTCTCCCGCAAGTTCCGCGAGTCGCTGGAGACGGTGGTCCGCGGCATCGCCCAGGCCGTCGACGACGAGGTCAGCCGGCGCGACTCCGCCGAGCGCGCCTTCGTCAACCTCGCCCGCCGGGTCCAGGCGATCATCCACCGGCAGGCCAAGGACCTGCGGGAGATGGAGGACCGGCACGGCAACGACCCGGCGGTCTTCGACGACCTGCTGCGCCTGGACCACGGCAACGCCCTGGTCGGCCGCCTCGCCGACTCCATCGCCGTGCTCTCCGGCGCCCGGCCCGGCCGCCAGTGGACCCGGCCGATCGCGCTCTACAGCGTGCTGCGCGGCGGCATGTCCCGGATCCTGGAGTACCAGCGGGTCGACCTCCACCCGGTCGCCCAGATCTCGGTGACCGGCCCGGCCGTCGAACCGCTGATCCACGCGGTGGCCGAGCTGCTGGACAACGCCACCCGCTACTCCCCGCCGCACACCCACGTCCATCTGAGCGCCTCCGAGGTGCAGAGCGGGATAGCGATCGAGGTCGAGGACGGCGGCCTCGGGCTCACCGACGAGGCCCGCGTCCGCGCCGAGCGCTCGATGCGCGAGGCCATGGTCTCCAAGGACTTCGACGACCTGACCGAGTCCCCCCGGCTGGGCTTCGCCATCCTCGGCCGGCTCTGCCAGGCGTACGGCTTCCAGGTGTCGCTGCGCCGCTCCGCGTACGGCGGCGTGCGCGCGGTGCTGGTCGTACCGCAGGAGCTGCTCACCACCGCTCCCCCGACCGGGCGGGCGCACGGCATCGGTGCCTTCTCCGGCCCGCGCCCGCTCCCGCCGAACCCGCCCCGGCACGCAGCCCCCTCCCGGCCCTGGGGCGCCCGGACCGCCCCGGCCGCCGCGCCGTCCGCCGGGGTCGGACCGTCCTACGGCTCGACCAACCCGTGGGGGTCCCCCACCCCGGGGCCCGGGGACGACGAGGTGATCGTCACCGAGCGGACGGCCAACGGCCTGCCGCAGCGCCGGCGCCACCGGCTGACCGGCCGGGCCGCCTTCGCCACGCCCCCGCGCGGCACCGCGCAGGCCGGCGGCCCCACCGCGGGACCGGCGGCGGGCCCGACCCCGGCCACACCGGCGCCCCGTCCGGCCAAGAAGGAGCCCGGCCTGTGGCTGGAGGCCTTCATGGACGGCTACAAGGGCACCGGCCCGTCGGCGGGTTCGGGCGGACAGACCAGTGCCGGACAGACCAGTGAAGAGACGGCAGGGAAAGGCGAGCAGTGATTCCGCACCGCAGCAACATGGACTGGATCCTCAACGACCTCGCACACAGCGTCCCGTACGTGCGCCACGTCATCGTGCTGTCCGCCGACGGTCTGCGGATCGCCCAGTACGGCGCCGACCCGGACACCGCCGACCGCCTCGCCGCCGCCTGCGCCGGGCTGCAGAGCCTGGCCGCGGCGGTCGGGCACGAGTTCCCGCACGGCAACGGCGCGATGCGGCTGGTCGTCATCGAGGTCGACGGCGGCTACTTCTACCTGATGTCGGCCGGCGACCGCGCCTACCTCGCGGTGCTCGCCGACGAGGGTGTGGACGCCGGGCTGGTGAGCCACCAGATGCGCGACCTGGTGGACCGGATCGGCGAGCACCTGTCCACGCCGCCGCGCAACCCCGAGGCGGTCGCGTGAACCGGCCGGTCAGGACAGGCCCCGACCCGCACGGCGCCCGGGCGGGCACATGAACGAGCACAGTGAGGCAGTGACATGACGGCCGACCAGGGCGGCTGGGACGGACCAGAGCCCGATCGCCTGTACGTCATCACGCGGGGCCGCAGCGGCCCCTCCGGGCCGGGCGTCTTCGACCTGGTCACCCTGATCGTCTCCCGCGCGGAGCCGACGCCCGCCATGCAGCCCGAGCACGCGGCCATCCTGCGGCTGTGCCGCTCCCCGCTCTCGGTGGCGGAGGTCTCCGCCTACCTCGAACTGCCCGCGAGCGTGGTCATCGTCCTGCTGGCGGACCTGCTCGACGACGGGCACATCGAGGCCCGCGCCGCGATCCCGGCGGCGGAACTCCCAGACCGCGCCCTGTTGGAGGCGGTGATCCATGGACTTCAGCGGCTCTGACACGGTCGTCGGCCCGGCGAGCGCGGACCTGCTGCCCGACAGCGTCACCACGGCGGTCAAGGTGGTGATCGTCGGCGGCTTCGGCGTGGGCAAGACCACGCTGGTGGGCTCGGTCAGCGAGATCCGCCCACTGACCACCGAGGAGACCATGACCCAGGCCGGGGTCGGCGTGGACGACCCGACCGGGGTCGAACGCAAGACCTCGACCACGGTGGCCATGGACTTCGGCCGGATCAGCATCAGCGACAAGCTCGTGCTGTACGTCTTCGGCACCCCCGGTCAGGAACGGTTCTGGTTCCTCTGGAACGGCTTGTTCGAGGGGGCGCTCGGCGCCGTGGTGCTGGTCGACACCCGTCGGCTGGAGGTCAGCTTCGAAGTGATCGGGCGGCTGGAGGACCGCGGCGTGCCCTTCGTGGTGGCCGTCAACGGCTTCCCCGAGGCGCCGAGTTACGCGCTCGACGAGCTGCGCCAGGCGCTCGACCTGCCGGCCGAGGTGCCGATCGTCGCCTGCGACGCGCGCAGCCGCGAGTCCAGCCGGGACACCCTGATGGCGTTGATGCACTACCTGTACGAACTCGCCGCCCCGCCCGCCCGCTGACTCCCCCCGACGTCCTTCCGTACCTCGTGACCGGAGAATCCGTGACCACCCCGTTCCCCGACGACGCCGACCACGTCCCACCGCCCGGCTGCCCGGCCCACGGGCGGGGCATCGAGCCGATCGGCCCCGGCGGCCTGCGGCGCCTGTACGGCCCGGAGGCCGAGGCCGACCCGGCGGGCCTGTACGAAAAGCTGCGCGCCGAGTACGGCGAGGTGGCGCCGGTGCTGCTGCACGGCGACCACCGGGCCTGGCTGATCCTCGGCCACGGCGCCAACATCACCGCGCTGCGCACCCCCTTGCTGTTCTCCCGCGACTCCCGGCTCTGGAGTGCCTTCCGCAAGGGCGAGGTCCCGGCGGACTCCCCGCTGCTGCCGGTGATCGCCTGGCAGCCGATCTGCGTGTTCGCGGACGGCGAGGAGCACCGGCGGCTGCGCGGCGCCGTGCTGGACGGCCTGAACGGCTTCGACCGGCGCGGCGTCCGCCGCCACGTCCGGCGCTTCACCACCGACCTGGTCCAGGCGGTCGGCACGACCGGCCGGGCCGAGCTGATCTCCCAGTTCGCCGAGCACCTGCCGATGCTGGTCATGACCAAGCTGATCGGCATGCCGGACGAGTACGGTCCGCAACTGGTGGACGCCGCCCGGGACCTCCTGAAGGGCACCGAGACGGCGATCGCCAGCAACGAGTACGTGGTGGCGAGCCTGCGCCGGACCATCGCGGTCAAGCGCGACCACCCCGGCGACGACCTGACCAGCCGTCTGCTGGCGCACCCGGCCGGGCTGACCGACGACGAGGTGATGGAGCACCTGCGGGTGGTGCTGCTCGCGGCCAACGAGACGACCGTCAACCTGATCGCCGACTCGCTGAAGATGGTGCTCACCGACCCGCGCTTCCGCGCCCACCTGTCCGGCGGCCAGATGACCCTGGGCGAGGCACTGGACCAAGTGCTCTGGGACTCCCCGCCGATGTCGGTGGTGGCCGGGCGCTGCGCCACGGCCGACACCGAGCTCGGCGGGCAGCAGATCAAGGCCGGGGACTTCCTGCTGCTCGGCCTCGCGGCGGGCAACGTCGACCCGGTGGTCCGGCCCGACCTGACCACCCCGCTGTACGGCAACCGCTCGCACCTGTCCTTCGGCGCCGGGCCGCACGAGTGCCCCGGACAGGACATCGGGCGGCACATCGCCGAAGCCGGCATCGACATCCTGCTCACCCTGCTGCCGGACCTCCGACTGGCCGTCCCGGAGGAGGAGTTGACCTGGAGCTCGGCCTGGATCTCCCGCCATCTGACGGCGCTGCCGGTGGAGTTCACCCCGCGCGAGATCGAGCCGGACCCGGAGTCGGTGGCGGAGGCCGAGCTGGCGGCCGAGGAGCGGGCGGCCCGCGCGGCGGCGGCGCTCCAGGCCGCCCAGCGGGCGGCGGCCCCGTCGGCTCCGCCGGCGGCGGCCGTTCCGGCGCAGCGGCGCAGCTGGTGGGACGCACTGACCGGCCTCTTCCGGCGCTGAACCCGCCCGGGGCTGGTGCCCGGCGCTGAGCCCCGGGGCGGGCGGGGGTTGACCACCTCCGCCTGCCCCGGGGCTCAGTCGTCGTCCCCGCCGTCGCCGTCGGTGCGGCGGCGGTGCAGGGTGAAGGTGTCCACCGGGGTGAGGTCCCCGTGCGGGCCGTCGAAGGTGTAGTAGGTGACCCGCATCGTGGTGGTGCCGCCGTTCCGGTCGCCGGGGTCGACCTCGAAGGCGGCGAAACCGTGGGTGTGGGTGCGGTCCTGGTAGGCGGCCCAGGGGGCGTCCTCGGTGAGCCAGACCGACTCCCGGTACGGGGCGCCCGGGGCCGGCTTGTCCTCCAGGCCGATCACCACCCGGCCCTGGGGGCGCTCGAACAGGTCGTCCTGGGTGGTGGCGGCGTTGCCGCCGGCGCCGATGACCATGTGGACGGTGCCGCGGCCGGTGTCGGCGAGGTGCGGGTCGGTGCCGGTGGGCACCGGGGTGCGGGTGTCGTTGGGCAGGGTCCCGCGCACGGGGTGGGAGCGTTCGTAGTAGTGCTCGTGGCCGCTGACCACGAGGTCGACCCCGTAGGCGTCGAACAGCGGGCCCCAGGCCTCGCGTATGCCGAGGTCGCTGCCGGAACCGTGCTTGGAGCTGGAGATCATCGGGTGGTGCATGCAGACCACGATCCAGTCGATCGCCCGGTTGCTCCGTGCCGTGCGCAACTCCCGCTCCAGCCATCGCTGCTGGGCGCCGCCCGAGTAGCCGCGCAGATAGGTCTCGCCGGAGTTCTGGATGGCCACGTCGTCGTTGGCGAGGCTGATGAAGCGCACTGAGCCGACCGTGAAGGCGTACCACATGCCCCGGGTCCGCTCGTCGCGGTCGGCGGTGGAGTCGGGCAGGTCGTAGTAGGTCTGGTAGCCGAGGGCGCCGATCGGGCCGTTGCCGCTCTCGTTCTCGTGGTTCCCGGCGCAGGGCATCCACGGGCGCAGCCGGGTCGAGCGGCTGTTGTTGATGAACCAGTCGGCCCAGGTGGCGGTGCGGCTCTGGCCGTGGCGGCCGCTGTAGGAGGCGTAGCAGAGGTCGCCGTTGAGCAGGTTGAACAGTGGGCCGACGCGCTCGACGGCGGCGACGATGTCGGCTGCGTGCGGGGAGCCGATCTGGCTGCTCGTGTACACCGGGTACTTGCCGAGCGGCGAGGGCATGCCGTCGGGGAAGACGACGTGGCGGCGGAGGTTGGGGGTGGCCTGGTCGCCGAAGCTGGTGAAGGTGAAGGGGGCGCGGCCGCGCGGGGCGGTGGTGAAGCTTCCGGTCTCGGGGCTCGCGCCGTCGTGGCCCGCGGTGTACAGGTAGGTGGTCGCCGGGCGCAGACCGGTGAGCCGGGCGTGGTGGACGTACACCTCGTCCTTGCCGAGGGCGTCCCGGTAGGTACGGGTCTCGGCCTCGACGACCCGGCCGTGGCCGCCGCCGGGCGAGCCGAGTCGCACCTGCGGGCGGCGGACGGACTGCGGGGTGATCCAGGAGACGGTCATCTCGGTGGCCGGGTCGGTGCCGAACTGCAGGTGCGTGCCGCTCACGCTGGGCGCCCCGATCCGGTGCGGGGTGGCCTGCAGCAGCGGACTCGCGGGTCCGTCGTCCGGTGCGTCGGCGGCCGCGGCCGGATGGGCGGCGGCTCCGCCCGCGACCAGGGCGGCGCCGGCCGCCGACGTGCCCTTGAGGATGGACCTGCGTGCGATCGTCATGGCGCTCCGTCTGCCGAGTGGGGGTTCGGGACCCGCAGCACTGTAGCGACATGGGCATGCAAAGGCGATCGGTTTTCTGACGGGCGCTCATGTCGCGCACAGGCACGGGCGGGTGGGACGGCACCGCACCGCCGACGGACACGCCCCGGCCCCGGCGGCCGGGGCTCCGCCGGGGCCGGGGCGGGCCCAGTGGTCAGTGATCAGGGGTCAGGGGTCGAAGGTCAGGGGTCAGGGGTCAGGGGTCAGGGGTCAGGGGCACTGCTTCCAGGCGAGGTGGTAGACGGTGTTGATGCTGCCGTCCGTCGAGTCCATCGTCATGAAGCTGGTGGTGCGGGCCGGGTCCGAGGTGCCGGCGCCGACCCGCAGTTCGGTGTTGACGTTGAAGTTGCGCTCCTCTCCGCAGGGGGCGAAGACCAGTGCGGCGACGTCGACGGTGTCGGTGGCCTGCCAGTTGTCGTCGGTCGGGCCGTTGAAGCGGTGGCTCTGGTAGGCGGTCTCGGGCTGGCCCTGGAAGTAGTAACTGGCCCGCTCGACGCCGGTGGCCCCGTTCTCCAGGTGGGCGAAGCCGCGGTAGTCGGCGGAGGCGATGGCGTAGGTGAAGCCCTGGGGGACATGCACGCGCAGGTTGAGCTGACAGTTCTTCCGGAAGTCGGTCGGCTTGGAGCCCATTCCCACCTGGGCGAGGTAGCTGCTGTAGGTCACGGTGAAGGCGGTGTTGTCCGGCGACACGGCCACCGCGGCCGTGCCCGCCGGACACCCGGAGCCGTTGACCGTCGCGACGTCGATGACGATCCGGTCCGGCGGGGTCGGGAGCGAGTCGCCGCCGAAGGCAGAGGTGCCGACCAGCGAGGCGGTGACGGCGGTCGCGACGGCCAGTGTGCGGAGCAGCATGGGCTTCCCCTTCGATCGTCCACGGAGCCGGGGACGGCGCGGTGTCAGGCCGAGCGCATCGCGCGCCACCCCGGTCGGATTTGACGTGGATATGTCAGCACATCGAGCGCACCGTGTACAGGGGGTGACACATGGTCACGAAATCCGGGCCGGCAGCCCCCCGGGTGACCTGCGGGCGTGGGGGCGGCGGCCGGGCGGACGCGAGCCCGCATAGTCGGAGGATTGGTCAGACTTTCCGATCGTGAGACGAGCCGACGATGTCCCTGCCCCGCCGACGGACCGCCGCCACGGCCCTCGCCCTGCTACTCGCCCTCCCGGGCTGCGGCGCCCCGCACGCACCCGAGCCGCCCGCACCCACCTCCGGCGCCGCCACACCGACCCCGACCGGGCCGAAGGCCTTCACCCTGGTCGCCACCGGCGACGTGCTGCCGCACACCGAGATCATCCAGCAGGCCAAGGAGGACGCCGGTGGCACCGGCTACGACTTCACCGCCATGCTGGCCGGCGTCAAGCCGCTGATCGGCGGCGCGGACCTGGCGATCTGCCACATGGAGACCGTCTACGGTGCCGACGGCGGCCCGTACACCGGGTACCCGACCTTCAAGTCCCCGCCGCAGGTCGCCAAGGCCCTCAGGGAGACCGGGTACACGTCCTGCGACACCGCGTCCAACCACACCCTGGACGACGGCCCGGCCGGCATCCGCCGCACCCTCGACGCCATGGACGCCGTCGGCCTCGCCCACACCGGCTCCGCCCGTACCGCCGAGGATGCCGGGCGGCCCGCGCTGCTGCGGGCGGGCGGCGCGACGGTGGCCCAACTCGCCTACACCTACGGCACCAACGGCATCCCGCTGCCCAAGGACGAGCCCTGGGCCGTCAACCTGATCGACCGGGACCGGATCCTGGCCGACGCCCGCGCCGCCCGGGAGAACGGCGCGGACCTGGTGGTGGTCAGCGTCCACTGGGGCACCGAGTGGCAGGACACCCCGAACGAGCAGCAGCTCACCCTGGCCCGCGAGCTGTCCGCCGCCGGGCAGGGCCCGGGCCGGCCCGACATCGACCTGATCCTCGGCACCCACGCCCACATCCCGCAGGCCTACGAGAAGATCAACGACACCTGGACGGTCTACGGCCTCGGCGACCAGCTCGCCGGGCACATGTTCACCTACGACGGCGCCGAGGACCCGCGCGGCAACTGGAGCTCCGTCGCCCGCTTCACCGTCAGCCCGCCGGCCGGGCCCGGGCAGCGCTGGACGGTGAGCCGGGCCGAGTTCGCCCCGCAGATCACCGACCTGGGCCCGCCCTACCGGGTGCTCGACCTGCGCGAGGCCGTCCGCCGCAACCCCGGCCGCGCCGACTGGGCCCGCGCGCTGGAACACATCCGTACGGTGGTGCTCAGCCGCGGCGCCGGATCGGCGGGGCTCACCATGGCGCCGTAGCCCGGCGCAGCGGCTCGGGCGTGTCGTGCGGATCTCCGCCGGGTCCGCGGCGCCGGGGCGCGCCTACGGCTTGCGGGCCAGGCCGCCGTACACCGAGACCTCGGAGTCGGCCACGGTCGAGGGCTCGCCGAGCTCCGGGTGCCACCGGTTGATCAGGACCACGCCCGGGTCGTCCAACTCCAGCCCCGTGAAGAATCGTTCCACCGCCGCACGCGAGCGCACATGGACCTCGATCCCGGCCTCCGCGTAGCGGCGGGAACCGACCGCGACCTGGTCGGGCGCATTGTCGGCGGTGCCGGCGCTCAGCGCCAGGAAGCTGCCGGAGGGCAGGGCGTCCAGGAGCCTGCGAACGGGTGGGTGCGCGGCCTCGTCGGAGAGGAAGTGCACGATGTTGATCAGCGTCAGCGCGACCGGCTCGGTCAGGTCCAGCGTGGCCGCCACCGCCGGGTCGGCCAGGAACTTCTCCGGCTCGCGCAGGTCTCCCTCGACGTAGGCGGTGCGGCCCTCGGGCGTGCTGGTGAGCAGCGCGCGCGAGTGGGCCAGCACGATCGGGTCGTTGTCCACGTAGACCACCCGGCAGGACGGGTCGACCGACTGGACTATCTCGTGCAGGTTGGGCGTGGTCGGGATGCCGGTGCCGACGTCCAGGAACTGCCGGACGCCGTACTTCCCGGCCAGTCGGCGGACCATCCGGTGCATCACGGCGCGGGCCGCGGCGGCGCCGTCGCGGGCGCCGGGCAGGTCGGCGAGCAGCCGGTCGGCGACCTCGCGGTCCGCCGGGAAGTTGGTCTTGCCGCCGAGCAGGTAGTCGTAGACCCGGGCCGAGTGTGCCCGGTCGGTCCGCAGGTCCACCTGCCGCGGCTGGTCGAACTCAGCCTCCGTCAGCCAGCTGTCCGGTCCGTTGCTGTCCACAGTCGCCCTCCCCGTTCGGCGTTCGTCCGGCCCACTCAACCACAGGACGTGATCGTCCGTCAGGCGGTTCCCGGTGTCCGCTGAACGTCGGCTTCCGCCTCCCTGACGGCGGAAGCGAACGAGGGCACCCGCATAGCCGTCAGGAGGGCGAACGCCGGTCCCGTGGTGCAGACCGTGACGTAGGCGGGGATCACGCCGAGCCCGTTGTGGTGGCCCAACCACTCGGCGAGCAGCGGGAAGGTGCCGCCGAACGCGGCGATGGTGGCCGCGTTGACCACGCCGAGGCCGACCGCCCTGACCTCGGTCGGGAACAGCAGGCCGGTGAACACGTTGAGCGTGCCGAGCACGGTCGCCACCAGCATCCCCAGCAGCACCGCCACCAGCTGGAACGACAGCCAGCCCCCGCGCAACCCGGCCAGCAGGAAGCCGACCAGCGGGATCGGCAGGCCGAAGCCGAGCCGGGCGACCGGCAGCAGGCCGAAGCGGTCGGCGGCCGCGCCGGTGAGCAGCATGGTGACCAGCACCACGCCGAGCACCACGGTCATGAAGGAGGCCGCCTGCTCCTTGTCGATCACGTGGTAGGCGGCGGCGTACTGCGGCAGGTAGACCAGCGCGAAGTAGTAACCGACCGTGCCGCCGAGGGTGTTGAGGAAGACGGTGAGCACGGCCCAGCGGTGTTCGCGGAGCATCCGCGGGAACGGCTGGCGCCCGCCCTGTCGCGCCTGGGCCCGCGCCCGGGCGCGGTGGAACTCGGCGCTCTCGGGTGCCGTCCGCCGTACCCACACCGCGCCCAGTCCGAGCAGTGCGGCGGCGACGAAGCCCCAGCGCCAACCTCCGTTCTCCAGGCCGGACTTGCCGATGGTGTGGATCAGCAGGGTGAGCACGCCGAAGGAGAGCAGGGAGCCGAGGATGATCCCGCCGTAGGAGATCGAGCTGAACGCGAAGCGGTGCCGCGGCGGGGCGGTCTCGGTCACGTAGGCGGCGACGCTGGGTGCCTCGCCGCCGAAGGCGAGCCCCTGCACCACCCGCGCGGCGACCGCCAGCACCGCCGCCCAGGCGCCGACCGTCCGCTGCCCCGGCAGCGCGGCGATGCCCAGGCTCGCGACGGCGATCACCGCCATGCCGAGGCTGAGCGCGAACCGCCGCCCCCGGGTGTCGCTGAGCCGCCCGATCAGGTAGGAGCCGACCGGCCGGGCCACGAAGCCCACCGCGAAGGTGGCGTACGCGCCGAGCACCCCGCTGACCCCGCCCTTGCCGTGGCCGAAGAGGTCGGCGGCGAAGTAGGGCGCGAGCACGGCGTAGATGTTCCAGTCGAAGGACTCGACCACCGACCCCACCGTCGCCGCCGCCAACTCCCGCCGCCGTCCACCGGCTTGCGCCTCGTCACGGGCGGGAGCGGTATCGATGCGATCTGTCATGACGTCAGCATGGCACCGCTGGGCGAGTGGCGGAATCGGGTGCGGCTGGCCCGTTCGGGCCGTCGCGGGGCGGGGGCTGGGCGCGAGCACGGGATACCCATGTGACTAGTGTGACTGGCTGGTGATATTTGTGTGCGGTGCATTCGATGATCATTCGAACCTCGCGGCGCGCCCTGCCCGTCGCCGTCTCCGCCGCCACCGCCGTCGCCCTCCTGGCCGGCTGCACCAGCGGGACCTCCTCTTCCTCCACCTCCGCCGGCGCTTCGACGTCCGCTTCGGCCACCGCTTCGGCCACCGCGACTCCGACCGCCACACCGACCCCGACGGTCAAGCCCACCGGCGCCAACGACCCTGCGCTGAAGACCTTCTACGGCCAGCAGCTGGCCTGGGCGCCGTGCCAGGACAAGGGCGACCAGGCGGACGACGACCAGGCCGACACCTCGGCGCTGCAGTGCGCGACCCTCAAGGTCCCGCTCGACTACACCGCCCCGGGCACCGGCACCCTGGACGTCGCCGTGGTCCGCAACCCCGCGACCAAGGCGGACCAGCGCATCGGCTCGCTGGTCCTCAACCCGGGTGGCCCGGGTGGCTCCGGCGTCGGGATGGTCAAGGGCGGCCCAAAGCGCTTCGACGGCCCGCTGCACGACCGCTTCGACATCGTCGGCTTCGACCCGCGCGGCGTCGCCGGCACCAGCCCGCTCAAGTGCCTGGACGACAAGACCCGGGACGACTGGCTCGACACCGACGAGCCCGGCCCCGACCACGGCAAGCAGCTGGCCGACGCCTGCCAGGCCAAGTACGCCCAGGTGCTGCCCTTCGTCAGCACCCGCAACACCGCCCGCGACATGGACGTCCTGCGCGCCGCCCTCGGCGACCAGAAGCTCAGCTACCTCGGCATGTCCTACGGCACCTACCTCGGCTCGCTCTACGCCGAGGAGTTCCCCGACCGGGCCGGCCGACTCGTCCTGGACGGCGCCACCTCGCCCTCCACCCCCCTGATCCAGCACAACATCGAGCAGCAGGCCGGCTTCGAGCGCTCGCTGAAGGCCTTCGCCGCCGACTGCGCCGCCAAGAACCCGTGCCCGCTCGGCAGGGACCCCGACCAGGCGGTGCAGAAGCTCGCCGACTTCCTCGACGGGCTCAAGGACAAGCCGCTCAAGACCACCAAGGGCCGCACCCTCACCTCCACCACGGCCTGGACCGGCGTGATCAGCCGCCTCTACGGCGGCGAGAAGGCCTGGAGCGGCCTGCGCAACGCCCTCGGCTGGGCCATGGTCCGCGGCCAGGCGGACGACCTGCTCGCCCTCGCCGACGGCTACAACGGCCGCGACAAGGACGGCCGTTACGAGCCCTCTGCGGACGCCTACACCGCCATCCACTGCGCCGACGGCGCCACCGACGTGCCGTCCGGGGACCAGCTGAAGGCCGCCCTCACCGACCTCGCCGCCAAGGCCCCGCTGGTCAGCAAGCACGACCCGACGGCCGCCCTGTTCGACCCGGACTGCCGCATCTGGCCGTTCCGCTCGACCGAGAAGCCGCACGCCATCAAGTCCGCCGCGGCCGCCCCGATCGTGGTCGTCGGCTCCACCGGCGACCCGGCCACCCCGTACGCCTGGTCCGAGAAGCTCACCGGCGAACTCGGCAACGCCGTCCTGCTCACCCGCGAGGGCGAGGGGCACGTGGCGTACGACCGGAGCGCGTGCATCCGCGAGGCGGTGAACGCCTACCTGCTGGACGGCACCGTGCCGGCGGCCGGGACGCGCTGCAAGACGGACTGACCTCCGAACGCCGGGGCTGAGCGGCGGGGTGTGGAGGCGCGATTGAGTACGACTACTCATGTGCGTCCCCGGCCCCGCCGCCTCCACGGCGCGCTGCGCCGGTACTCCTGACCGCAGGCCGACACCCCCTGCCCCCTCCCCCGAGCGGGGCACGGGGTGTCGGCTCACCGCCGGCGTGAAGCCGCCGACGCCTTTCCCGGACGTACTGTCAGCAGCCCGGGCTCTCCCCCGTGTGTCCTGTCAGTTCCAGCCCGTGTCGCGTGTTCGGCGACGGTGCCACCGGAAGTCCCCTCCTGCGTCTCCCGGTAGACCGCCCCTGTGCGGGTGTCCGGCTCCCACGCTTCCAACGCTGCGCATCCCCCAGCTCCCAGGTTGGTGTCGGCGAACCTCCGCTGCGGTGACGATCATAATCGCCAGACGGCATGACGCGCACCCCTCGGACCCGGCCTGACCGGCGAACCTGGGGCGTGCCCTGGTCGCCGGTCAGGCTTCTCCTCATCAGGGAGCGGCGTCGGCTATCGGGTCTCCGCGACGCGGAGCTGTCGATAGGCAGTCGCGACGGCGAGCATCCAGGCCACCTCCTCGCGCGGGGTGCGGCCGCCCGTGGTGGCGGCGAGCGCAGCCGGCGGGGGCGGGGCGGGGAGGTCGCGCGCCCGGTGGTCGACGGCGCTGCGAAGCCAGCGGGCCTCGACCCGGGCGAGGTCCCCGTCGGCGGCGTCGACCGCGACCGCGCCCCCGACGCTCGGGCTGTCCTCCCGCAGGACCAGGACGGCGTCCCGGATGGCGAAGGCCCGGTGGGCGAGGTCGACCGAGCGGTCACCGGGGGTCAGCAGGTCGCGCAGGCGGCTGCTCGGGGTGCCGAGCACCACCTGCGGGACGGCGGCCACGACGTCCGACCAGAGCGGGTGGAGCCGCCACAGGGCGTACTGGTCGCGCAGGTAGCCGACCAGGGTGCGGGCGGGCGGGATGGTGACGCCGAGCACGAACAGGACGATCATCAGGGCGGGCAGCACTTCGCTGGTCGTGCTCTGGAGCGGCATCGGCTTGCCGTTCGCGTCGAACACGGTCGAGTCGCCGTTGCTGAGGACGAAGTAGTACCGGTAGAGCGTGTAGACCACGCCGGTGGCGCCGGCGGCGGCCAGGCAGGTGATCCCGGCGCGCAGGGCTCCGCGCGGGACGCTCGCGCGGTTGGTCCAGAACAGGACGGCCGCCCGGGCGGCGGCCATCGCGAAGACCGTGTTGAACACGCACAGGTAGAGCTTGACCCCGGGTTGGCTGTAGTGGGCGTCGATGCCGAAGGCACCGTCGGCGTCGTGCGGGAGGGCGAAGACGAACAGCAGGGTCAGCACGACGGCCGCGACGCAGGTGAACAGCAGCCGGGCGCGGGCGGCGCCGGGACGCTCCGGGCGGTGGCGGACGGCCTGGACGTACTCCAGCACGAAGTAGGCCGAGGCGATCCCGGTGAGGTGCTTGAACAGCTGGGTCACGTCCCGGATGCCGGTGAGGTGCCCCAGCCCGCTCTCGATGAAGGCCGGGCGGACGCTGAGCCCGAGGGCGATCGTCGTGAAGGTGGCCCAGAGCGCGCGGTTGGCCCGGGTGGTGAAGGCCGAGGGCGTCCGCCAGAGCACGATGCCCCAGGTGAGCGCGGGCATCAGCCAGGTGAACAGCAGGCGCATCAGGTCTTCCTCCACCTGGGCGGGCGTATCGGGTGCAGCAGGCTCGCGGCCAGGTGGCCGGAGAAGGGGCTCGGATCGGCGGCGGCGCCGAGTTGGTCGGCGAGCAGCAGCGCGAGCATCTCGGCCTCCTGCTCCTCGGCGGTGTGGTAGCTGGTGCGGCCCGCGCCCATCAGCTCGGCGATGAGTTCGGGCGTCAGGTCGGGCAGCAGCGCGGTGAGCCGGGAGAGTTCGAGGGTCCCGGTGTGGCCGCACAGGACGTGGCCGAGCTCGTGCAGCTTGATCAGGTCCTGGTGGGCGGGGCTGGTGCGCTGCTCGTAGTAGACGACGTCGACGCTGGGCAGCGCGATCCACAGGCCGCAGGGCAGGTCGGGGCCGAGGGCGGGCAGCGGCTCCAGGACGATCGGGCGCCCGCGCTCCCGTTCCAGCGCGGCGCGGAAGCCGTCGACGGTGAAGGGGTCGGGCAGGTTCAGACCGGCGAGTCGCCGCTCGCAGCGTCGGCGCAGGCCGCGGGGGAAGGCCATGGCGGGGGGTGTTCCTTAGAACCGGGGGGCGGGCGGGTGGGGAGCGGGTGTCGGGGGGATGGTGCGGTGCTCCCGGGTCATTCTCCGTCGGTCGGGCCCGCCTCCTGCCCGGCGGCGTCCTGCTCGAGCTTGCGGAGGTTGTCGGCGAGGGAGAGCAGGACCCGCAGGCTGCCGTCGGAGAGCGCGGAGGCGCGCTTGACCAGGTTGACCACCCCGTCGTTGCCGAGGGCCTGCTTCAGTTCGCGGATCCGCTCCAGCTGGTCGAGCTGTTCGTCGACCAGGGCGGCCTTGGCGTCGTCCAGGAAGTAGCCGGCTCCCGCGCTGATGCCGAAGCCCCGGCCCAGCCAGTCCAGCGTGTCCACGGTGGGGTTGGAGGCCTGGCCCTTCTGGTTCAGGCCGAGGTGCAGGTTGCGGATGGTGTCGCGGGAGATGACGTCCCGTCCCGCCAGACGGTTGATCCGCTCGGCCAACTCCCGGTAGGCCGGCGGGCGTCCCCCGGACCTGGCCGCCTCCCGGGCCATCAGCCGCTCCAGCCTGGCGGCGATCGCCGAGGCGCGGCCCACCGGCTGGTCCGGCCCGCCCCCGGCGCCGTGTGCTGCTGCCGTCACCTTCGTCCCCCGTCGTCAAGGCGCAGCAACGATACCGTCGGTACTCCACCAATCGGTAGCGGGGCGCGGAGTCCGGCGTGGTCAGCGACCGGGGTGGTGGACGAAGCGATAGGTGTCGCGGTCGAGTTCGGTCACCTGCACGCCGATCGCGGCGGGGACGGCGATGCCGGCCCGCAGGACGGCGAGCACCCGGGCGGTCAGTTCGGCACGCTGCTCGGCGGTGCGTCCGGCCAGGATCTTGACCTCGACCAGGACCACGGCCTCACCGCTCGTACCGTCACCGACCGTGTGGCCCCCGGCGGGGCGGAAGACGGTCTTGCACTCGGCCACCGTGGTGTCGATCACCTCGGTGATCGCCTGGTGCAGCCGGGCGGCCAGGCCTGCCCGGTCGAGGGCGAGTTCGGCCGAGTGGTCGACCAGGATCTGCGGCACGGGTTCCTCCGGGGAGTGCGGACGGGCGCCGCCGACCCTACCCTGCCCGGCCACCGTGCCCGGGACGGCAGCGGGCCCCGGCCTTGCGGGCCGGGGCTCCAGGGCCCGTCTTCGGGGCACAGGGGGGTCAGCAGCCGAAGTTGATCAGACGGAAGGTCGCGTAGTGGTCGCCGGTGTAGTAGTCCTCGTGGTAGCGCTGGCCGGTGACGACCCGGCGGGTGCCGCGGGTGGGCGCACCGGGGGTGACCACGGTGTACTCGTGGTAGTAGCCGTAGCGCTGGGAAGGCAGCACTCTCTCCTTGTTGGTGAACACCACGCCGTCCTGGCGGTACGGGAAGGGCCCGCCCCGGGCGATCAGGTTGAGCGTGGTCCGGGCCTGGGACGGCAGGGCGGAAAGGCACACCTGGCCGCTCACCGCGGCGTTCGCCTCGGTGGCGACGACGACGGGCGCGAGGGTGACCAGGGCGACGGTGGCGGTGGCGGCAACACGCTTCCACGCGCGTAGAGTTCGGGTCATGCCAACCAGGATGGCGAGCCCCGGGGCCTGCCGGAAGCCCCGTTCGGAGTCTTCATCTCGGGTCAACTCGCCGTATCCGTTGAGGTCTTGAGCAGGTCAACGGACCGCTCAGCCGCCGTCGTAGTCGGTGGCGGCCAGCACCGCCAGCCGACGGCGTCCCGCGTCGAGCGCGACGAAGCCGAGGTCCATGTCGTCCCGGTTGAACCACTCGCCGGCCGCCGTGAAGCCGTACCAGGCGCAGTCTCCGGCCCGCCGCGCCACCTCCGGCGCCGAGGAGTCCGGCCCCGCGCCCGCCAGGGCCGCGAGCGAGCGCCAGGCCGCCAGCCGTCCGTAGGCGCCGTACCACCAGTCGTCCTCGCGGCCGCCCCCGGTCGAGGCGGCGATGAAGAGCTGGCGCCAGGCCTCCGCGGCCGTGGTCGGGACGACCGTCGGCCGTTCGACACAGCCCAGCGGCAGCGCGGCCAGCGTCCCCGGGAGGGTCTCGGGCCCGACCGGACCATCGGCCTGGAACACCGCCGCCTCCACCCGCCCGTCGTACCGCCCGGCCCAGCGCTCCACGGCGGCGGTCAGCCCGGGCTCGTCCTCCCCCACCTCGACCGGGACGTCGGCGGAGCCGGTGAGCGGTGTGCCCTTCGGCAGCCCGTACGCGTGGCCGTACCCGACCCCGCCGCGCCAGTAGCGCGGCATCGCGGGCGTGCCCTCCAGCGGGTCGAGCGTCCAGGGCAGCCAGGCCAGCGGATGCTCCGCCCAGTACGGTGAGGCCTCCGCCCAGGCCCGCGCCTCGGGCAGCCTCGCGACCGGCGCGCCGCGCAGCACCAGCTCGTGCAGCAGACAGGCTCGCAGCTCCTCCGGCGCGGTCCCGGCATCGAGGGCGGCCGCGAACACCCCGGCCAGCGCGGCCGGCCGCTGATGCTCGGCCAGCACGGCGGCGGCCCGGCGGACCGGGCGGCCGCCGCGTGAGCGGGTGGCCAGGCCCAGCCGGAGCGCGCGCTCGACGTGCGCGCGCCCGGGCCGGGTGGCCACGTCCCAGAGGATCCGGTCGAAGAGGAACTGGTGCTCGGCGCCCGCGTGGCCGGAGCTGTAGCGGGCGTGCAGCGCGGCGCCGAACTCCGCGAGGTACGCGGTGTCGCCGCCCGCCAGGTGCGCGTCGAGGAGCCGGCACACCTCGCCCACCTCGTGCGACCCGGCCAGGCCGTCCATCAGTTGCTTGATCGTCTTCGCCATGAGGGCGAAGCCTAGAGGCAGGCCCCGGGCGCGCCCGGCGTCAGCCGCGCGGCAGCACCAGGGACTGCACCGTCGGGAGCTTGCGCCAGTCACTGGACACGATGCTGGCGTGCGCCCTGGCCAGTTGCTCGGTGCGGGCGCGCGCCTGGTCGACGGTCGGGTCGGTGGCGCTGATCTGCGGCGCGACGTTCTGGGCGTCCGTCATCACCAGCAGGTAGTGCGAGCGGTCGTACCAGGCGGTGTCGATGCCGTTGAGGTAGGTCGCGGCGTCGCCGTCGAAGACCACGAACCACGGGCGGATCCCGGCGTCCGCGCCGGTGTACTTGCCGCGCGGGTCGCCGGCCGCCGCGCCGTGTACGGCCGGGAAGAGCTGGGCCTGCCCGATCCGGCCGGCCGCCGCCAGGTCGCGCAGGTGCCGCCCGTACTCGACGTCGGTGTGCAGGGTGTCGAAGGGGTTGCTCTCCTCGACCGTGCCCGGGATCGCGTAGAGCAGCACCCGCCCGGCGAGCACCGACCGGCTCGGCCAATTGCCCGCCCGCACCGCCTCGTCGACGCTGGCGTACGAGCCGCCGCCGGGCTTGGCCAGCAGGTCGGCCGGGCGCAGCACCGCGTCGCCGAGGTGGGCGGCGATCAGGGAGTCCAGCGCGTCCGGGCCCATCCCGAGGTTGGCGGCGAAGCCGCCCTTCAGCTCCAGCTTGACCACCAGCGGTCCGGCGCCCGGGTGGGCGCCGAGCCAGACCCGGATGTCGTCGAGGCAGTGCTCCAGGTTCTTGTTGGCGCCGCCGGTGTAGAGCTGGTCCGGGGTGTCGGCGGCGGTGCAGTTGTTGGAGTTGCCGAGCGGGTTGGAGTGGCTGACCTTCCACTCCTGGGTGATGACGTCGGTCCAAAGGTCCAGCTCGATCATCCCGGTGCCGGTGTCCAGCCCCTGGGCGAGGTACGGGTAGGCGGCCGGGTCGTAGGTGTTGTGGAGGCCGGCGGTGGTGGCCGAGCCGAACGGCAGGTCGCCCGTGCCGGCCTCGGCGGCGCCCGCCGCGCCGGTCGGGAGCACGGCCGAAGCGGCGGCGAGCAGGCCGGCCGCCAGCAGGCTTGCCAGGGTACGGCGTACGGTCATCGGAATCGTTCCCCCCGGGTCGGTTGTGTCGGCCGCCCATGGCGGGCCGCCGGAGGAAGCATCGCCCTCCGGGGCGTGCTCCTCGTGAAGAAGGCACGACAATAGCGTGACGGTTTCACCACCTCCGCCCCGACCTCCACCCCTCCACATCCGCCGCGCCACGCCCCGGCGATGACGGAGCGTCACGTTGTCGGACCTGCGCGCTAGCGTGGCTCGCGAGCACCGCACTGACGAGCGCCGAGCAGCGGAGGCAGCCCCATGTCCCTGGTCCGGGTCCACAACTTCTCGATCTCCCTCGACGGCTACGGCACCGGCGAGGGCCAGAGCCTCGACCAGCCCTTCGGCCATGCCACCGACCGGCTGCACGGCTGGTTCTTCCGCACCCGCGCCTTCCGACGGATACACGGCCTGGAGGGCGGGGAGACCGGCGTCGACGACGCGATGGCCAACGCCTGGGGCGACGGCATCGGAGCGGAGATCATGGGCCGCAACAAGTTCGGCCCGCAGCGCGGCCCCTGGCAGGACGAGGACTGGCGGGGCTGGTGGGGCCCCAATCCACCGTTCCACACCCCGGTGTTCGTGCTCACCCACCACCCTCGCCCCAGCCTGGAGATGGAGGGCGGCACGACCTTCCACTTCATCGACGCCACCCCCGAGAAGGCGCTGCGGCAGGCGCGGGCGGCGGCCGGCGGCCGGGACGTGCGGATCGGCGGCGGCCCGAGCACCGTGCGGGCCTTCCTGGCGGCAGACCTGATCGACCACCTGCACGTGGTCGTGGTGCCGATCGTGCTCGGCCGGGGCGAGTCGCTCTGGGCCGGGCTCGAAGGGCTGGACCAGCGCTTCGACAGCGAGGCGGTGAGCAGCCCGAGCGGCGTCACCCACCTCACCTTCACCCGCCGGCAGGACTGATCGGCGGGGCCGACGGGAAACGGGTGGCCTCCCCGCACCCTCGGGGAGGCCACCCGTCCACTCCGTACCGGATCAGACCCGGTCGGCGGCGATCAGCACGTACTGGAAGGAGCCGTCCTTGTAGGACTCGATGAACGCCTCCTCGATGCCGGTGACCAGCGAGGTGGTGTTCCGCAGCTCCCAGTAGGGCAGGGTGTCCGGGGTCAGGTCGATGACGGCCTGCGGCACCAGGCGGTTGTCGGCCATGGCCCGCAGGTACTCCCGGCGGGAGTGGATGTTGCACTCGAAGTGCGCGTTGATCTGCGAGACCCACTTCGACGGCTGGCCGTACTTCGGGTTCCAGCAGCCGGTGATGGTCACGTACCGGCCGCCGACCGACAGCACCCGGGAGTGCTCGGCGAACAGGTCGTGCAGGTCGACGTACATGCTGGACTCGTTGTTCCAGGAACCGGCCGCCGAGCCGTTCTCGAGGGGCATGTCGAGCATGTTGGCGACCCGCGAGCGGACGAACTCACCCATGCCCAGCTCGGCGGCGCGCTTGTTGCCGAATTCGGCCTGCTGGGTGGAGAGGGTCAGGCCCTCGACCCGGCAGCCGAAGCGCTGGTGGGCCATCACCATCGAGCCGCCGCGGCCGCAGCCGGCGTCGACCAGGGTCGAGTCGGCCCTGATGTCGCCGAGGTGGTCCAGCAGCACGTCGGCCTGGGCGGACTCCAGGCGGTGCAGCTCGGCGATGACCTTCTTCTCACGCTCGCTGTCGGCCGGGTCGCCGATCGCCGCCCGGTCGATCGCGCCGATGCCGTAGTGGTGGTGGTACAGGCCGTCGACATCGCCCAGGCGCAGGTTGACCGGGCGGGCCTCGTGGTCCCAGTAGCGTGCGATGTCGCCCTGGTAGGGAGTCGCCGGTCCGGGAATGGCGCCGCTGGGGGTGGTGATGTCATCGGTCAGGAACATGGGTCAACTCCAGTTTTCTTACGGGTGGTTACCGAAAACGGGGGCTGCCGGACACGGTGGTTACCAGAAGTCGGGCAGCGTGTAGCGGTGGGTGTTGGTCTGATGCCAGTAGTGGTTGCCGTCGAGCCACGCGGCCACACCGCGCAGGAAACGTACGAGAGTCGGCACCGGGCAGGCGACGGCCAGCGCGGCCGCCTCGGCCTCGAAGGCGTGCATCAGCTCGTTGTGGACCTCGATCGCCTTCAGGTAGCCCTCCTGGCGCGAGATGCCCTCACGCTCGGAGATCACCACGGGCAGGTTCAGGTGCAGTCCGGGGCTGGACAGCTCCTTGGTGTACGAGTACAGGTCGTTGACGATGGTGGTGGCGTTGCCGGCCAGCGCGATCACCCGCTGCATGGCGGGCAGCGCGTGCAACTCGACAGGCAGCTCGTAGCCGCCGACGGTGTCGGTGATGGTCGGACAGGGGCGGAAGTTGTTGAACTGGCGCATGGCCAGGTACTCCCACACCTGCGGCACGTGGCCGGTCTCCGACCAGGCCGCCTCGGCCAGGTATCCCATGTGCAGCCGCGCCATGTCGTGCCGGAAGCGGTCCGCCTGGGAGGGCGTGGAGGCGCTGACGAAGTAGTCCATCGCCGAGCGGTACGAGCGCCGGGGCGCGTCCTCGGAGAGCGAGGCCTCCCAGGCGGGGTGGTACTCCGGCGTGGTGTGCAGCGGGTCCAACGCGGTGTGCGCCAGCAGCAGGCGGCTGCCCAGGCCGATCGGCGAGCCGCCGAGGTCCTCGCAGTAGCAGTCGTCCACCGCGTTCTCGGCGACCATCAGGCGGGCCGCGAGCATCAGGTGGTCGATGCTGGGCGCGTCCGGGTGGCAGGCCACCATGTAGCGCCCGGTGGAGAACCCGTCGAAGTCCTTCTCCCACTCCGGCGGGTAGAGCTCGATCTCGTCGATCGCCCAGGCCTTGATCTTCAGGCTGAGCGCCTCCACCCGGGCGGGGTCGGGCTCGGCGATCGGATGGTGGTAGAGACCGGGGACGGGGTCGCCCAGCTCGGGCTTGCCGCCACTCGGCGCCTCGGCGGCCGGCGCCAGGTCGGGCGGCCCGGGCACGGGCGGCGCCTGGACCTCGGGGGCCTTGGCCTCGGGCAGGGCGGTCTCGGGGACGGCGGCCGCCGCGGCCTCCACGACCGGAGGCCTCAACTGCAGACCGGAGGTGCCCAGCCCGCTGGGGCCGCGCAGGATCCGATCGATCGCGGTGGTGTTCATGCGCCCTCCACCGGAACGAGGGCGTCCGCGGGCGGTGAGTCCGATCTGATGCGCAGGGGCATGGAGCCTCCTCTGAGAAGGGGTCGCACGATGTGACGGGTCGTCATCTCGCCCGCCGCGCAGGGGAACTCCGGGCCGCGGGCCCCGTCTCGCTCGGTCCCCAACCGTAGGCGCGAAGGCGCGTTCCGGATCCCCACGGACGATCTTCTACACCCGATAAGGTGAACGTTCATGCCGACGGCGTGTGGACGCGGCCTTGTCATGCATCGCAACGCCCCGCGCCTTGACCTTCCTCACCGAGCCGGTCTTCGCCGATCGCCCTCATCCCGCGTCAACCGACTGCGATCACCCGTGTCCTGAACCCGTCGACCACGTTGAGTCGGTCCTCCTCGGTGCGGCCGGTCACGGCTACCCGCGTAAGGGGGAGAACAATGAGCTGGGCGCCGTGGAGGACACGGGGCCAGGAAGGAAGAGCAGCGCATGGAGAGCCAGGCCCGCAGCCGCACCGCACTCGTCGAGGACCTCATGGAGCGCTTCCCCGACGTGCCCCGGGAGGCGGTGATCAAGGAGGACCTGCTGCGCGGCGGCATGGCCTTCGACGAGTCGGCCCTCAGCGGCAGCTCCGGCGCCAACGGGGGCGGTGAGGTCAAGCCGAAGTCGTACTTCATCTTCTCCTTCGACCACCGCACACTGCCCGAGTTGGGCGCGGCCGCGCTCAACCGGCCGCCGGAGGAGGTCGTTCTGACCGGCGGGCCGTACGGGCTGCGCCGCACGGTGGTGTCGGTCCGGGTCAACCCTGACTCGCCGTACCGGGTCGGTGCGGGTGAGGACGGCACGCTCGGCCTCTACCTGGACGGCACGCGGATCGCCGACGTCGGCCTGCCGCCGATGCCGGACTACTACCGGCACGCCCTGACGAACGGGAAGTCGGTGATGGAGGTCGCGCCGACCATCCAGTGGGGCTACCTGATCTACCTCACCGTGTTCCGGGTCTGCCAGTACTTCGGCGCCAAGGAGGAGTGCCAGTACTGCGACATCAACCACAACTGGCGCCAGCACAAGGCGGCCGGCCGCCCGTACACCGGGGTCAAGCCGGTCGAGGAGGTGCTGGAGGCACTGGAGCTGATCGACAGGCACGACACCACCCGCGTCTCCCAGGCGTACACCCTGACCGGCGGGGCGATCACCTCGCAGGTCGGCGGCCGGGACGAGGCCGACTTCTACGGGCAGTACGCCAAGGCCATCGAGGAGCGCTTCCCCGGCCGTTGGATCGGCAAGGTGGTCGCCCAGGCACTGCCGCGCGACGACGTACAGCGCTTCCACGACTACGGTGTGCGGATCTACCACCCCAACTTCGAGGTGTGGGACAGGCGGCTGTTCGAACTCTACTGCCCCGGCAAGGAGCGCTACGTCGGCCGGGACGAGTGGCACCGCCGGATCCTGGACTCCACCGAGGTGTTCGGCGCGGAGAACGTGATCCCCAACTTCGTGGCGGGCGTGGAGATGGCCGAGCCGTTCGGCTTCACCACGGTCGACGAGGCGATCGCCTCCACCCGGGAGGGCCTGCGCTTCTTCATGTCGCACGGCGTGGTCCCGCGCTTCACCACCTGGTGCCCCGAGCCCACCACCCCGCTCGGCAAGGCCAACCCGCAGGGCGCGCCGTTGGAGTACCACATCCGGCTGCTGCAGACCTATCGGGCCACCCTGGAGGAGTTCGGCCTCTCCTCCCCGCCCGGCTACGGCCCGGCCGGGCCCGGCAAGGCGGTCTTCTCGGTCAGCTCCTTCATGGACTCGCTGCCCGGCTGAGCGCCCACCTCGACGGCGTCGCCCCGTGGGAGGGGTGGCGCCGTCGGGCTGTCAGCGGGTCAGGGACCGAGTTCCTCGGCGGCGAGCGCGCGGCGAGCGCGATGCCCTAACTGCCGGCCAGCGGGCGGACGGTGAGGATCTGCTCGGCCCGGCCGACCGGGCCGTGGACGTCGTGCAGCACGGTGCTGGTGACGCCGTGCCCGGCCGGGCCGAAGGTGACGCTGGTGTCCAGGCCGGTCCAGCGGCCCTCGGGGCGGCGGTGGAAGTGGACCGTCAGATCGGTGTTGGGGAACATCCACTGGGTGGGGTCCTGCCGGACGGCGATGCCGTTGGCGGTGTCGACCAGGGCGATGAAGGAGGCATGCGGGCTGCTGGGCTCCCCCGCGACCAGCTCCAGCGGGGTGGAGATCCAGGCGGCGGCGCGGCCGGGCGCGGTGGAGCGACGGCGGACGTCGATCGAGGCGATGTAGCCCCCGCCCCACCGCCCGCTCATCGCCCAGGGGTCGAACTCCTCCGGCGCGGGCAGCCGTTCGTCGTGGCTCCCGGCGACGGCGGTGGTGTCCAGCTCGGCCAGGTACCAGGCCCGGGCCCGGACCACCGCGCGGCCACCGATCGTCGCCACCGCCTCGACCAGCTCGATGGTGCGACCCGGCCGGACGGTCTCCACCGTGATCTCGCACTCGTCGAGGGCGATCAGGCCGAGTATGTCGTAGCTGATCCGGGCCAGCGCCAGCCCGTCGGCGGGGCGGTCGGCCCGGTAGCGGTCGATCGCGTGGGCGATCAGGCCGCCGACCGGGCTGAAGTGCTGCTCGTCGGGGTGCCAGGCCCCCTGCGCATGGGCGGTCGGCTTGTAGCGTCGCTCGCCGGTGCGGTGGTAGTAGCTGTCGGGCGCGGCGGTGGGGGTGGTCAAGGTGCGCTTCTCCTCGGGCCGGATCGCGGGGTGCCGGGCGGGCGCCGCAGGACTCCGGCGTCCGCGATCACGATCGTATGAGGCCGAACCGCCCCGGGGGCTGTGATGCGCCCCACACCGGCCGCGCCGCACGCCTCCGAGGCTCAGTGTGCGGCGAGCGGGTAGTGATCCGGAGAGGTCGGCGGCGCAAAAATGCCGATAAGATGACGCCCGGTGTGCCGGGAAGTCTGGTCGGCTCGGGGGACGACTGCGGCGATCGGGCTTCGGCGACCCCGAAGGTTGCGATGGGTCGTTTCTGCAGATGCACGCCGTGGGGATCGTTCTCGTCCTGGTCGTCCTCGCCACCAGTGTGGCCACCTTCGCCCGGCGGTGGCGGGTGCCCGCGCCCTCGCTGCTGGTGCTGGCCGGGCTCGGCGTCGCGCTGATCCCCGGGGTGCCCGCGCTGCACGTACCGCCGCAGATCATCGGCATGGTGGTGCTGCCCCCGCTGCTCTACGCCTCCGCCGAGGAGCTGTCGCTGCGCGACCTGCGGATGGTCTGGCGGCCGGTCACCATCCTCTCCTTCGGCCTGGTCTTCGCCTCCGCCGCCGCCGTGGGCTTCGCGGCTGTCGCCGTCGCCGGGCTGCCGCCCGCGATGGCCTTCGTACTCGGCGCCGTGCTCTCCAGCACCGACCCGGTGGCGGTCACCGCGCTCGGCCGCCGGCTCGCCCTGCCCGGGCGGGTCCAGGTGCTGGTGCAGGCGGAGAGCCTGTTCAACGACGCCACCTCCCTGGTGCTGTTCAAGGTCGCCGTCGGCGTCGCGGTGGCGGTCGGCGGGACGGTCGACCTGCCCGCCGCGGGCGGCGAACTGGTGCTGCTCGGCGGGGGCGGCAGCCTGGTCGGCGCGGCCGTCGCCGGGCTGGTCTGGCTGCTGCGCCGCCGCACCACCGACCCGGTGCTGGAGACGGTGATAGCGCTGGTCACCCCGTACGCGGCCTACGTACTGGCGGAGTCCGCGCACACCTCGGGCGTCACCTCGGTGGTGGTCGCCGGGGTGCTGCTCGGCCGCTCCACCCACCGGCTCACCGACGCGCACATCCGGCTGCAGGTGCACGCCGTGTACGCGGTGGTGGTGTTCCTGCTGGAGAGCGTCGTCTTCTCCGTCGTCGGTCTGGAACTGCCCACCCTGGTCCGGGAACTGCCGGCCGGCACCGGCTGGTGGCCACTGCAGTCGGTAGCGATCGCCACGATGCTGATCGCCGTCCGGGTGCTCTGGACCCTGCCGCTCACCCGGGCCGTCAAGCCCAACCGGGGGCGGCTCTCCTGGCGGGTGGCCGGGGTGGTCACCTGGGCCGGCACCAGGGGCGTCATGCCGCTGGCCGCCGCGCTGTCCATCCCGCTGTTCACCGAGGGCGGCGACGCACTCGCCGGACGGCCGCTGGTGCTGGTGCTCACCGTCTCGAACGTCGTACTCACCCTGGTCGTCCAGGGTCTGACCCTCGCCGCCGTGGTCAACCGCTCCGGGCTCGCCCTCGAACCCGAGCACACCGCGCGCGAGGAGGACGACGCCCGCGACGAACTCAACCGCGCCGCCCTCGACCACGTCGAGGGCCTGGCCGAGCTGGAGGCCGTCCCGGACACCGCGGTCGACCGGGTCCGCCGCGCCCTGACCGCCCGACTCGACCGCACCCCCGAGGCCCCCGACGGCACCACCGCCGACGACGCCTACCGCCAACTGCGGCACGAGGTCATCGCCGTGCAGAACACCCGGCTGCACCGCCTCTACGAGGAGCACCGGATCAGCGACACCACGCTGCGGGTGCTCCAGCGCGACCTCGACCTGGAGCAGGCGGCACTGGGGCGGAACTGATCGGGCGTCGGTCCGCCGTCCCGCAGGCCGTACCCCGGCCTTCCGGCTGTCGGGGGCTGCCGTCACACTGACGCGAGCACGAACAGGCACCACCGAACGGGGGCACCATGGCGAAGAGCCACAGCGCCGATCAGAAGAGCGGCAAGAAGAAGAAGCGACCACTCGCCGCGGGTGTGTCCCGGCCGGCCAAGCCCGTCCGCAAGCGCCCGCGCAAGGACGCTCCGCTCGCGCCGCGCACGGTGCGTCGGACGGCGGTCCTGGTCGGGGTGCTCGCACCGCTGCTGATCATCGGGCTGCTCGGGCTCGCCACCGACCCCGACTACCAGGTCGCCTGCACGGTCCTCGCCATCCTGGTCCTGATGGCGTCCGTCGTGGGACTGATGCTGATCCGGAGCACCGGATGGGTGGTCTGGCCGGCCGTCCTGCTGGGCGTGCCGCTCCTGGTGATCCCCACGGCCGCCATCCGCGCGCAGCTGATCGCCGATCGCGGAGTGGAGACCAGGGTGGTCATCACCTCGGCGCACAGCGGCAAGGACAAGATGGGCAAGGTGAGCTGGACCTGCGGCATCCGGCGCGAGGACAACCAGCCCCTGCCGCACGGCACGATCGAGGGCATCGGCTGCTCGGGTACGTCCGTCGGCACCACCGCGACCGTCCTGGTCGACCCGGACGGCTGGGCCCCGCCGGCCACCCGGGACGAGGACCTCTCCTTCCGCAGCGCCGGTGTCTACGTCACGGGAGCCGTCGCCGTCCTGTGGGCCGCGCTCACCTTCGGCGCCGCGCACCGCACCCTGCCGGGGAAGGGCGGGCGGGGCGGCCGGAAGGGCCGCAAGTAGCGGATATGACCGCTGACGAACCCTTTGCCTGTGGAACTGCCTGTTCAGGACCGGCGCGTGGCGCTAGTGTGCCGCCGTGAACGAACTGATGTTCCGGGGGAGGGACCTGTTCCGACCCTCATGGTCGCATCTGTCGCTGCTGCTCCTCGTGTTCGCCGCCCAGGTGACCGTCGGCGTCCTGAAGCTCGGCGTGGCGGCGATGTTCTGGATGATCGGCGGAACCCTCGTGCTGGTCATCCCGGCCACCCTGGTCGCCTGGCGGTCCTGGAGCAGGGTCGGGGCCGACGGCGTCACCGTCTGCTGGGGCATCGGAAGCGGCCGCACCTACTCGTGGTCGGAGATCCGGTGGATCGACGTGCGGGAGACCAAGGGCAACGGCACCCGCTCCTACGCGGCACGGATCTTCCTGCTGAACGGGCGCCGCCGCTCGCTGCCGGGCCTGCAGACCAGCACGCTGTACCCGATCGAGGAGTTCGAGGCGAACTTCCAACGGGTGCTCGACTGGTGGGAGTCGAGCACGCCCGATGCCGCCGAGCGGGTCAGGCCGGGCAAGCAGGCGCGGGACTGGATCACACCGCAGGTGGCCGGCGCGCTGATCGCCGTCGTCTTCATCGCCGTCACGTTCGTCGTCGTCGCGGCGCGACGGTGAGGATGCGCTGAGCCGGCCTGACCGGAACCGTTGTGATCGGGTGCGTCGCCGGCCGGGCCGGGGACGCACCCGCCGTCATCTCGCGGCCAGGCCGTCGAGCAGGGCGAGGGCGTCCTCGACCGAGCCCGCCGGGTCGGTGACGGGGTAGAGGACACCCCGCACGGTGCGGGTCGCGTCGAGGACCAGGGTGAGCCGCTTGAGCCGGTCGACGCCGGCGGCGCGGAAGGTGGGCAGCCGCAGCGACGCGGCCAGCTCCAGCCCGGCGTCCGACAGCAGCGGGAACGGGATCCGCGCGTGCTCGGCGAACGCGGCCAGCTGGTCCGGGCGCTGGGTGCTGACGCCGTAGACGGCGGCGTCGCGGGCGGCGAACTCGCCCATCCGGTCCCGGTAGGTGCAGGACTCCAGCGTGCAGCCGGCCGCGCCCGGGATCTCGCCCCAGCCGGGCGGGTGGCCCATGACGCCCGGTGCGAAGGCGCCCGGGAAGCAGTACAGCACCGTCCAGGTACGGTCCGCGGCGACCGGGTCGACCAGGCCGCCGGAGGCGGCTGCGAGCTCCAGGGCGGGCAGCCGGTGGCCCGTCAGCGCCATGACCCGGCGGGCCTCGGCCGAGTCGGCGGTACTGGTGCCGGTGAGCGAGCCGTCGCCCAGGATGTGCCGCCCGCCCCAGTCCTGCAGGGCGACCAGCACCGGCAGCAGGCCGCGCCCGGTCTCGGTCAGGTGGTACTCGTAGCGCGGCGGGTGCGGGTGGTAGAGCCGCTTCTCCAGCACACCGTCGGCGACCAGCGCCTTGAGTCGCTCGGTGAGCACCTTCCGGCTGATGCCCAACCCGTTCTGCAGCGCGTCGAACTGATGCGTTCCGCGGGCGATGTCCCTGATCAGGAGCAGGGTCCAGGTGTCCCCGACCACGCTCAGCGCCTGGGAGATCGCGCAGTCGGGGTCAGCCGCTTCGGTGTGCCGCATGAACATTGATTATAGTGAGTTCCCAAAGGGAACTCACTCGGTGGCGGCGAAGGGGTGGACGTGACGGCTGAAACGGTGGACACGGCGAGAACGGTGGACGCGGCACGGCCCGGCGGGCGGCGCGACGGCGGGGCGGGGGCGTTCTGGCGCTACTGGACCGCCTCGACGGTCAGCCGGCTCGGGGACCAGGTGACGACGGTGGCCCTGCCGCTGATCGCCGTGGTCACCCTGCACGCGTCGGCGTTCGAGGTCGGCCTGATCACGGGCGCCTCCTACGTCGCCTGGCTGCTGATCGGACTGCCGGCCGGCGTGCTGGTCCGGCGGCTGCCGCTGCGCGGCACCCAGGTCGCGATGGACCTGGTCCGCGGCGTCGCGGTGGCCTCGGTGCCGGTGGCGGCCGCCCTCGGGGTGCTGGGGCTGCCGCAGCTCGTGCTGGTGGCGCTGCTGGTCGGCTTCGCGAGCGTGGTCTTCGACGTCGGCAACTCCACCTTCCTGCCCACGGTCGTCCCCAAGGAGCAGCTGACCTCCCGGAACAGCCTGGTCTCCGGCAGCATCGCGGCCACCGACCTGGCCGGGCCCTCACTGGGCGGTGTGCTGGTGGAACTGGTCGGCGGCGCGGCCTCGATGCTGCTCGACTCGGTCAGCTACCTGGCCTCGGCGGCGCTGCTGGGCAGCCTGCCGCGCATCGAACAGCCGGCTGCCGGACCGGCGGGCGGCGCCGGGATGCGTGAGCAGATCCGCGAGGGCTGGCAGTTCGTCACCCGGCACCCGGTGATCAGGCCCTGTGTGGCCGGCGCCACCGCGGTGAACTTCGTCTGCGGCGGGCTGATGGCGCTCACCCCGGTGTTCCTGGTCCGCACCCTGGACGCGCAGGCCGCCGCGGTCGGCGCCCTGATGGCCACCGGCGGCCTCGGCAGCCTGCTCGGCGCCGCCGTCACGCCCCGGCTGGTGGCCAGGGTCGGCGGCGCCCGCGCGGTCTGCTGGGCCGCGGTGGTCGCCACCGCCTTCGCGCTGCTGATCCCGGTGGCCGGGTCCGGCTGGGGAGCATTGGTCTTCGCCGTCGGCAACGCCGGGTTCGCGGCCGGGGTCGTGGTCTTCAGCATCGTGACCCGCACCCACCGGCAGACGCAGACCCCACCGGAGCTGCTGTCCCGGGTGATGGCCACGGTCCGCTTCGTCTCCTGGGGCGCGATCCCGGTCGGCGCCCTCGCCGCCGGTGCCGCGGCCGCTGTGTGGGGACCGCGCACGGCGCTGCTGCTGTTCGCGCTGAGCAGCCTGGCCAGCCCCGCGATCCTGCTGGCGAGCCCGGTCCGCCGGATGCGCGAGCTGGCCTGAGCTACCGGAATCCGGGCGGTTTCACCGGTCGGCGGGCGGCGGGCCCAGGGCGTGTCTGACGATTCGCGCCCGGCGGGAATCGTCAGACACGCCTGAGGAGGTCCTGCCAGGCCCGCCGGCCGGCCGGGGTCACGGCGAGGGCGCGGCCGGTGCCGATCCGGGTGAGCCAGCCGGCGGTGAGGGCGTGGTCGCACAGCGCGGCGCCCACCGCGCCGCCGAGGTGCGGGCGGCGCTCGGTCCAGTCCAGGCAGGCGCGCACCGGCGGGCGGCGCGAGCCGCGCGGCAACGTGATGCCGAGCTCGGTCAGCCAGTCGCGGCCGGCGGCGGTCAGGCCCGGGTCCGGGCCCCAGTCCAGCAGGCCGCGCCCGACCAGCGCGTCGGTGACCGCCAGCGCGAGGGCGCCGGCCAGGTGGTCGTAGCAGAGCCGGGCCCGGGCCAGGGCCTGCTGTCGGCCGGAGGCGGCGAGCGTGCGCGGTCGGACGGCCTGCCGCGGGGCGAGGTCGGCGAGGCTCTCGATCAGCGTGACCACCCGGCGGTCGGCCAGCCGCAGGTAGCGGTGGCGGCCGTGCCGTTCCTCGGCCAGCAGCCCGCCGCCGACCAGCAGGTTCAGGTGCGAGGTCGCGGTCGAGGGCGCGACCCCGGCGTGGCGGGCGAGTTCGTTGGCCGTCCACGCCCGGCCGTCGAGCAGCGCCAGGCAGAAGGCGGCCCTGGTGCCGTCCGCGAGAAGTCCGGCCACGGCGGGCAGGTCCACGCCCACATCCCGGTCGGCGGGTCGGTCGTCCATGCCCTCGATTGTCGCCGGGAACGCTTCGACACCCGTCGAAGCGTTCCCGCCGTAGCGTTCCCCGGTCCGCCGGGCCGCCCGTGCCCCGCGCTCTGGAGGAGCCATGCCCGCTGCACACCCGACCACCGCCGCCTCGCCGCGGCCCGACCTGGTCGTCACCGACTCCCCCGCGGCCGCCGACCTCGCGCTGGTCTCCGACGCGCTGGACCGCTTCAACGTCGAGCGGACCGGGGTCGACGACCGGAGGCCGCTCGCCGTCCTGGTCCGCGAGCCCGGGACGCACCGGTTGCTCGGCGGGCTGACCGGGCGCACCTCGCTCGGGCTGTTCTTCGTCGACCTGTTCTTCCTGCCGCCCGAGCTGCGGGGGAACGGGCTGGGCGGCGCGATCCTGCGGCGGGCCGAGGCGGAGGCCCGGGCACGCGGCTGCCGCTCGGCGGTGCTCTACACGATCAGCTTCCAGGCCCCCGGCTTCTACCGGAAGCACGGGTGGACCCGGCTCGGCGAGGTCCCGTGCGATCCGCCGGGCACCACCCGGGTCTTCATGACCAAGGAACTCGCCCGGCCCGCGGAGGCGCCGCCCGGGGCGGGTCTTGTGGGTTTCGTCGGATCGGGCAAGGACCCGCAGGAGACGCCCTACAGTCCGCTCGGCCAGTTGTAGCCGCTCGGCACGGTGACGGTGGCGTTCTCGGCCGCCGTGCCGTACACCAGGGCGATCTCGTCGTGGGCGTGCAGCAGGATCGCCGCCGGGTCGCCGCCCACCGACTTGCCGTCGACGTACGCGGTCAGCGTGTGGGTGGCGTCGGTGCGCAGCCCGCCGAGGTGGTCGGCGGAGGCGGAGACCTGCCATTCGGTCAGGAACTGGCCGAGGCTGAAGTCGGCGTTGACCGGCGACTCGACGTGGATCACGCCGGTGGTGTCGTGGGTGTGCAGGGGGCTGATCCGCTGCGCGCTCTCGTCGACGCCGATCAGCGCGGGCACCGTCACGGGTTGTCCGTCGGCGTACACGTCGAGGTGCGCGTGGATGTGCAGGGCCGTGCCCTCGGCACCGAGCATCGGCAGGCCGGCCGTCTTCACGGCCGCCGCGACGTCGGCGGGCGCGTCCCAGGGCGGCGGGGTGGTCCGGCCCTCGGCGGTGGTACGCGGTTGCGCCGGAACACCGGAGGGCGGGGACGAGCCCTGGTTCGTCGCGATCACGACGGCGATCCCGCCGACCACGACGGCCAGCACCAGGCCGATCATTCCGCGCACCAGCCACCGCCGGCGCCGCGCGCGACGGGCCTCCGCGGCCCGGAGCGCTGCGGCGCGGGCCCGTCGTCCGGACGGTCCCGGGTTCTGCGCTGACATGGGTGCGGGCCTCCTCGATCGAGGTAGCTGCCCTTTCAGCCTGGCAGAGTCCGCCCCTCCCGGCGCGTCGAGCCCGGAGGCTGCCGGAGAACGCCGCGGCCCCGGCCCCCCGGGAAGGGGGTCGGGGCCGCGGCTTGTCCGGCTCAGGCCTGGGTCAGCGCTGGCCCGGGTAGCCCTGCTGGCCCGGCTGGCCCGGGTAGGGCACGTTCGGGACCTGCGGCGGGTAGGGCTGGCCCTGCGGCGGGTACGGCTGCCCCTGCGGGGCCGGGTAGCCCTGCGGGGCCGGGTACGGGTTCGCCGGCGGCTGCGGGTAGGGCTGCTGCTGCGGGTAGGGCTGGCCCTGGGGGGCCGGGTACGGGTTGGCCTGCGGCTGCTGCGGCGCCGCGTACCCCTGCTGCTGCGGGATCACCGGCTGGCCCGGCATCGGGTGGCCCGGCATCGGCTGGCCCGGCATCGGGTACGGCTGGCCGTGCGGCGTCTCGAACGGCTGCGAGGACGGGTCGATCGACCCGGGCGGGAAGGCCGCGCTCAGCTGGTCCATCTCGGCGCGCCAGATGCGGTGGATGTTCAGGCGCATCGGCTTGGCGTCGCCCGGCATCTGGAGGTACATCGAGCTCCAGATGCTGGCCCGCTTGACCCGGCTGACCGGGAAGGCGTTGCGCGGGAAGGCCGCGACGACCTCGCCGGGGCGGTTGGTCCAGCGGTTGGCCGTGTTGACCACCACGTGGGTGTTGGTGAGCGTCAGGAAGTAGTACCGGCGGGTCAGAATGATGATCAGGCCGAGCAGCGGGATCTCGCCGAAGATGCCGTTGAGCCACGGGCTGGGGCCGCTCTCCGCGTGCACGCAGGCGATGAAGGTCTCCCCAGGAGGCGCCACCTGCGAGAGCTTCTCGATGACCTGGGCTTTCTGCTTCGCCCGGAGAATTGCCATGTTTTCTGTCCTCTTACCCCGTCTTGTCCGCCGACTCTCTGCGGCGGGAAACCGGCTGAGGTTAGCAGGTGGTGATGACACGTCGAACACCACCGTGTGCGGGGACGGCCACGCCCCGCCGGGCCGGAACCCGGCGGGGTCAAGTCGGCATTCGAACCACCCGAACGTGCCGGGGGCCACGGGTGTTCACCGATGACCGCGCATCAGCGGACCGTGGTGACGGTGAAGCCCCGCGGGGCCCGCAGGTGGACCGCGCCGGTGTGGTCGGTCTCCACCCCGATCGGCAGCCCGGCCACCGTCAGCCCGCCGATCCGCAGCGACTCGTAGCCGACCGGGAGCTGTGTGCGCACCCGCAGCCGGCGGTTCGGCGCGTCCGCCTCCAGGCCGAGCAGTGCCTGCAGGACGAGCACGGCGGAGGCGGCGGCCCAGGCCTGCGGGCGGCAGGAGGCCGGGTACGGGACGGGGCGGGCGTACCGGGCGCGCGGGTAGCCGGCGTACAACTCGGGCAGCCGGTGGTCGAACGCCGCGGCGGCGCGCACCAGCCCGGCAGCCAGCGGCGCGGCGGCCCCGTGCAGGCCTTCGCGGGCCAGGCCGTGCACGGCGATGGCGGTGTCGTGCGGCCAGACCGAGCCGGTGTGGTAACCCAGCGGGTTGAAGCCGGCCGCGTCGGCGTCCAGGGTGCGCAGGCCGAAGCCGCTGTCCATGCCGGGGGCGGTGAGCCGGCGGGCGACCAGGGCGCTCTCCTCGGCGTCCAGCAGGCCGGTGCCGAGCAGATGGCCCAGGTTGGAGGCGATCGAGTCGACCGGGTGCTTGTCCCGGTCGAGGGCGACGACGGGGTAGCGGCCGTGCTCGTCCTCGGTCCAGAAGCTCTCCCGGAAGCGCTCGCGCAGCCGCTCGGCCCACTGCCGCCAGTGGTCGGCGCCGGGGCGGCCGAAGGCCTCCAGCAGCGCGGCCGCCTTGACCGCCGCCTCGTGGGCGTAGGCCTGGACCTCGCTGAGTGCGATCGGGGCGTCGGCGATCCGGCCGTCGCGGAACCGGATGCTGTCCGAGGAGTCCTTCCAGCCCTGGTTGGACAGGCCGCGTCCGGTGCTGTCCACGTACTCCAGGAAGCCGTCGCCGTCCGCGTCGGCGTACCGCTCCAGCCAGCCGAGGGCGGCCTCGGCGTTCGGCAGCAGTTCCTCGACCTCGTGCTCGGGCAGGCCCCAGCGCCAGGCGTCGTGCAGCAGCGTGAGCCAGAGCGGGGTGGCGTCGGCGGTGCCGTAGTAGCAGGGCGGCAGGCGGGAGCCGGTGTCGAGGTGCTGCTCGTCCCGGCGGACCTCGTGCAGGATCTTGCCGGGCTGCTCCTCGATGGCCGGGTCGACGCCGCGGCCCTGGCGGCGGGCCAGGGTGCGCAGCGTGCCGGCGGCCAGCCCGGTGCCGAGCGGGAGCATCATCCGGGCCGCCCAGAGCGCGTCGCGGCCGAACAGGGTGAGGAACCAGGGCGCTCCGGCGGCGAGGAAGGTGTCGGCGGGGCGCAGCGGGTCGGTGAGCAGCAGGCCGCGCAGGTCCTGGTGGGAGCGGGCGATCCAGTGCGCGAGGTGGTGTTCGCGCCCGGTGACCTCGGGGGTGTTCCAGGGGGCCGCGCCCGGCTCGGCGGCGGTGCCGACGGCGGGGGCGGGGAAGAGGTCGCCGTCGCGGTGCTCGGCGGTGCACTCCAGGACGGCCTGCCAGCTCTCGCCGGAGGCGAGTGCGAGCTCGAAGCCGAGGGTGCCGGTGGCGGCGTCGAGGTGGTCGGGTTCCGGGGTGACGGTCAGGGCCGCGGTCAACGGGCCGTGGCTCCAGCGCAGTCCGGCCCGCTGGGCCTCGGGCCGCAGGGGGGTGCCGGTGCGGCCGGCCTTGACGGTGTCCATGGCGGCGAAGTCGCTCTCGGCGCGCAGGTCCAGGCGCAGCCGGGCGGTGAGGTCGCCGGCGTTGCGGACGGTGTAGCGCTCGACCAGGCGGCCGGGGTGCAGCTCGCGGCGGCGTTCCAGGGTGGTGGCCGGGTCGGCGGTGCGCTCGGCGAGGCCGCGCAGCACGGTGACGAAAACGGTGTTCCCGTCCGCGCCCCGTGCGGTGGCGACGGGGGTGTTGGGGATGCCCGCGACGCCGACCTCCAGGCGGGAGAGGATCCGGCGGTCGCCGTGGTAGAAGCCGTCCGCGCCCTCGGCGATCCGGCCGTCGGGGCGGGAGGCGCAGAAGCTCGGGGCGGCCACGGAGAGCCGGGTGTCGTGCAGGAACGGCTGCAGCTCGATCGCTGGCATGATCTCCTCATCCTCGTTCTGGGGCTTGACAGTTGCTTCCACCCGGGCGCAACCTTTCTGCCGTTGGAGCGTTCCAAGACATTAACCCGACTGCTGGAGTCGATGGAACCCCGTATTGGAACGATCCAAGATCTTGTCGATGGAGACAGAACCTAGGATCACCGTTATGCATGCACACTCATCGCCCAGGCCGAAGGCGAGGTCCGCCGTCACCCTCGAAATGGTCGCCGCCCGGGCCGGCGTGGGCCGACAGACGGTGTCCAACGCGATCAACTCGCCCGAGCTGCTGCGCCCGCAGACGCTGGAGCGGGTCCGACGCGCCATCGACGAGCTCGGCTACCGCCCGCACCGGGCCGCGCAGGCGCTCAAGACCAGGGCCAGCCGGCTGATCGGCTACGGCATCCGGTCCAGCAGCACCGGCGTTCCGACCCCGGTCCTGGACCAGTTCCTGCACTCGCTCTCCGAAGCCGCCGACCGGGCCGGCTACCGGGTGGTGCTGTTCGCCGTCGCCCCCGGGGACGACGAACTCAACAGCTACCAGCAGCTGCTGGACGAGCACGGCGCGGACGGCTTCGTGCTCAGCGGCACCGACCGCGGCGACCGCCGCCAGGGCTGGCTGCACGAACGCGGCGTCCCGTTCGTCGCCTTCGGCCGCACCTGGTCCGGCAAGGACGTCGGCGACTGGGTCGACGTCGACGGCGCCGCCGGGACGTCGGCGGCCGTCCGGCACCTCGCCGGACTCGGCCACCGAAGGATCGGCTTCCTCGGCTGGCCCAAGGGCTCCGGGGTCGGCGACGACCGCGCCCGCGGCTGGCAGAGCGCGATGCGCGAACTGGGCCTGTCCACCCGGGGCCGCCGGGTGGAGAGCCCGGACGACCCGGAGCGCGCCACCGAGGCCGCCGGGAAGCTGCTCGCCGCCGGCGTGAGCGCCGTCGTGGCGGCCAGCGACACCCTGGCCACCGGCTGGTACCAGGCGCTGCGGCGCGAGGGCCGTTCCCCCGGCCCGGAGGCCGCCGTCATCGGCTTCGACGACTCACCGCTCGCCCCCCTGCTGTTCCCGTCGCTGACCAGCCTCGCCCAGCCGCTCGACGCGGTCGGCCGCGAATGCATGCGGCTGCTGCTGGAACGTCTCGGCGACCGCGCGCGGCCGACCGAACACGTCCTACTGGAACCGGAGTTGGTCCTCCGCGAAAGCATGTGACGCCCCTCCCGAACCGCCTCCGCTCCCCCACCCACCTCGCAAGGAGATTCCGCATGGCCACCTCCCGCACCCTCGCCGCGGCCGCCGTCTGCGCGGCCGTCGCCCTCGGCGCCGTCACCGGCTGCTCCTCCTCGGGCGGCTTCGGCGACTCAACGGCCACGCAGGACTCCGGCGGTAACCAGAGCCTGACCCTGCTGATCGCCACCTCCGGCGAGGCCGAGACCGCCGCGGTGAAGGCCGCCACCGCGGCCTGGGCCGGGAAGACCGGAAACACCGTCACCGTGCAGATCGCCAGCGACATCAACCAGCAGCTCGGTCAGGCCTTCGCCGGCGGCAACCCGCCGGACCTCTTCTACGTCAACTCCGACCAGTTCGCCAACTACGCCAAGGGCGGCTCGCTGTACGCCTACGGCGACCGGATACCGGACGCCGCGGACTTCTCCCCGCAGCTGCGCCAGGCCTTCAGCTACAACGGCAAGCTCACCTGCCTGCCCAAGGACAGCTCCACCCTGGGCCTGGCGATCAACACCGCGATGTGGCAGCGGGCCGGCCTGACCGAGGCCGACTACCCGACCACCTGGCCGCAACTCGCCGACGACGCCGGCAAACTCACCAAGAACGGCGTGACCGGCCTGGTGACCGCCCCCGACTACCAGCGGCTCGGCGCGCTGATGAAGGAGGCCGGCGGCTGGGTCACCAACCCCGAGCAGACCGCGATGACCGCCGACAGCCCGGCCAACAAGCAGGCGCTGGAGTACGTCCAGACCATGCTGAAGGCCGGCTCGGCCAAGTACGTCTCCGAGGTGGACGCCGGCTGGGGCGGCGAGGCGCTCGGCAAGGGCAAGGCCGCGATGACCATCGAGGGCAACTGGCTCAAGGGCGCGATGGCCAAGGACTACCCCGACGTCCAGTACAAGGTGCTCCCGCTGCCGGCCGGCCCCGCCGGGCAGGGCACCCTCGCCTTCAGCAACTGCTGGGGCATCGCCGCCAAGAGTCGGCACCAGGCGGCCGGCGTCGACCTGGTCAAGCACCTCACCGCGGCCGACCAGCAGTTGGAGTTCGCCAAGGCGTTCGGCGTGATGCCCTCGCGCACCAGCGCGCTGGCCACCTACGCCGAGAAGTACCCCGAGTCCAAGGCCTGGGTCGACGGCATCGCCCACTCCCAGCCACCGGTCACCATCCCCGGGTTCACCAAGGTGCTCACCCAGTTCAACACCGACCTGCAGTCGCTGAGGACCGGCGACCCGGCCACCATCCTGGCCGCACTCCAGCGCAACGGCGAGCAGGCCATCAAGAATGCCGAATGAGGGAACCGTCGGCACGAAGCAGAGGCGCGGCCTGCGCGAGGGAGCGTGGGGCTGGCTGTTCGCCGGCCCCATGGTCCTGGTCCTCGGTCTCTTCCTGGTCCTGCCGATCGCGATGGCCCTGTGGGTCAGTCTGCTGCACTGGGACGGCCAGTCCAATCCGTTCAGCGGCCACGCGGACTTCGTCGGCCTGGACAACTACCGCAGGCTGTTCGCCGACGACGGCCTGGACCGCACGCTGTTCGCCACCTCGATGCGCAACACGCTGTACTACGTCCTGCTGACCGTGCCGCTGCAGACGGTGTCGGCGCTGTTCCTCGCCGTCCTGGTCAACCAGCGGATGCTGCGCGGCCGGGGCGCCCTGCGCACGGCGTTCTACTTCCCGTCGGTCACCAGCTCGGTCGCGATCTCGACGGTGTTCCTGTTCCTCTTCCAGGGCAGCGGCGCCGTCAACCGGATGCTCGGCTGGGTCGGCGTCAAGGGCCCCAACTGGTTGGCCGATCCGCGCGGGGTCGTCTGGCTGGTGCTCGGCCGGTTCGGCGTCGACCAGCCGGCACCGACGGCCGGCGGACCGCTCGGGCTGTCCTGGTCGGAGTGGTTCGCCGGGCCCTCGGTCGCCATGTGCACCCTGATCCTGATGGCGGTGTGGACGACCTCCGGCACCTTCATGCTGATCTTCCTGGCCGCCCTCCAGGACATCCCCCGCGAGCTGGAGGAGGCCGCCGCGCTGGACGGCGTCAACCGCCGTCAACTGCTGCGCAACGTCACGTTGCCGGCGCTGCGGCCCGTCCTGTTCCTGGTCCTCACCCTGGGACTGATATCCACCTGGCAGGTCTTCGACCAGGTCTACGTGATGGGCAAGGGCGCACCCGGCAACACCACCCTCACGCCCGCCTACCTGTCCTACTCGGCCGGCTTCGACAACGCCGACTACGGGCAGGGCGCCGCCATCGCGTTCGTACTGCTCGGCCTGATCCTGCTCCTCACGGCCCTGCAGCGGTGGGTCCTGCGGGAGCGCGGCGGCAGGCCCCGGCGCGGCTCACGGAGCCCGAAGGGAGCTCGCCGTGCGGCACGCTGACCGCAAGCCCGTAGCGGACAAACCCGTCCTCGGCCGCTTCCCCCGGCCGCTGCGCGTCCTCGGGTACACCGCGCTGCTCGGCTTCGCGCTGCTCTACCTGCTGCCGTTCCTGCTGCAGCTGGCGAACAGCTTCAAGACCGACCCGGATGCCGCCGCGAACCCGATGGCACTGCTGCCGGACGGCGGCACCCTCGCCTCCTACCGACGGCTGTTCGGTCTGGCGGAGGGCGTGGAGAACATCCCGTTCCTGCGCTGGCTGGGCAACAGCGTGCTGGTGACCGTCCTGGTCACGGCCGGCCGGGTGCTGTTCGACTCGATGGCGGGCTACGCCCTGGCCCGGATCCGCTTCCCCGGCCGCCGGCTGCTGTTCGCCTTCGTGCTGGCCGTGATGGCGGTCCCGGGCGTGGTGCTGCTGATCCCGAAGTTCCTGGTGCTGAAGAGCTTCGGCATGTTCGACACCTACAGCGGGATGGTCCTGCCGCTGCTGGTCGACGCCGCCGGGATCTTCATCATGAAGCAGTTCTTCGAGTCGGTGCCGCGCGAGATCGAGGAGGCCGCGCGGATCGACGGTGCCGGGACGTTCCGGATCTTCTGGTCGGTGGTGCTGCCGATGTCCCGGCCCTCGCTGATCACGCTCACCGTGCTCTCCTTCCAGGGCTCCTGGAACGAGTTCACCCACTTCCTGGTCTCCACCCAGTCCAGCGAGCACGACACCCTGACCACCGGCCTGGGGCACTTCGTCTCCGGCGGCCTCGGCTCCGGCACGCAGTACCCGCTCAAGCTGGCGGCGGCGTTGGTGTCCACCCTGCCGGTGGCGGTGCTGTTCTTCTGCTTCCAGCGCCACTTCGTGCGCGGCGCCAACTCGGGCTCGTCGAAGGGGTAGCTGCCGCGGGGTCGAAATCCGGCCGAACAGCCGTGATCTCGGCCGGATAGCTTAAAAGGAGGGTCAAATAATCGCGTGACTCCTTGCTGATAATGTGATCGCATGTGTACGCGCTGCGGCGCGCTTCGCCACAGGGGAGGGATCGGCCTGGCCCCGTTCGATCAGGCCCTGTCACACAGGAGTTGGACCATCAGCACCGCCATCCGCAAGGCCGCCCGCGGCGCGCTGCCCGTCGCGGTCACCGCTTCCGTCCTCGCCACGGGTCTCACCGCCTGCGGCACCGCCGAGCAGCTCTCGGCCGCCCAGCAGGTGTCGAAGGCCTTCGACAAGGTCGGTGACAGCAAGTCGGCCGGCTTCACGCTCTCCGTGGATGCCACCCCCGAGCAGATCGTCGCCTTCACCAAGGCCACCGGTGAGGAGGCCGACGAGAAGAGCGCCCGGGGCCTGTCCGGACTCTCCCTCTCCGTCGCGATCTCCGCCGACAAGCCGCTCAAGGAGGTCGACGCCTTCAAGAAGGAGGCGAAGGACCTCTCGCTCGACAAGTCGGTGCGCGTCTCCTACACGGTCGCGGACAAGAAGGGCACCACGCTCCTCGAGTACCGCCAGCTCGACGCCAAGGCGTACCTGCACATCGACGTGAAGAGCGTCCTGAAGCTGACCGGCCAGGACCCGTCCGAGGCCGACACCGCCACCAAGGACCTGCCCCCGGAGCTGAGCAGCGCCAAGGACGTGCTGAACGGCAAGTGGATCTCGCTCGACCTCCAGGAGCTGGCGGACGAGGCCAAGAAGAAGGACGGCGCCAAGGGCGCGACGCCGGAGGCCGTGCCCTCGGTCGACCCGGAGGCCGCCAAGCAGCTCGTCAACTCGTTGAAGGACGTGTTCAACCGGACCGTCACCTTCGACGACAAGGGCAAGAAGGACGGCGCCGAGCACATCTGGATGAGCGCCCCGGCGCGCACCGCGGTGGACGAGCTGTACAAGGCCCTCAAACCGCTGTCCGGCAAGTTCCCGCAGCAGTTCAAGAACTTCCCGACCGAGGCTCCGAAGGACGTGCCGGACACCAAGGTCGGCGTCGACCTCTACCTGAAGGACGGCAGGTTCTCCTCGGCCACCTTCGACCTGGCCCAGCTGGACACCAAGGCCGGACCGGGCGTCAACTTCCCGGTGAAGCTGACCTTCAACGAGGCCGCGCCGAACGTCCAGGCCCCGGCCGACGCGGTGAAGACGACCAGCGACGACCTGATGAAGACCTTCCTCGCCCTCGCCTCCGGCGGCGCCGGGCCCGAGACCGGCGACGCCGCCGGGGCGGACTCCGTCCCGCCGATGACCGAGGCCGCGCCGCTGACCGACGCCCAGCTCAAGGAGCTGGCCGGCCTCGGCATGCCCGAGGCGCAGGCCCGTGCCTTCAACAAGATCGGCATGAGCTTCGAGGAGATCAAGTCCATCGCCCAGGAGAAGTGATCCCCTCCTGACGCGGCGACCGGCCGGTCGCCCCCATGGCCGGCCGGTCGCCCCCGTTCAACCTCGTTTGCGCAGACCGACCTCGGCGCGTGCGGGCTCCGGAACATCGAGGTCGCTCGCGGCCCGGACGGCCTCCACGGCGGCGAGTTCGCTGGGCACCCGGGAGCGCGCGCCCAGACCGAGAATGCCGCCCTCCTCGTTGGCGTCGGCGACGACCACGGCGATCTCCAGCAGGAAGGCGCGGAACTCGGCGAGTTCGTCCGGCGCCTGCTCGGCGACGATCCGAACGGCCGCGCGGATGGTGTCCAGCGCGGGACCGCGGTACGCGACGTAACGGGTGTCGGGACGCAGCCCGGTGTCGAAGGTCGAGGCGGCCGCGAGCTCCCGGACGAAGCGTCGCGGATGGGTGCCGCTCGCCTCGCGCAGCAGCTTGACGATCGCGATGATCTCCTCGGGGTCGGCAACGCCCTCGGCGAGCGAGACCAGGACACCGGAGGCCATCAGGGCCCGGCCCAGGGTCGCCCAGTCCTCGGGGGTGAAGTCCAACTCGCCCACGCCGTCGGCGATGCGGCTGATCCGTACCACCTGGAAGCCGACGTCGGCCAGGACGGCGGGGATCCGGCGGACCGACTCCACCGTCCGGGCCCGGGCCCGATCGGACAGCTCTTCCCAGGGCAGGGACTCGACGCGGCCGTCCCGCCGGCCGGGCAGCGAAGCCGAGTCGGCGCCGTGCTCGCGCTCGTGTTCGTGTTCCTGTTCGTGTTTGTGTTCGTGCTCCAGCCGGGCCAGGACCTCGGCCTCCTCCTCGGTGAAGTCCCCGAAGCCGCCGCCGGCGTCGGAGGCCACCTGCTCGGAGGTGGGCACCATCAGGCAGCCGACCGTGGCGAGGCGTTCGCCGAGCTGCCGGGCTTGGCGCCGGTTGGCTGCCCTCAGCTCCTCGGGCAGCTCCTCCCAAGGCAGCAGGGCGGCCCGGCTGCCCGGCTCCTCGCCGTCCTCGACCGCCACCGTCAACCGGCTCTGGTGGATGGCCCGCGCCAGATGCCGGATGACCTGGGCGCTGGTGTAGTCGGCCAGGCTCTCGATGACCTTCCCCTGTGCCTCCAGCCGGGCCTTCATCCGGCCGCACTCGTGCAGTACGGCCTCGGCGTCCAGCAGGGTCTGCTCGGCGCGGCGGTCGCCGGCCTTGCCCAGCACGTCCTGGCCGACCATGATCACGATCATGAAGATCAGCTGGGCCAGGGTGGACAGGAAGCTCATGAAGGCGAACGGGTACGGGTCGAAGGTCTGCACCCCCAACTGGGACAGACCGATCCAGACCACCTGTGTCCCGGCCGCGAGGCAGAAGGCCCCCATGCTGCCCAGCCGCTGGGTCAGCCAGGCGGCGATCCGCCCGTTGACCCCGGTGACCTGGTCCAACGCCTGTGGCGGCGGCTGCACCCGGTGCCGCTGAATCCACGGGTGCCCGCTGGTCTCCAGCAGGCTGACCCCGCGGCCGAGCGCGCGGTCGTGCCGGTCCAGGTGCGCCTGGAGGTCGGCGACCTTGGCGAAGATCGCCTCGGCGTTCTCGTAGGTCTGCACCGCCCGGCGGTCGGCCGCCTGGCCCAGGACCCGCTGGCCGACCAGGATCACCAGGCAGAGCACCAGTTGGACCACGTTGTCCAGGAACAGCAGGAAGCCGAAGGGGTACGGGTCGACCGAGTGCAGCGGCCCCCAGGTCGCCAGCGCCATCCAGCCGCCGACCACCACCAGGGCGACGTACAGGGCGGGCATCGAGCCCACCGCCCGGGTCAGCGCCGCCGCGATCGCGCCGTTGGAACCGACCTGTTCGTCCGCCATCGCCACCGGCTGCTGCCGTGGCTGATCGGTCCCCGCACCCGCAGCGTTCACGCCCGCTCCTCACCATCGGCTCCGGCGCCGCCGCCGAAGTCATGCTCATGATGACAGCGGGCGCGCCGGTCGGCGGGCCGCTGGACTGCGATCCTGACACCGTGTCAACGCCGCTTCCACGCCCGGCGTGTGCGGCTCGCCCCGACCGTCGCGGAGGTGGCTTCGGTGGCCGTCGGCGAACTCCAGCCGGAGGCTGCGGTCCGCCGGGGCCGCACCGCGGCGGCCCGTCGACCCGGAAGCCGGCGGCAGTGACCGACCGCTGTCGTCCAGCGCCCGGCCGGGCCGTCGCCTGAATGCGGGTACTCAGGCGACGGCGTCGAACCGCCCGGGTCAGGCGTGGGCGGCGGCGCACTCCGGGTGGCCCCAGCTGCTGCCCACCTTGGTGATCTTGTCGCCCTTGGCGTACGGGCGGCTGCACGGGCAGGTGCCGGGGAAGCGGGCGTTCAGGGTGCGCGAGCCGGTCCGCTTGGTCGTGCTGCCGGTACCGCCGCCGCTGCTCGTCGCTGCGGCGCGGGTGCTGCGGGCCTTGGGGGCCTTGGCAGCCGCGGCCGGGTCGGGCACCGGGAGGTCGGCGGCGGTCCCGGCGGCGGCCCGCTGGGTGCGGGCGGCGTCGCTGGCGGCCTTGTCGGCGATGGCGTTCAGCGGGTCGCCGTCCGCCTGGTGGGCGGGGACGTACACGAAGGTGACGTCCCGGCCCTCCAGGAGCTCGTCGATCCGCTGGATCAGCTCGCGGTTGGCCACCGGCTTGCCCGCAGCCGTCTTCCAGCCGTTGCGCTTCCACCCCTTGAGCCACTTGGTCACCGAGTCGCGGGTGTAGGTGCTGTCCAGCCGCACCTCCAACGGGACGCCCGGGTCGGTCGCGGACAGCAGCTGTTGCAGCGCCGTGAGCTCACCGATGTTGTTGGTGCTGTGCCCGAGCGGCCCGGCCTCCCACCGCTGGGGCGCCCCGGCGCTGTCCGCGACCACGTAGGCCCAGGCCGCCGGGCCCGGGTTGCCCTTGGCTGCTCCGTCACACGCTGCAATGACTCGTTCGACCATGCCTCCGATCATGCCTGGTCAGGGGGCCGGGAGCCAAAGCCGCTCAGCGGCTCCGGATCAGTCGAGGACTTCGGCGACGCCCGGGGTCAGCCAGTGCAGCCGGTCCGCCAGGCCTGCTGCCGCGAACCGCTCGACGGTCTCCCCTCGCCCCTCGGTGAAGTGCTCCCACGAGGTGTAGTGCACCGGGACCACCCTGCGGGCGCCGAGCGAGGCGGCGAGCGCCGCCGCCTGGACCGCGTCCATGGTGATCAGCCCGCCGCCGCCGAAGGCCTCGATCCTGGCCGCACCGAGGTGCAGCAGAGCCGTGCCGATGGTGAACCTCCGTCCGATCTCGTCCAGTTCGGGGATGTGGACGGTGTCGCCGGAGATGTAGACGGCCTCCTCCTCGCCGGGCACCTCGACCACGAACCCGGTCACGTCCCCGACCGGACCGTGCTCGCCGGGCGTACCGGTGACGTGCACGGTCCGGTCACCGACGGTCACCGTCCGGGTCTGCCAGGGCGCGAGGCCCAGCGCACCGCCGCCGAGCCGGGCGGCGCCGCTGACCGTGGTCAGCACCGGGCGCCCGGCGAGAAGGGTGCGGCCGGTGGCGTCCAGGTTGTCGGGGTGCTCGTCGTGGCTGAGCAACACCCCGTCCACCTCCGGGAGTTGGTGCACGTCCAGGGCCGGTCCGGTGGTGCTGCGCAGGACGACCGGGTCGTGACGGTACTCGGCGGGGGCGGGGTCGAAGACCGGGTCGGTGAGCAGCCGCAGGCCGCCGATCTCCAGCAGGACGGTCGCGGTGCCGATGTGTGTGGCCGTGATCTTCACGATTCTCCTCGATGATTCTCGGTAGTTCTTCGGGTTCAGGGTGTGGCGACGCGGAACCGCCGCCGGTACTCGCCCGGGGTCGCGCCCAGGTGGTCGCGGAACACCCGGTGCAGGGTCTCCACCGAGCCGAAACCGCAGGCCCGGGCAACCCCCGGCAGCGGATGGTCGGTCCGCTCCAGCAGCCGGCGCGCCGCCTCCAGCCGCAGCTCCTCGACGTACGCGCCGGGCGTGGTGCCGGTCTCGGACCGGAACACCCGGGCGAAGTGCCGCTCGCTCATGGCGAGTCGAGCGGCCAGCGCGGGCACCGAGAGGTCGGCGTCCAGGTGCTCGCCGATCCAGCGGCGCAGGCTCCGCAGGTCCGAGCGGCCGCCGACGGGATGGGCCAGCGGGACGCTGAACTGGCTCTGGCCACCCGGACGTTGCAGGTACATCACCATGATCCGGGCGATCTCCAGGGCGAGGTCGTCGCCGTGGTCCTCGGCCACCAGGGCCAAGGTGAGGTCCATCGAGGTGGTCAGGCCCGCGCTGGTCCACATCCGCCCGGAGCGGATGAACACCGGGTCGGCGTCCACCTCCACCGCCGGGTGGTCGGCGGCCAGCCGGTCGGCGGTCGCCCAGTGGGTGGTCGCGCGGTGCCCGTCCAGCAACCCGGCGGCCGCGGTCACATGCGCGCCCGCGCACACCGAGGCGACCCGCCCGGCCCGGGGCCCGATCTCACGCAGCCAGGCCACCACCGCGGGATCCACCTGTGGCACCGGCCCGTGCGGCTCCAGGTCCACCCGGCCCGGCACCAGCACCGTGTCCGGCCGCACCCGCGCCGCCTCCAGCGTGCCGCTCACCTGCAGCGGCACCCCCGAGAACGTCGCCACCGGCCCACTGCGCTCGGCGCACAGCCGCACCTCGTACCCTGGCCGCTCCGGCGCCAGCAGCTGCCCGGCGAGCGCGAAGATCTCGGCGGGCCCGGTCACGTCCAGCGCGTTCACCCCGGGGAAGACCGGGATCACGACCAGGTGCGGCAGGCGGGGTGCGTCGTCCATGGCTCCACCCTCGCCCGGCAGCGGGTGTGGCGGCAATGACAGGACTGTGCAGGATCCCGCCATCGATCCCGTCATCGACGTTCCGTCGACCGGCCGCGCCTTCACCCGTGCGCGCTAACTTGCCGCGAGGGTGCCGCGCGGCGGGCGAGGCGGTGTCGCGACGGGCTGGCAGTTTGCACCCTGGCACTCCGCACCGCGCCTCGGCCGGGCGGAGGGAGGGGAAACCCCGGCATGGTCGGGGGACACCCCGGGCACACCGCCGCCAGGACCGAGACCATCGTGGAGGCACACCGTGACCGTTTCACTCCCCGAGCTCACCGGGGACTACGTCCTCGACCCCGCCCACACCCGGATCGGCTTCGTCGCACGCCACGCCATGGTGACCAAGGTCCGCGGCGCGTTCCACCGGTTCGAGGGCGCCGCCCACCTGGACGGTGGCGACCCGTCCCGTTCGACCGCCCAGCTCACGATCAAGGCCGAGAGCATCGACACCGGGGTCGAACAACGCGACCAGCACCTGCGCACCAACGACTTTCTCGACGCCCCCAACTACCCCGACATCACCTTCCGCACCACCTCCGTCGAGCCCGGCTCCGATACCGAGTACCGGGTGACCGGCGACCTCACCATCAAGGACACCACCCGCCCGGTCACCATCGACTTCGAGTACACGGGCAACGCCGTCGACCCGTACGGCAACCTGCGGGTGGGCCTGGAAGGCTCGGTGACGATCAGCCGCAAGGATTACGGCGTGACCTGGAACGCGGCACTGGAGGGCGGCGGCGTCCTGGTCGGCGACAAGGTCGTCCTGGAGTTCGACATCTCCGCGATCAAGCAGGGCTAGCAGCCACCGACGGCCCATCGACGGCCCCGTCGGCGCACTCCGCCAACGGGGCTTCGCCGGTTCATCCGACCTCCCCACGGCCCGGCACACCTACATCCCCGGACGGAGCGCCCCGGCGACCTCCGACCGATTGATCCTCCTCCCCCGGGCCCAGCAAGATGGCCCGCATGTGGGGCAAGTGGATCGACTGCCGGGTGCGGCCCGGCGCACACGGGGCCTTCGCCGCCGGCCAGCGCCGCTGGGCGGCGCTCGCGGACCAGCCGGGGCTGGTCGGCCAGGTGGGCGGCTGGTCCCGCGCGGACGGCCGGGCACTCGTGCTGGCCCTCTGGGCGGACGAGGAGGCGTACGGCCGCTTCATGCGCGAACGTCATGACGCGGTCGCCACCGAGGCCGCCCAGCAGGGCAGTTGGCGATCGATCCAGGCGGCCGCCGGCCCGGTGGCGCTCACCATGCCGGGCTCGGCACCGTCCCTCGTGGACGCCCTGCAGCACGCCACCCTGCTGCGCGCCGCCGACTGCCTACTGCGCCCCGGCCGTACCGGCCACTTCCTGGAGGTCCAACGCGAGGTCTGGGCCCCCGGCATGGCAGCGGCCGGCGGCATGCTCGCGGGCACCGTCACCCGCCTCGCCGCCGACCGCTACCTGGTCACCACCCTCTGGACCTCCCCCGAGGCCCACGCGGCCTACACCGCCGACGCACTCCCCGCGCTGCGCGCCCGCGCGGACGTCCCGGCCGACGCCGAGTCACTGACCGGGCACGTCCTGCCGCTGGAACCTTCCTGGCAGGTCCTGCCGTCACGGATCCGACGGGTCTAGTGGTGCGCGGCGGCGTCGAAACCCTCGGGGGCGCGGTCCACGAAGACGGTGACGGCGGTGATCCGGCCGTCCTCGTCCAGCTGGACCACATCCGTACCGGCGGCGAAGGACGTGCCCTCGCCCTCGCCGGAAGCCCCCATCACCTGAGCCGTGAGAGCAGCTCGCCCCACTCGTCGCCGCCGTCCGCCCCGGTCCGCTCGCCACCGCAGCGGGGGTGATCGCGATGATGGTGGCCGCCCTCACCGGCGCCACCGCTCCCGCCACCGGCCTTCACAAGCCGCCCGGCCCGACGAAGGACCCCGCCCCGCCGCCTCCCGTCCACCCCCTGACCTGGCAGGATCTCGCGCCATGACGCGAATCGAGACACCACCGCCCGGGCCCGGGGCCAGGCGGCGCGGCGGACGCGGCGGCCGGGGCGGGAAGAACGACACGCCCTGGCCGAGGCGTCCCCTGCTGACCGCCCTGTGGATCCCGGCCGCCGCCGTGCTGCTGCCGCTCGGCGGCGCGCTGGGCGCCTTCGGCCTGTGGCTCCTGCTCCCGTCGCTGTTGCTGGTCATCACCGGGCTGGTCGGCCTGATCTACGCCCTGGTGAGCCTCTGCCAGTCCGGCCCCCTGCGGCTCGTGGCGCTGCCGCTGCTGATCGCGCCGCTGATCGGGGTCCCGCTGCTGAGCATGAGCACCGCGCAGGCCGCCGTGTTGTCGATGCGCGGCGTGGCCCACCCGGGCACGGTCACCGAGGTCCGGGTGAGTCACGGCAAGACCACCACCTACTCGTGCGCGGTGCGCTACGAGGACGCGCCGGGTCGCGGCGGGTCCGTGAAGTGCGGGGCGGGCGACACCGCGGGCGAGCGGGTCAGCGTCGCCGAGGACCCGGGCGGCCTGGTGGATCCGGAGTTCACCGACCAGGCCGCCAATCCCCGGTTCGATCTCGTCATGGACGGCCTCGCCGACCTGACGCTGCTGGTCATCGCCACCGTGACGGCCGCGATCGGAGCGCTGCTGCACCGGCTGCAGGTCCGCCGTAATCCTGTTGCGGGAGCGACGGGGTAGCGGGGATCCTCCACAGATGGAGCTGGCAGAGCAGGAAATCGCCCTGGGTGAGGTGACGCTGCGCCGTTTTCGCGGCGAGGCGGACCTCCCCGAGTTCTTCCGGGTCATCGAGGAGTCGCTGGAGCACCTGCGGCCGTTCATGCCGTGGGTCGCCGAGCACAGCCTGGCGAAGACCACCGCGTTCCTGGCCGAGCGGCCGGAGTTGTGGGAGAGCGGCAAGGACTTCACCTACGCGATCCTGCTGGACGGCGCCATCGTCGGCGCCTGCGGGCTGTTCCGGCGCGAGGACACGCCGGAGAACGGCCGGGAGATCGGCTACTGGTTGCACCCCGCCGTGACCGGCCGGGGCATCGCCACCCGGGCGGCCCGGGGGCTGGCCGAGCAGGCCTTCCGGCTTCCCGGCGTGGACTTCGTCGAGATCGTGCACGACTCGGCCAACCACGCGAGCGCCGCCGTTCCGGCCCGGCTCGGCTTCACCGAGTACCTGCGCCGCCCCGCCGAGGCCCTCGCCCCGGCCGAGACCGGCGAGGAGCAGGTCTGGCGGCTCGACCGTTCCTGACGGACAGGTCCCGACGGCCCGCCGCCGTGGGGGGAATGCGCGCGGACCGCCGGGTTGCGCCGGCCGGACGGGACGATCCGGCCGGCGCCGTGGGAACGAACGCGGCCGGAGACCCTCATCTCCGCGCGGAGCGCCCCATCTCGAACCCCGCGTTCCGGCCGCACACCTCTGCCACGGCCTCGCGCGTTCGTTCCCACGCCCAGGAGACCGTGGGCGGACCACAGCGATAACACTTTTCCTTTCGGCCGGCCCACCCCGGAGACCCGATTGACGGTTCATCACCCCTCGGGGGCCTGCCGACCGCGCCCGAGGCGGCGCCCGCCTGGAACGCGCCCTCGCCGGACCCGCGGGTCACTCCACGGCGCTCGGGGCCGCCGACACCACGTCCGACACCCGGTCAGGAAGCTTGTACCGAACCGTCCGTTTCTTCATACTTTCGGGCAGCGCCTGTCAGGGGCAGATCATCCGCCGCGCTTCCGGACGGCACCGGCCGGGGTCCGCCCACCGCCTGACCGCGCCTCACGGCCCCCAACCCTCGGGGGCCTCTCACTCCCAGGAGGAGATCGGTGAGGACCATGCGCAGGACCCCCCACACCGGCATGACCCGGAGCATCCGCCTGCTCGCCGCGACGCTCGGCCTGCTGACCGCCACCGCGGTCGCCGCGCCGGGCGCCGCCGCCGCACCCGCCCACACCGCCATGCCGGAACAGCTCGCGGCGATCAGTGACGCCGTCCTGAACGCCGAGGTCGACGGGACGGCCTGGTACGTCGACCAGGACGCCGGCCGCGTCGTGGTGACCGCCGACAGCACGGTGACCCCCGCCGGGCTCGCCAAGGTCATGCGCGCCGCCGGCCCCGCCGCCGCCACCCTGTCCATCCACCGCGTCGCCGGTGCCTTCACCCCGCTGATCGCCGCGGGCGACGCCATCTACGGCGGCCAGTACCGCTGTTCGCTGGGCTTCAACGTGGTGAGCGGCAGCACCCACTACGTCCTCACCGCCGGCCACTGCGGGAACGTCGCCCAGACCTGGTTCACCGACAAGGCCCACACCACGCTGATCGGGCCGACCGTCAGCTCCAGCTTCCCGGGCACCGACTACGCGCTGGTCCGGTACGACGACGACACGCTGGCGCACCCCGGAGGGTTCACCTCCGCACCCAACGCGTACATCGGCGAGTCGGTCACCCGCACCGGCTCGACCTCCGGCACCCACACCGGCACGGTCACCGGGCTCAACGTCACCGTGCGCTACTCCGACGGCGGCACCGTCCGCGGCCTGATCCAGACCGACGTCTGCGCCGAGCCCGGCGACTCCGGCGGCCCGCTGTACGAGGGCACCAAGGCGCTCGGCCTCACCTCGGGCGGCAGCGGTGACTGCACGGTCGGCGGAACGACCTTCTTCCAGCCGGTGAACGCCGCGCTCGCCAAGTACAAGGCGAGCGTCTACTGACCCCCGGCCACGGATCCCGACCCACTGATCCCGGGGCCGACTGCCCGCTGCTCCGAAGCAGTGGGCAGCCGGCCCCGGTGTGCGGGGCTCAGCCCGCGTACACGTCCTCGACGTAGCGGCCGCCCTCGACCAGCCCCTGCAGCCAGTCCCACGCCTGCTGCTCGTCCGCCCCCGGCGTGCGCTGGCGGTAGAGCGCCCGGAACGCGTCCCGCACGCCCGGCGCCATCCGGGCGCCGTCGCCGCAGACGTACACCTCCGCGCCGGCCACCAGCAGCTCCCAGACCTCCGCCGCCTCGACGGCGATGCGGTCCTGGACGAAGCGCTGCCCGTCCACCGGCCGCTCGCTGAACGCGGGCCGCATCGAGACCGCGCCGGCCCGCTCGGCCGCCTCCAGCTCGGCTCGGTGCAGGTAGTCCGCCTCCGGGTCGTCACAGCCGAAGTACAGCAGCGCCGGGGCGAGTTCGCCGCCGCCGTCGACCAGCGCGCACCGGTCGGCGACGGCCCCGCGGAAGGGCGCCAGGCCGGTCCCGGCCGCGATCATGATCACCGGGGTGTCGTGACCGATCCGGAACACCTCCCGGCACGGCTGCACCCGGGCGCGCACGGTGTCGCCGACGGCCACCCGGTCGAGGTAGCCGGAGCCGGTGCCCCGGAAGGTGCCCCGGCCCGAGCGGGCCGGCGCGCTCAGCACCGAGACCATCAGGTCGACCTGCCCCGCGTCACCGGCGGGCGAGGAGGAGATCGAGTAGTGCCGCGGCCGGATCGGCGGCAGCAGCTCCAACAGCACCGGCCAGCTCAGCCGCTCCCGCAGGGCCGGGTGGTCCTCGATCAGGTCCAGCAGGGTGCGCTGGTCGTCGGCGGGCAGCGCCCGCAGCGCGGCCTGCTCCGGCGGGCAGGGGTTGAGACCGGCCAGTAGGACGCGCTGCTCGGCGCTCGGCCGGTCCTGCAACTCGACGTGGTGGGTGAGCAGTTCGCGCACCGTCAGCGGACGGTCCACGGCCAGGCCGGTACGCCGGTGCGGCGTGATGGAGAGCACGGTGTCGAGGTCGGCGCCGAACAGCTTGGCGGCGCGCTCGACCAGCTCCGGGTCGTTGGCCGGGAGCACGGTGAGGTGATCGGCGGTCCGGTAGTCCACCCCCTCCGGCAGGGCCAGCCGGACCAGCCGCTTCACCCGGTGGTACGCCGGGTCGGTCAGGCTGTCGACGGCGGTGACGGTCAGCTCGCCCATGCCGTGCCGGGCGGCCAGCGCGTCCGACGGGCCGCCGACCAGCTCGGTCACCGTGTACGCGGCCTCCTCCTGCCGTACGGCCGGGGCGTCGGCGTCCCCGTAGCGCTCCAGCAGGGCGACGCCCAGCGCATCGGTGAACGCCCGGACCGCACCGGCCAGGTCCCCGGAGGCGTCGGCCTCGGCGCGGGCCAGCAGCCGGGTGCCGCCGAGGGCGGCGAGCCGGTCGTCGATCAGGGCGGGGATGCGCTGGTAGGTGGCGGCATAGGTGCGGTCGCCGATGCCGAGCACCGCGTACTCGACCCCGTCGGCCGCCCCGTCCTCCTGCAGCCGGCGGACGAACACGGCCGCGTCGTCGGTCGGTTGGCCGTTGTACGAGGCGGCGGTGATCACCACCGGGCGGTCGGTGGGCAGGCCGGCCGCATAGGCGTCCAGCGGGGCGATCTCGGTGGCGCAGCCGAGTTCGGCGGCGACGTCCGCGAGTTGGCGCGAGAACTCGCGACAGGCGCCGTAGTTCGAGCCGTGCAGGAGCAGCAGGCCGGTCCCCTGCCGTACCCGGCCGGGGAGCTCGGACCGGGCGGCCCGCTCGGCCGCGGCCTCGACCGGCTTCGCTGCAGGCGCGGGGGTGCGCGGGGCGAGGGCGAGGGTGAACTCGTCGGGCTTGATGGTGAGGGTCTGCTTGATGGTCAGCCGGTAGTCGGCGTGGTCGATCAGCCGGTAGCGGTGGACCAGCATGGCCAGCAGCATGGTGGCCTCGTGGAGCGCGAACTGCCGCCCGATGCATGCGCGTTCGCCGGTGCCGAAGGGCTTGAAGGCGTGCGGCGAGCGGGCCTCCTCGCGCTCGGGGTCGAACCGGGACGGGTCGAACAGCTCCGGGTTGTCACCCCAGGCCGGGTCGCGGTGCAGCATCGGGGTCACCACGAAGATCGGCAGCCCGGGGCGGACCGGGATCCGCCCGCCGAGCAGGGTCTCCTCGCGCGCCTCCCGGCTGAACTGGGGCGCCGTCGGCCACAGCCGCAGCGCCTCGTTGAGCACCTGGCGGGTGTGACGCAGCCGTCCGACGTCCTCGTACGAGGGCTCCGGGTCGGCCTGGTCGCCCCAGAGCGCGTCCACCTCCCGCTGGAGGCGCCGGAGTTCGGAGGGGTGCTTGGACAGGTAGTACAGCGCGAAGGAGAGCGCGCCCGAGGTGGTCTCGTGACCGGCGATCAGGAAGGTGATCACCTGGTTGCGGATGTTCTCGATGTCCAGCCGGGTGCCGTCGACGGGGTGCACCGCGCCGAGCATCAGCCCGAGCAGGTCCTCGGCCGGGCCCTGCTCGCCGCTCCCGGCCCGGGCGGCGATCACCTCGTCCACCACCCCGGCCAGGTAGTCGGCGTCGGCCCGGAACGCGGCGTCGCGCTCGCTGTGGTCGAGCTGCGGGTCGCGGGTGAGCCGGGTCATCGCCCAGTCCAGGCAGCGCACCATCGCCTCGACGAAGGGGTGCGGCTCGTCCCGTTCGAAGGAGCCGAAGTCGAAGCCGAAGCCGGCCAGCCCGATGGTGTCCAGGGTCATCCTGGTCATGTCGCCGGGCACGTCCACGGTCAGCCCGGCGGCCGAGCGGCGGTCCCAGGAGTCGATCAGCCGACGGGCCACCCGCAGCATCACCGGGTGGTAGGTGCGCAGCGAGCCGAGCGCGAAGGCCGGCACCAGGATGTCGTGCGCCCGGGCCCAGTTGGGCTCCTCGTTGTAGGCGGTGAACAGGCCGTCGCCGGTGAACTCGCGGACGTTCTCCAGCGCCGGGCCGACGGCCTTGCGGAACCGCTCCTCGTCGGCCAGTTCCTCCACCAGCTCCAGACTGCTGACCATCACGGTGTCCCGCCCGTGCAGCCGCTGGACGAAGGCCGGGCCGTGCGCTCTGACCAGCTCGATGGTCCGCAGCACGGGGGCGGAGACCGGCGGCAGCCCGGAGATGTCCACCAGGGGGACGTTCTGGGCCTCCGTCGGCGCCCCGGTCGCCGGGGTCGGCTCGGCCTCGGTCATGGTCTCGGTCATCGCTTGGTCCCTCCCAGGCAGGAAAGTTCTCGACTCCTCCACTCTGCGCCCCCCGGACACCCCCATGGCAACGATCACTACATGATTGTGTAGTGCCAGCGGCATCCGGAGACTTGCCCACGACCCGTCAGATCTGATGCGGGCCGGCTGCCGCGGGAGGAGAGCGGAGCATGCGACCGACCGACGGCTGCGGTCCGGCGCCCGGCACCCGGCTGGACGCCGCGGTGATCTGGCGCAATCGGGCGCTGCGTCTGCTGGACCATGTGCCGCTGCCCATCGCCGTGGTGAGGTTCGGCGGCGCGATCCTGATCGTCAACCGCGCAATGGCGGCCGAATTCGGCCTGCTGCCAGGGCAGTTGCACAACCGTCGGATTCTCGAGTTCTTCACCCTGCAGGACAGCGCCACCCTGCAGGCGCTCACCGAGGCCGTCCGGCTGCACCGCCGCTCGCAGTACCCGGCCCGGGTGTCCTGGACGCCCTCCAGCGGCGGCGAGCGCCACGGCGAGATGACCGTCGACCTGGTCAGCGACACCCCCGAGCAGACCCCGAACCTCCTGCTCTCGCTGCGTGCCCTCGACGAACCCGCCGCCCGGCCCGCGCCGCCGACGGCGGACCCGAGCGCCGAGGCCAGTCCGATCGAGGCCCGCATCCTCGCCGCGGCCGCCCGGGGCGCCACCACCGCCCGGATCGCCAAGGAGATCGGCCTCACCGCGGACGGCGTCAACTACCACCTGGCCCGTCTCACCCGTCGCTGGCAACTGCCCAACCGCACCGCCCTGGTGGCCCGCGCCTACGCCCTCGGCGTCCTCACCCCGGGCGCCTGGCCCCCGGAGGTGGCCGGGCCCCGGTGACACGGCGGCCCTGTCCGATACCGCTCCCCCGTTGCACCGGAGAACCGCCCGCACGGCCTGCGAATGGACGCGCCCGACTCGCCGCCGTCGCAGTCGCATGCTGCCGTAAGACACATGATCACTACATCGCTGGCCCGTCTGGCCGTCCCGCTCGCCACCGCCCTCGTCCTCGCCGGTTCCGCCCCCGCCTGGGCGCTCCCGTACGACGTCACCGCCGAGCAGTGCCAGGCGGCCGGCGGCACCGTGCAGGGCGGCGGCTACTGCGTCGGCGCCGTCGGGCAGGACGAGTGGGGGGCCGACATCGACGGGCAGGGCATCGCCTAGGCCCCAGGCCGACGTCACCGTGGTGTAGGGGGAATGTCGCGGACCGGTAAAAGCACCACCCCCCGCCCCTCCCCCGCGCTGACCAGCCGCTACGCTCTGGGCCGCGCCGGGCCGCAGGGCCGGCGGAGACGATCTACCACGGGGGAACCGCTGTGCGTTACCTGGTCCGCGACCGCATGTTCGCCTTCCATGAGGAGGCTTGGATCGAGACGGAGCACCGGGAGAAGCTCTACCGCGTCAACCGGAAGTTCTTCCGGCTGCGCCGCACCTTCGCCCTGGTCGACACCCGCGGCGAGCACGTCGCGAGCATCGTCCGCAAGGCCTTCACGATCCACCACACGCTGCTGATCAAGCAGGACGGCGCCCTGACCGCCAAGATCAGCAAGAAGATGTTCACGCTCTTCGGCGACCGCTTCAAGGTCCGCCTCCAGGACGGCCGGCGACTGAAGGTCAGCGGTAACCTCTGGGACCGCGAGTTCGACATCCAGCACGAGGGCACCACCCTGGCCCACATATCGCGGCGATGGTTCACCGTCCGCGACGCCTACGCCGTGGACGTGCTCGACGAGCAGGAGGCACTGCTGCTGGTCATCCTCGCGGTCTGCGTCGACCACGTCCTCCAGGACGCCAAGGGCGACCAGCTCACCAACCTCTGAGCGCCGACAGCCCCCCGGCCGTCGGCCGGGGGGCTGTCAGTGGCCGCTCACCGGCCCAGGATCGCCGGGTCCTCGGCGAGTTCGGCGAGCAGGGCGTCCAGCTTGGCCCGGTCGACCGAGGGCATCACGAAGACGTGGACGTAGCTGCGCCGGGTGGCCTCGTCGCCCGGGACCATCAGCACGTCCTGGGAGGACAGCGACCACTTGGCCACCAGCTCCGGGCTCGGCTTGCGGAACCGCACGGTGACGGCCCCCGGGGTGCGGGCCGGCCAGAGCTCGACGCCGAGCTCCTGCTCCATGGCGGTCAGTCGGCGCTCCAGGTAGGCGGCGAGCTCCTGGGCCTCGCGGATCCGGTCCACCTGGTCCCGGTAGGAGTAGCGGGACAGGTGGTCCCAGAGGATCAGCGGCGAGAAGCCGTTGCGGGAGCCGGCGAAGGTGGTGTCCGGCGCGCCGATGTAGTCCGGCTGGGACGGCGGCGAGATCTGGTACTTCACCTTGGTCATGTAGATGCCGCACGGCCACGGCGCACCGGCCCACTTGTGGCCGCTCATGGCGATCGAGGAGACCATGTCGACCTCGCCGTGCTCGGCGGTGGGCAGCCGCAGGCCGAAGTCGAACTCGGGCAGCTCCACCTCGGGGGTCCAGCCGTACTCCCCCGGCTCCTGGGCGGCCAGCCGCAGGAACGGCGCGTAGCCGGCGCCGAGCGCGCCGTCCACGTGGATCCAGAAGCCGCGGCGAAGGTCCACCAGCGGCTCCCCGGTCTGCGGGTCGGTGCCATATACCACCTCGCGCTGGACCAGGCCGTACCGCTCGAAGATCGGCAGCAGCCGCTCGCAGACCTCGCGGACGTTGTCGTGGGCGCCCTTGAAGGTGCTGCCGAGGTTGAGGTTGACGAAGATCGGGTGGCCCTTGGCGGCGAAGAACTCGACCAGCACGGCGAGGGCGTCGACGTCTATCTCGCCGGTGCCGTCCCAGGAGAGTCCGGACGGGCCCGGGCGGGACGGGACCTCGGTGGGCCAGCTGCGCAGGCCCGTCACCGGGTCGACCAGCGGGCACTCGTCGGCGTACTTCTCCAGGCCCACGGCGTGGAAGGTCTCCACGCCCAGGACCCGGACGGCCTTGGCGAAGGAGTAGTGGGTGTCCTCGGAGTAGAACGCGACCGGGTGGTGGGCGTTCGGGTTCCGCCGGTCGGGCGCGGCCTTGACGTAGCGCAGCGCGTCGAAGGGGGCGGTCGGCGGCTGGATCAGCGCCTTGCCGCTCAGGTAGTCGCGGGCGTTCCAGAGGGCGTACATGTTGCCCTCGGTCGAGCCCATGGACAGCATGTAGCCCCAGTAGGACTCCGGGTCGGCCGGGTCGTGCGGGCGCTCGGCGTGCCAGAGCCTGGCGTAGTAGTCGAGGACGGCCCGCTCGACGACCTTGGTGTTGGGCTTGTAGCCGCCGCTCTGGAACGGGTCACCGAGGTTGTTGATGTTGTTCGGCAGGAACCGGGCGAGGTCCAGCGCGGTGCCCTGCATGTCCTGGGTGGCCTGGTAGCCGACCAGGTGCTTGCGCTTGCGGGTCAGGTACTCGTCGACGGCGTCGAGCGCGCGCAGCCGCCGGGCGTCGTCCAGGCCGTCCGCGGGGAGCGCGAAGTCGCGGCCGTCCAGCTCCGGGCCGGGGTCGACGACGGTCGGGGCTGCGGTCGGCGCGAAGGTGGCGGACGCGGTCGGGCTCATGGGCGGGGCGCTCCGAAAGTTGCTGCGGACGGCGACGTGCGTTCATCGCCAGCGGCAAGGATGGAACTTTCGCGGGATCCAGGGAAGCTCCTCCGAAGAACATTCGGTTCCGACCCGATCGGGTTTGCGGATCTGCGGAACGGGCTGGAATTCTGGCAGGTATGCCGAACAATCCGCAGGCCCGGCGAGCACCCCTCGACGAGGTGGACCGGGCGATCATCCGCGCTCTGGCCGACAACGCCCGCCTCCCGAACAACGCCCTGGCGGCGGCCGTCGGCATCGCCCCGTCCACCTGTCTGACCCGCGTCCGCGCCCTCCAGGAGCGCGGCACCATCCGCGGTTTCCGCGCCGAGCTCGACCCCGCCGCGATCGGGCTGCCGCTGCAGGCGATGATCTCGGTGCGGCTGCGCGCCCACACCCGGGAGCAGAACGAGAGCTTCCGCGGCACCGCCCCGGACCTTCCCGGCGTCCTGGCGGTCTTCCACATGGCCGGCTCGGACGACTACCTGCTCCACGTCGGCGTCGCGAGCCCCGAGGCGCTGCGCGATTTCGTGGTCGACCACCTCACCACCCACCCGGCGGTCGCCCAGACCCGGACCAACCTGATCTTCGAGCAGATACCGGGCCGCCGCTACCTCGCGCCCGAGCGCTGACGGCCTGGACCCGCCCGCCGGCTCAGGCCTCCGGGGCCTGGATGCCGCCGAGCAGGGCCCGGACCGTCGTGCGCGCGAACTCGTCCAGGGCGGCGGGGCGGATGGCCTCGGCCGGGCCCTCGCCGGCGTAGAAGACCTCCAGGAAGGCGCGGTGGAAGCAGGCGCCGATCAGCAGCATCGCGGCGGCGTCCGGGTCGACGTCGGCGGCGACCCGCCCCAGCCGCCGTTCGGCGCGCAGGTAGTCGGCCAGATGTGAACTGACGTGGTGCGGACCGGCGTCGTCGAGCTTGCGGCGGTGGGCGGCGAGCAGTTCGGGGCTGGCGAGCAGCCCGCCGGCCATCGGGAACGACTGCCGGTAGAACGGCACGGCGACCACGACCACCGCTTCCAGGTGCTCACGCACCGTGCCCTGCCCGGCCCGCTCGGGAAGTTCGGCGACGGCGGCGGCCAGGCGCGGGGCGCGTTCGCGCAGGACCCGGACGAAGATCTCCTCCTTGTCCCGGAAGTGCTTGTACAGCGCCGCCTCCGAGCAGCCGGCCTCCCGGGCGATCTGCTTCGTGGTGGCCCGGACCAGCCCCACCGTGCCGATCAGCCGGGCGGCGGCGTCCAGCACCCGGGCCCTGGTCAGCGCCGCCCCGGTCAGCGGCTCGACTCCCTCACGCGTCCCCTCGTTCGTCATGGGCACCAGCCTACCTTGACAGGTGGGTGAACACTCACCCACCATCGGGACGAGAAGGAAGTGAGCACTCACCCACCCCCTGGGAGGGGTCATGGAACTCGCTGTTCTGGGCGCCACCGGCGGCATCGGCCGCCACCTGGTCACCCTCGCCCTCGCCGACGGGCACCGGGTCACGGCCGCCGTCCGGGACCCGGCCCGGCTGCCCGTCCGCCACGACCGCCTGACCGTGGTCAGGGCCGACGCCCTCGACCCCGCCTCGCTGCAGCCGGTGATCGAGGGCGCCGACGCCGTCCTCTCCGGCATCGGCCAGGCCGGCCGGACCGACCCCCTCAAGCCCGCCTCGACCTCCGCCCGCGCGGCGGCCACCGCCATGGCGACGGTCGGGGTGCGCCGCATCCTCGTGGTCAGCGCCGCACCGCTCAACCGCTCCGGGGCCGGGCAGTCCTTCCTCACCGCGAAGGCCTTCGGCCCGCTGCTCTGGGCGGCGCTCCGGGACGCGTACACCGACCTGGAGGCGATGGAGCGCGTGCTGCGGGACAGCGACCTGGACTGGACGGCCGTCCGGCCCCCGCGGCTGACCGACCGGCCCGGCCGGGGCCGTTACCGGCACGCCGTCGAGTCCGGACCGGCCGGGACCACCGTCCCGCGCGCCGACGTCGCACGGGCCATGCTGGACCTGGTCACCGACCCGACGAGCTTCCGGCACGCCGTCGGCGTCAGCTCCTGACCCGACGGCCGACCGTCGAAGGACCGTCCACGATTCCTCCACGGATGTGTCCGACAAGTGGAGTTGATGCGTCCCGACCCCTTGCCAGGCCCATCGTTCCTCCCTACCTTCGTGGATCAGGAACCCGGACCTTCGTGGATCAGGCACCCGGCCCGATCGGGCCCGCCGGTTCGCCGCGACCGCAATCCGCGCCGTCGCCATCGCCATCGCCAAAGGCACGACCAGACCTGGAGGCGCCACATGCCCGTAACCCTGATCGACGAGATCCGCGACGCAGGCCCGCTGGTGGTCGATGACGAGGCCATCGTGTTCGAGGGCGACGACCGCGGCGACCACGAGGCCACGGCCTGCCTGGCCGACCCGTGGGTGACCGCCACCACCCGCTTCGCCTGCGACTTCAACTCCTGACGGTGACCGGTTCCATCGCCGGCCGCAGCGGATGGTCCGACGACACCTGGTCGTACCTGAACGATCCGCGGATGCCGGCGATGGAACACGGCTGGAAGCTGCACGTCTCGGCCCGCCCGGGCGGGCTCGACACCGTGGTCGACCTCGTCCTGCCGGTGCTGGCGCGGCACGTCTGCCACGCGAAGTGGGCCAGGGATCCGGAGACCCTGCGGGCGATCAACTCCGGCGTGTCGAGCGCCGGTTCCGTCGGGAAGGCGATCACGGTCTACCCGGCGCCCGGCACCCTGGTCGCGCTCGCCGAGGAACTCGTCGCCGTGTTGCGCGGCCGGGAGGGCCCACAGATCGTCAGCGACCGGCGGGTCGATCCGCACTCCCCCGTCTACTACCGCTACGGGCCCTTCACCGGCGACTACCGGACCGGCCGCAGCGGGCGGCTCGAATCGGTCATGACCGGCCCGGACGGCCGGGTCTTCGACGGCCTGGCCGGCGGCTCCTACCGCTGCCCGCCCTGGGCCGAGGACCCGTTCGAGCACCGGACCGCCGCGCCCCACGCCCCCTCCGGGTTCGACGGCGGCCGCTACCGCGTCACCGCCGGGATCTCGCGCAAACCGCAGGGCAACGTCTACCGCGCCCTCGACCGGGCCACCGGGCTGCCGGTGGTCGTCAAGCAGGCCCGGGCCTTCGTGGCCGAGGACGAGTCCGGTGCGGACACCCGGGACCGGCTGCGCAACGAGCGGACGGTCCTGACCGCGCTCGACGGCGTCACCGGGGTGCCCCGCGCACTCGACTACTTCCGGCAGCGCTCGGACGAATACCTGGTGATGACCAGCTGCGGCAACCGGGACTTGCGGCGACACGTCCAGGAGAACGGCCCGTACCGGGACGGCGCGCTCCCGGACCTCGCCGGACGGCTGCTGCGCGTCCTGGACGGCGTCCATCGCCGGGGCGTGGTGGTCCGGGATCTCAAGCCCGACAACGTCGTACTCGACTCCGCCGGGCGCTGCCATCTGATCGACTTCGGGATCAGCGCACTGCACGGGGTCGGTCCCGACGGCTCGACGCCCGGCTACAGCGACCCGGTCCGACGCGCGCCGGGCGCGGCCGAGCCCGCCGACGACTACTACGCGCTGGGCGCCACGCTCTGCTTCGCCGCCACCGGCATGGACCCGGTGATCGTCGACGCCGACAAGGCCGTCAACCGGGACCGCACCCTGGCGGGGCTGGCGTGGGCGCTGCCCGGTGCCGAACACCGGCACGTCCGGGCGGTGATCGGCGAGTTGATGAGCTTCGACCCGGCCGTACGAACCGCCGGGGCCGGCCGGCTCCGCACCGGGGTGCCGGCGGCGTCCCGGGTGGCCGTACGGCTCCGCTTCGACCACGGTCTGCTTGAGGAGATCATCGAGCACACGACCGCGTACTGCGTCGAGGAGGCCCGCCGGATCGTCGACCCCGCGGCCGCTTCCCGGGCCGGCATCCCGACACCGGTCGACGTCTACGGCGGCAGCTCGGGGCTCGGCCTGGAGCTCCTCCACCACCCGCACCGGCCCGGGGTGCGCGACGCCGTCGACGCGCTGGCGCGCTGGACGGCGCGTCAGTCCAGGAGTCTGTCGCCGGGCTTCTACTCCGGCCGGACCGGCGTCGAGCTCTTCCTCACCGAAGCGCGCATCGAGTCGGCGGTGAGCCCGCCCGCCCTGCCGGCCTCGGGCCCGGGCGGCGGACCACCGGAGGCAGACCTGATCGAGGGCGTCGCCGGAATCGGCATCGGCCGCCTGCTGCTCGCCCGGCACGCCGCCGGGACCGGCAACCGCGAACTCGCCGACCGGCACCTCGCCGTGGCCGCCGCGTGCGAGCGGATGCTCGCCGCCGGCGCGGCCCGGCTCACCCCGGAGGGGGCCGACACGCCCGGCAGCGCCGCCCTGCGCGACGGACTCGCCCACGGCGAGGCGGGCGTGGCGTACTTCCTGCTCGAATTCGGCAGCGCGACCGGCGATCCCGATGCGCTCCGCCGGGCCCGACAGGCCTGCGCCCGGCTCGCCGCCGTCACCCCGCGCATCCTCGCGACGGCGGGCGAGCCGGGGGCGACCCGCCGTTACGGCTCCTGGTGCCGGGGCCTGGCCGGGATCGGGTCGGTGCTGGTCCGGGCCGCCGACCGCCTGGAGGAACCCGGGTACCTCGCCCTCGCCCAGCGGGCCGCGCGCGGCTGCGCCGAGCTGGCGCCCCGGATGCCGCTGGTCACCCAGTGCTGCGGGCTGTCCGGGGTCGGCGAGCTGCTGGTGGACGTGGCCGGGGCGACCGGGTCGGAGGAGTTCCGGAACGCGGCCGAGACCGTCGCGGCGATCATCCTGAGCCGCAGCGGCGGCACCCCGTCCCGTCCGGTGTTCCCGGACACCGGCCTCACCCGCTCCAGCGCCACGTGGGCCGGTGGCTCCGCCGGGGTGCTCGCCTTCTTCCGGCGGCTGCACGACCGGGGCGGCCGCCGACTCGGCCTCATCGACTGACGGCCCCGAATCGGGCCTCTACGGGCCCACCCGCTGAGGGACGAGCCTTCCTCCGGGACGTGTCGGGTGCCGTCACCAGTCCATGCTGCGCCTGGCGAGGACCGCCATGGCCACGGCTGCGGGCAGTTCGACCAGTAGGGCCATGGCCAGCGCCACGTACCAGTCGCCGCCGCCCTCCGCAGTCATCACGTCGAACCAGGCGTCGAGCAGCAGCAGCGTGGCGGTGGCGGCCCCGGCCAGCGCGACCAGGCGCGAGCGGCGGACCAGCAGCAGCGCGGTGGCGATCAGGCCGGTGCACTGGAGCAGGTCCATCCCGATCCACACGGTGGACCAGTTCCTGACCTCGGCCTGCCCGCGGGTGGTCGACCCGAGCACCAGGATCCACCCGAACAACAGCGCCGCCACCACGACCAACCCGCCGGCCACCGCCTTGCGCGGGCGTTCCGAGGCCGGGGCGTCCGCGCCGAGACGGTCGAGCAGGGCGTGCAGCGGTCGGGGGTCCCGTATACGACTCTCCATGATCGGAAACCTACCGTCACGCGGCCACGGGGCGGCCCCTGTGGGGGCCGCTCGACACTGAGCAGCCCCGGGGCGCGACAGCCCGGCGCCAGGGGTCTGGCCGACCCCACCGCACCGGGCTGTCGATCACCCACCGAGGAGCCGGCGTCAGCCGACGGTCAGCCGGAACGGGCCGGCCAGCACCGAGTAGCCGTCGTTGGCCAGGTAGTAGGCGTCGTAGCCGCCGGCGCCGTTCAACTTGCCGGTGGAGAAGGTGACCGCGCCGCTCTGGTTCGGCGTGTAGGACCAGGTCAGCGCGGAGCGGGAGCCGGGGGTAACGCCCGCCGGGTAGATGCCGACCCAGTTCTTGGCGCCGGCCTGGGAGGCGTTCGGCAGAGCGTAGCGGAGGGTGACGTTGCCGCCGTTGGCCACCGCGTTGAGGTCGCCGGTCAGCGTCGGGCCGGTGGCCGTGGCGGGGGCGAAGGCGGCGTTGAGCGGCGTGGCGTAGGTGTCGTTGCCGGTCAGGCCCGGCAGGCCGAGGGCGGACTCGATGGTGCGGCCGACGCCGTAGTGGTCGTAGTGCAGCGGGCTGCTGGTGGCGGCCGGGACGGTGCCCTGGGAACCGACGACGACGGTGGCGAGGTGGTTGTAGCCCTCGTTCTGGCTCTCGTCCCAGGTCAGGATGAGCAGCGAGCGCTGCTGGGTCCAGGCCGGGGAGGACAGCACCGGGGCGAGGGTCTGCTGCAGCCAGCCGTCCTGGGTCTTCAGGCTGGTGGCGCTGCCGTTGCCGGAGGCCTCGCCGTCGTAGTAGTCGTCGGCGGCGATCCAGGAGAAGTCCGGCGTGGTGGCCGCGGACTGCAGGTCGGTGGTCAGCTGGGAGGTGTCGAACAGGTGCGCCGCGCAGCGGGCCGGGTTGCCGCTGATGTCGGCGTAGTTGATGAACGGCGCGTCGTCGGGCATGTAGTAGCTGTCGTAGTTCTTGGTGGTGTTGCAGGGCGTGCCCATGCCCTGCTCGTAGGCCTTCCAGGTCTTGCCGGCGTCCTCGATGGTGTCGCCGAGGTTGCGCTGCGGGGAGTTGATGTTGGGCCAGTAGGTGGCGCCCTTGGTGTAGGTGTCGCCGCCGGCGACGGCGAGGTAGTTCTCGTCGCTGGGGTGGTAGACGCCGTGGGAGTCCGTGAGGGTGGCGCCCTGGGACATCAGGCTGTGGATGTACGGCGTGTCCGTCGGGTCGTTCATGATCTGGGAGTAGTCGGTGTTCTCCATCATGACCGTGAACACGTGGTCGTAGCCCGGCACGGCGGACGCGGGCGGGGTCAGCGGCGCGGGCGCGGCGACCGAGGTGTCGAGGGTGAGCGCGAGGTTGTCCAGGTAGCCGGTCTCGCTCGTGGTGGAGAGGAACTGCACCTCGACCTGGATCGAGCGGGTGCCGGCCGGGACGGCTCCGGTGGCGTTGCGGGAGAGGAACTTGGTGCTCAGGCCCCGGTCGGTGGCGGAGACGGTGGGCAGCTTGGCGGTCGCGCCGAGCGGGCTGCCGCTGGCGTCCTGGAAGTGCAGGCTGACCGCGACGTAGCCGCCGTAGGTGGTCCAACCGCCCAGCCATCCGGAGAGGTTGAAGTGCACTCCGCCGCCGTCGATGGCGCCGGCGGCGGAGGAGACGTCGACGGTCTGCGACATCGCGCCGTCCCCGAAGTTGCCCGGGCCGAAGAAGGCCTTGCCGGGGGTCCGGCCGTCGCTCGGCAGGCCGAAGGAGCCCACCGAGTGGCACATGACGTTGACGCCGCCGGCCTGGACCGTCCAGCCGGGGACGGTGCTGGCGGCGCTCCAGTCGTTGGTGCAGTAGCCGCCGGCCTCCGCGTCGCCGTTGACGATCAGGTTGCCGCTGCCGCCCGCCGCACCGGCGGTGGTGGGGGCGGCGACGACGAGCGCGCCGACGAGGGGAAGGGTAGCGAACAGCCCGCCGAGGGGGCTCCAGCGCAGTCGCATAGGGGGTACCTCGTCCCGTTGGTGAGGGTGGGTGCGCCATGGCTGTTCGCCATGGGCGGGACATAAGTACCGGTCGGCGCTGTCCGGCGGAAGAACTTCGGCCGAACTTGACCAGACAACTTTGAGCAGCCGGGCGACCCGGGCCGGTTGGCGCCCCGGCCCGGGCCTCCCGGGAGTGTCAGGAGACGGTCCATTCCTGGTTGGTCTTGCCCGTCCCGCAGGTCCACTGGACCACCTGGGCGCCGTCGGCGGTCGAGGCGCCGCACTTGCCGCTGTTCAGGCTGCTGACGGTGTGGTTCGCGGGCGCGGCCAGCGGGGTGACGGCGGTGTTGGCGAAGTCGACGTGCTGGAAGCCCCCGACGGCCAGGCCCGTCTGACCGAAGCCGTGGCTCGCGTCCACGACCGACGCGACCTGGGCGTGGTCGATGGACGCGGTGACGGTTCTGGCCCGCCCTGCATGGCCAGCGTGAGGTTGCGCCCGGGAGAAGCACGGCCGCAAGAAGCGATTCCGGCCGCTCATCTCGAGCATTCCCACCGGCAGACTCCGCGCCCGGCTGCTGTCCATGTGCGCGGAGGCCGGAATCGGCGTGATCGCCGTCGATCCCGCCTACACCAGCATGTGGGGGGCCGAGCACTGGCAAAAGCCCCTCTCCACTGACCGTCGCCCCGTCAGCCGCCACCAGGCGGCAGGCGTGGCGATCGGACGACGCGCCCTCGGTCACAGGATCAGGCGACGGACGGCACCGCCCCGCCGGCACCAGAGCGATGCCGGCGGGCATCGGACCGCCCAGGCCCGACCCGATGACCGGGGACGTGAGGAAACCCGCCCCCGCATCCCCGGACCACGGACACGATCCCTGTCGCCGGGCGCGGAGCGAAAGCGGGCGACCAGTGCATCCAAACCCGTTCGGGATGCGCCAGCTGCGCAGGTTTGGGTCCAAGACTCACTCCTGCTCACTGGTTAGGAACGGTGGGCCGCATGACGCCCCGGTTCCGCTACGGCAGGGTCCAGCGCTGGTTGGCGCCGCCGCTGCAGTCCCAGATCTCCAGCCGGGTGCCGTTGGCGGTGGCGAAGGCCGGGTCGTCGAGGCAGCGGCCGGACTGGACGCCCTTCAGGGTGCCGTCGGGCTGGGGCGTCCACTGCTGGTTGGCGCCGCCGTTGCAGTCCCAGAGCTCGACCGGGGTGCCGTTGGCAGTGCCCTGGCCGGTGACGTCGAGGCACTTGCCGTTGTGGGTGAGGGTGCCGTTGGTCCGGGTCCAGGTCTGCGTCGCGCCGCCGTTGCAGTCCCAGAGCTGCACGGCGGTGGAGCCCGGGGCGTCCACGCACGTGCCGGGCAGAGCGGAGGTGATCGGACCGGTGTGGGCGGACGGCGTGCCGGGGGTGAGGGTGAAGTCGTCGAACTGGTCGGTTTGGTAGCCGGTCACCCCGAGGCCGGCCTGGCCGTTGGTGTAGCCGGCGTCGGTGGCGCTGCCCACGGTGACACCGTCGACGGTCGCGGTCAGGGTGGAGTCCTGGAGGGAGAACGCCACGGTGTGCCAGCTGCCGGTGCCCGGGGCGGTGATGGTGCCGCTGGCGAGGGTGGTGAAGTTCCAGCTGGTGTCGCTCTTGTCGATGGACCAGGCGCCGGTGTCGCTGACCCGCAGGTGGTAGGCGTTCAGGCCGTTGTTGTTGCGGCCCTGCTGGTTGACCCGGCCGAGCAGCTCGACGGTACTGGACTGCTCGAAGAGGGTGTCCGCGGTGACGGTGTAGTTGGACCAGCTGCCGTCGCCCATCATCGTGTACGGCGCGTCGTACGGCTCGTCGGTCCAGCGGATCGGTGTGGTCGGGGCCATCTGGCGCAGGCAGGTGCCGGTGCGCCCGCCGCCGCAGGGGACGGTCTGGAAGGCGCCGTTCATGTCGGTGAAGTACTTCGGGGAGGTCGTCGTGGCCGGGGTCTCGAAGCCGTCCGCGTACGGCAGTCGGAGCGGGGCGGCGGCCGGCGCGGTGGCGCCGCCCTTGCCCTGGCCGGTCGTGGTGGTGACGGAGTAGACGTGGCCGGGCTGGAGGGTGAGCGTGTAGCCGCCCTTCACCGGGGTGAGGTCCTGGGTGTGGACGAACCAGGCCGCCGGGTCGGCGGAGTTGAGGTCGGTGTCCCAGACGTGGACCCGGCCGGTGGACAGTCCGCCGGTGACGGTGAAGTTAAGGCTCTGGGCGGCGGTGGCGTCCATGGTCTCGATGACGGTGCTGTAGTCGCTGTTGTTCGGCGACTTCAGCGTGACGTAGCTGCCGTTGCCGCGCGCGCCGCCGAGGTAGCCGCCGGCGGAGTCGATGTAGCGCCAGCCGGGCATGGCGAACTGGGTGGTGTGCGCGGTGACCCAGGTGGTCTTCCCGATGCTGTAGTGGCCGGACCAAGGCTGGTCGGCGATCGACATGCCGTCGGTGGAGAAGTACAGGTTCGGGTAGAGCGCGGCGATGACCGGCCAGTTGATGAACGAGGTCATCTTCCCGTCGAGGTAGTCGCGGTTGAGCGCGCGCGCCACCGACGGCGCACCCGCGTCGGCGTCCTCGGAGCCGTTCTCGCTCGCCCACAGCGGCTTGCCCAGGGACTGGGCGTTCGCGGTGCTGGGGCAGGAGTTGAAGGCGCCGAGGTAGCCGCACGGGTAGTGGACGCCGACGATGTCGACCGCGTTCTTGAACGCCGGGTCGGTGGTCATGGCGTCGGCCACGTTCCAGCCGTCGTCGGCGGCGACCACCTTGGTGGCGTAGCCCTTGGCCACCAGGGTGCTCTTGAGGTTCTCGTACCAGCTCTTGTCGAAGCCGCGCTCGTTCCAGCCGCCGAGGTAGTCGATCGCCAGGTGGCGCTGCTCCGCGCAGCCCATCCAGTTCATCAGGTAGCCGACGGTGTCCTGGGACCAGAAGTCGCCGTTGCCGATCCAGCCCGGGGCGCCCCAGGACAGGCCGTAGAGCTTGATCCCGGGGTTGCGGGCCTTGGCCTGTTCGGCCAGCCACCACTCGTAGCCCTGACCGCAGTCGACGGTGCCGGCGGTGTGCTCGATGCTGGGCTCGGCGCCGTCGGTGGAGTTGGTGTCGCCGCCGATCTCCAGCTTGAGCACCTGCAGTGAGGCGCCGTAGCCGGGCTTGAACAGGTAGTCGAGCAGCTGGCTGCGCTGCGGCTCCGGGTAGTCGACCAGCAGTCGGGAGTTGCCGCCGCCCCCGGAGATGGCGCCGACCCCGTCGAAGGTCAGGCCCGGCTTGGTGCCGTCGACGGTGATGGCGGTGGACACGGTGGCCGGGGTGGCGGCCGGGGTGGCCGGTGCGGCGGCGTGGGCGGTGGACGAACCGAGCAGCAGGAGCAGGATCGCACCGGCAGCCTGGCATGTTCGTGATAAGTATCGGAGGCCCATGGGTGTCTCCAACGATGGGTGAGAGTGGGGGATTGTGATTGATCGCGCCAAATCATGCGGCTTGACGAAGCATCGGTCAACAACTTCCAACAGACCTGACACTCGACCAGGGCCAAAGTGACGGACCGTCGAGACATCCAGGGCACGGGCATAACGAGACGGTTTCGAATCCGGCGGGCGAAGCGTCCAACGCTTGACGCACGCATGAACCGGGCGTTTCCCTTGTACCTCATCGCGTTTGATTGCGATGTTTTTTGATCGGTTGTGTTGCTTCTAGTCGGCCGGTCCAACACCCTCAGGAGCCCCCACCATGCACCCCTCCGTCCGTAGCCGCCTGGCCCAGACCGCCGCGCTCGGCCTCGCCGCCGTCCTCGGCCTGACCGCGTGTTCCACCGGACAGACCTCCTCCGGCGGCGACGCCTCGGTGGCGCCGGTGTCCGGCAAGATCTCGATCACCTACCTGCAGAAGCAGGGGGATCAGCAGTACTTCGTGGACGAGGCCGCGGGCGCGAAGGCCAAGGCGGCCGAACTCGGCGCCGACCTGAAGGTCGTCAACCTCGGCAACGACGCCAACAAGACGGTCAGCGAGGTGCAGTCCGCGATCGCGCAGAAGAGCAACGGCCTGATCATCGTGGTGCCCGACCCCGCGGTGGGCCCCCAGGTCGTCCAGACCGCCCGGGACGCCAAGGCCGCGCTGCTCACCTCCGACGACCAGGTCTGCGCCGGCGGACCCTCCCCCGCGCAGTGCGCGGCCACCGACCTGGTGCCGCGGATCGGCTTCTCCGGCCAGCAGATGGGCCAGCAGGTCGGCCAGCGCGCCGCCGAGGAGTTCAAGAAGGCCGGCTGGAACCCGGCGGACACCCGGATCATCTCCGCCTGGAAGCAGGACGTCACCGTCTGCGGCGACCGCGTGAAGGCCGCGAAGGAGGCCTTCGACCAGGCCGTGCCGGGTGTGCAGGCCATCGACGTCGCCACCGACAACACCCCGACCGGCGCCCAGGACAAGGTCGCCGCCACCATCACCGCCAACCCGGGCGTCAAGCACTGGGTGACCTGGGGCTGCAACGACGAGAACGTCCAGGGCGCCGTCACCGCCCTGCAGAACGCCGGGGTCGCCCCGAACGACATCGACGGCGTCGGCCTGGGCGCCTACCTGGCCTGCAAGGACTGGGCCGCCGGCAAGCCCTCCGGCATGAAGGCCGCCCTGTTCATCAACGGCAAGGACGTCGGCGCCCTCGCGGTGCAGACCATGTTCGACAAGCTCAAGAACGGCAAGGACTTCCCGAAGGAGGCCTTCGCCCCCACCAAGATGGTCGACGCCACCAGCTGGCAGTCCGCCGGCGTGTCCTGCAGCTGACACCGCGTCCGGCCACCGGTGCGGCGGGCGACTCCGAACCGCCGCACCGGCCCGCGTCCTTCGAAGACCGTACCCCCGCGCCGCCAACGAGGCCCCGATGACCGCACCTGAACCCGTCCCCGCCCCACCCCCCGGCAGCTCCACCGGCTCCGCGCCCGGCGCATCGCCCGGTCTGAGCGCCGAGGGGGTGTCCAAGCGCTTCGGCACCGTCCAGGCGCTGAGCGACGTCACCCTCACCTTCCCGCCCGGCCAGGTCACCGCCCTGATGGGCGAGAACGGCGCCGGCAAGTCCACCCTGCTGCGCATCCTCACCGGCGACCACCGCCCCACCGCGGGCCGGGTCCTGCTGGACGGCGAGGCCCTCGACCTGCACTCCCCGCAGGACGCCCGGCGCGCCGGGATCCGGATCATCCCGCAGGAACCCGAGATCATCCCCCATGTCTCGGTCGCCGAGAACGTCTACGCCGGATCGCTGCCCCGCACCGGGATGCGCCGCCTCGACCGCGCCGAGCTGCGCCGCCGGATCACCGCGGACCTGCACCGTCTGGGCTTCGACAAGGTCCTCGACCCCGATCTTCTCGGCTCCGAACTCACCGCAGCCCAACGCCAGTTGGTCGAGATCCTGCGGGCCCTGACCGGCGCCGTCCGGCCGCGCGCGATCGCCTTCGACGAGCCGACCTCCTCCCTCTCCGAACACGAGGTCGAGGCCCTGTTCGCGCTGATCGGGAGGCTGCGCGACGAGGGCATCGCGGTCATCTACGTCTCGCACCGGATGAAGGAGATCTTCCAACTCGCCGACGGCATCGCGGTGCTGCGCGACGGCCAGGTCGCCGGGGTCGTCCGGGCCGCGACCACGGACGAGAGCGCACTGGTGAAGCTCATGGTCGGCCGGGACCTCTCCGCCCTCTTCGTGCGCCAGCAGGTCGCCACTGACCGGGTCGTCCTGGACGTCCGGGGCCTCACCACCGACGACGTCAGCGACATCAGCCTGCGCGTCCACGCCGGGGAGGTCGTCGCCCTCGCCGGACTGATCGGCGCCGGACGCTCCGAACTCGCCCTCGCCCTGGCCGGCGACGCCCCCGTCCGCTCCGGAACCGTCGAGCTCAACGGCGAGGTCCTGCGACTGCGCGACCCCCGCGCCGCCATCACCGCCGGCATCGGCCTGGCCCCCGAGGAGCGCAAGGCCCAGGCCCTGTTCCTGCAGCGCACCATCCGCGACAACACCTCCCTGGTCAGCCTGGGCCGGCTGCGCCGCTGGCGGTTCGTCAGGCAGCGCCAGGAGAAGGCGCTCGCACAGGAGTACGCCGACCGGCTGCGGGTCCGGGCCCCCTCCGTCGAGGCGGAGGTCCGCACGCTGTCCGGCGGCAACCAACAGAAGGTCGTCCTCGCCCGCTGGCTCGCCCGCAAACCCGACCTGCTGATCCTGGACGAACCGACCCGCGGCGTGGACATCGGCGCCAAGGCCGAGATCTACCAGATCATCGCCGACCTCGCCCGCGAGGGCACCGCCGTCCTGGTCATCTCCTCCGAACTGCCGGAAGTCCTCGGCCTCGCCGACCGGATCGTGGTGATGCAGAACGGCCGCACCACCGGCGAACTCAGCCGCGACCAGGCCACCGAGGAGGCCGTCCTCGCCCTCGCCATGGCCGACGACCTCGCCATGGGCGACCTCGCCACCGCCCCCACCGTCGGCACCACCGCCCACGCACCGACCGGGCCGAACACCGCTAAGGACACCCGATGACCGCCACCACCTCCCCCAGCGCCCAGCTGCCGGAAGCCCGGCCGGGGGCCGGCCGGTCCGGCGGCCCGCGTGCCTTGCTCGCCGCGATCGGCGGGCAGAACCTCAGCCTGATCGGCGCCCTCATCGCCGTCGTCGCCCTCTTCGGCACGCTCAACCCCAACTTCGCGGGCTGGGACAACATCCAGGTCATCGCCGAGGCCGCCACCATCTCGGGCCTGCTGGCCGTCGTCCAGACCGTCGTGATCATCTGCGGCGGCCTCGACATCTCGGTCGGCTCCCAGGCCGGCCTGGCCTCCGTCACCAGCGCCATGGTCTTCACCTCCACCGGCAACAGCCCCTTCCTCGGCATCGGGGCCGCGCTCGCCATCGGCGCCGGCATCGGCCTGTTCAACGGCATCGTCATCATCTACGGCCGGGTCAACCCGACCATCGCCACCCTCGCCGGGCTGGCCGCCTACAAGGGCGTCGCCCAGCTGGTCTCGGACGGCCGCGCCCAGGGCTACGTGCTGGGCGACCCGGTCTTCGTCTTCCTCAGCCGAGGCAAGATCGCCGGGCTGCCCACCATGGTCTGGCTGCTCATCCTCACCGCGGCCGCCGTCCACGCCCTCCTCACCTACACCGACATCGGCCGGAACATCTACGCCATCGGCGGCAACGACACCGCCGCCCGCCTGGCCGGCATCAACCTCAACAAGTACCTGATCGCCGCCTACGCCCTCTCCGGCACCGTCGCCGCCCTCGCCGGCGTCCTCCTCACCGCACGCACCGGCAGCGGCCAGCCCGTCTCCGGCAGCGAGGGCCTGGAACTCCAGTCGATCACCGCCGCCGCCCTCGGCGGCTGCGCCCTCAAGGGCGGCAAGGGCAGCATCGGCGGCACCCTGCTCGCCGTGGCGCTGCTCGGCGCGCTGCAGAACGGCCTCACCGTCCAGGGCATCAACGCCTTCTGGCAGAACGTCGCCCAGGGCTCCCTGCTGGTCGCCGCCGTCGTCATCCAGCAGCGCCGCAACCGTGAACGCGCGGTCGGGCTGCCGGCCTGACCTCACGCTGTGCGGGGCCGGCCGCCCGATCGCCGGTACTGCTCCCGCCCGCAGCACCGGCGGTCCGGCTCCCGGCCCGGCGGTTCCGCCCCGTGCGGCTGACCAGCGGCAGCCGTGCGTACGCCGTTACCGGGCCGTTTAGGGTTAGTCTGCCGGACAGTGCGGAAGCGAATCGGGCACCCGTTCGACCGAAAGGGCCTTTGTGGCTGACCAGATGTTGCTCGCCCCCCAGCGCCAGGCGCTGATCCTGGAGGCGATCCGCCGGGCCGGCGCCGTGCGCGTCGCGGAGCTGGTCGAGCAGTTCGGCGTGTCGGACATGACCATCCGTCGTGACCTGGACGCACTGGCGCGCCAGGGCGCCGTGCAGAAGGTGCACGGCGGGGCGATGGCGACCGGGACCGCGAGCACGTACGAGCCGGGGTTCGACGCCAAGTCCGGGCTGGAGGAGGCCACCAAGGCCGCGCTCGCGGACGCCGCCGTCAAGCTGGTGGAGCCGGGCAGCGTGGTGGCCCTGTCCGCCGGTACCACGACCTACGCGGTCGCCGCCCGGCTGCTGGAGATCCCGCAACTGACGGTCGTGACCAACTCCCTGCCGATCGCCGACCTGCTCTGGACAGCCAGCCGCGACCGCGGCGAGGCCGTCCCGTCGCTGCTGCTGACCGGCGGTTCGCCCACCCGCTCGGCCGCTCTGGTGGGCGCCCTGGCCGATCAGACCATCCGCTCGCTCCATGTGGACCTGCTGATCCTGGGCGTGCACGGGGTGCACGAGCAGGCCGGTCTCACCACGCCCAACCTGGCCGAGGCGCAGACCAATCGGGCCCTGATCGCCTCGGCGCGCCGCACGGTCGTGGTCGCGGACCACACCAAGTGGGGCGTCGTCGGGCTCAGCAGCTTCGCGACCTTGGAGGAGGTCGACTGCTTCGTCACCGACGACGCCCTCCCGGCGACCGCCCGCGGGGTGCTCGCCGACGCGGTCGGCGAGCTCCTCGTCGTCCCGGCCGCCGGCTGAGACTCAGGCCACCCGCCGTGCCCCCGCCGAGGGCACGGCGGTGAACGCCACCGGCGCGGCGAAGCCCGCCGAGCCGAAGGCGGACCGCACCGCGTCCGAGACCGCCGTGACGTCCCCGGCCGCGACCAGCGCGATGACGGACCCGCCGAAGCCGCCGCCGGTCATCCGGGCCCCCAGCGCCCCGGCGGCGACGGCGGCCTCCACCGCGAGGTCCGTCTCGGCGCAGGACACCCGGAAGTCGTCGCGCAGCGAGGCGTGCCCGGCCGTCAGGATCGGGCCCAGCGCGGCGATCCCGCCGCGGTCGAGCCGCTCGACGGTCTCCAGGACGCGGCGATTCTCGGTCACCACGTGCCGCACCAGCGGCCGGAGTTCACCGGGCAGCCGGTCCAGCGCGGGGGCCAGGTCGGCGACGGCGAGGTCGCGCAGCGCGGGCAGCCCGAGCAGCTCGGCGGCGCGCTCGCAGCCGGCTCGCAGGGCGGCGTAGGCGCCGTCGCCGAGGTCGTGCTTGACCCGGGTGTCGATCACCAGCAGCCGCAGGCCCGCCGCCGCAAGGTCGAGCGGTACGTGCCGCTGCTCCAGGGTCCGGGTGTCGAGGAACAGCGCGGCGCCGTCCGTGCAGCAGGCGGAGGCCATCTGGTCCATCGCGCCGCAGGGCACGCCGACGAAGGCGTTCTCGGCCCGCTGGGCGAGCAGGGCGAGTTCGGGTGCGGCCAGGCCCAGCTCGTACAGGTCGTTCAGGGCCGCGGCCGTCGCGCACTCCAGGGCGGCGGAGGAGGAGAGTCCGGCCCCGGCCGGCACGTCGCTGTCGATGAACAGGTCGGCCCCGCCGACCGGGTGGCCCGCGTCGGCGAGGGCCCAGAAGACGCCGACCGGGTAGCCGGCCCAGCTCGCGACGACGCCGGGGGTCAGGCCGTCCAGCGACAGGTCGGTGATGGTGCCGTCGCCCTGGGCGCTGTACAGCCGCAGTCGTCCGTCCTCCCGGCGGCGGGCGGTGACCCGGGTGGTGTGCGGAAGGGCGACGGGCAGGACGAAGCCGTCGTTGTAGTCGGTGTGCTCGCCGATCAGGTTCACCCGGCCGGGAGCGGCCCACACGCCGGTCGGTCGGCCGCCGTGGACGGCCTCGAAGGTGGTGGCGGCCTCGTCGATCATCTGCTCAGCTCCAGTGCGCGGGGGAGAGGAATGCCAATTCCGACATAATCAAACATGATCGGGTCTCGCGGTCAACACATTCGCATGTCCAAGCCCACCTGCCCCAAGAGGGCCCGACCGAGAGTCGTCGGCCATAGACCGGCCATGTTGGCAACCGGTAGTATCTGTTTGATTCTGTTTGACCGGGCGGGCCGATGTCACAGACGAAGGAGAACAGCGGTGCACAAGACCGCCAGCAAGTTGGCCGACGGCCGCGAGCTCGTCTACTACGACCGGGAGCCGGGAGCGGCGCGCGACGCCCGGGACGAACGCCCCCTGGAGCCCGCGGTGAGCTTCTCCGAGATCCGGCTCGACCCGGTGCTCGGCGACTGGGTCACGGTGGCCGCCCACCGCCAGCAGCGCACCTACCACCCGCCCGCCGGCGAGTGCCCGCTGTGCCCCTCCCGGGACGGCCGGCTCAGCGAGATCCCGGCGGCCGACTACGAGGTGGCGGTGTTCGAGAACCGCTTCCCCTCGCTCGCCCTGGGGTCGGCCGAGCACGTGGCGGCCCACGAGGGCCTGCTGCACACCGTTCGGCCGGCGGCCGGCCGCTGCGAGGTGGTCTGCTTCACCTCCGACCACGACGCCTCCTTCGCGGACCTGGACGAGGCCAAGGCGCGACTGGTGCTGGACGCCTGGACCGACCGTACGGCGGAGCTGTCCGCCCTGCCCGGGGTGCGGCAGGTGTACTGCTTCGAGAACCGGGGCGAGGAGATCGGGGTCACGCTGGGCCACCCGCACGGCCAGATCTACGCGTTCCCCTTCATCACCCCGCGCACCGCCAAGATGATCGTCCGGGCCGAGGAGCACCGGGCGCGCACCGGACGGAACCTCTTCGAGGACCTCCTCGCCGCCGAGCGGGGCTCCCCCGAGCGACTGGTCCTCCGGGGCGAGCACTGGGTCGCCTTCGTGCCGTTCGCCGCGCGCTGGCCCTACGAGGTCCACCTCTACCCCAAGCGCCGGGTCGCCGACCTCACCGCGCTCGACGAGGCCGAACGCGCCGAGTTCCCCGGCCTCTACCTCGACCTGCTACGCCGATTCGACGCGCTGTTCCCCGCCGCGCCCGGCGCGGCGCCCAACCGGACCCCGTACATCGCGGCCTGGCACCAGGCTCCCGCCGAGGGCGGTGGTGAACTGGCGCTGCACCTGGAGCTGTTCACCATCCGGCGGGCCCCGGGCAAGCTCAAGTACCTGGCCGGCGTGGAGTCCGGGCTGGACGCGTTCGTCACCGATGTGAGCCCGGAGGGGGCGGCCGCCCGGCTCCGGGATGCCGCGACGCCAGGACGGTGAGGCGGCCGCTCAGGCCCGGAGCACCCGCACCCCGGTGTCGGCGATGGCCCGCTCCTGCTCGTCGGAGATCCCGGAGTCCGTCACCAGGTCGTGGACCTCGGTGAGCGGGCAGATCGAGGCGAAGGTGACCCTGCCGATCTTGGTGCGGTCCGCCAGTACGACCGACCGCGCGCTGCTGCCCAGGAACGCGCGGTCGGTCTGGGCCTCCATCTCGTCGTGGGTGGTGCAGCCCTCCTGCACCGTCAGGCCGTCCACGCCGATGAAGGCGAGGTCGAGGTGGTAGCGCTGGAGCATGCTGTCCGCGGCCGGGCCGACGAGTTCGTAGCTGGCCGAGCGGGCGATGCCGCCGATCACCACCAGACGGATCTCCGGACGTACGATCAGCTCGGCCGCGATGTTCACGGCGTTGGTGACCACCGTGACCTTGCCCCGTTCGCCCAGCACCCGGGCCAGTTCGGTGGCGGTCGTGCCGCCGGTCAGGCCCACCACGGCGCCGTCCGGCACCAGCTCGGCGGCCACCCGGGCGATCCGGCGCTTCTCCTCCTGCTGCTTCTCGCTGCGGTGCCGCAGCGGGAGTTCAAGGTTGACGGCCCCGCTCACCGCACCGCCGCGGGTGCGGTGCAGGAGCCCCTGGTCGTGCAGTTCCTGGAGGTCGCGACGGACCGTCGCGCCCGACACGCGCAGCAGATCGGCGAGCGCGTGCACGTCGGCACTGCCCACCTCCGCGATGTGGGACAGGATCCGGGCTGCGCGATCAGCTTTGAGCATGGACGGAGTGTAGCCCCGGGCCGTGAGCCTCGGGACACGTGATCCTCCAGGGGCACGTGTGCGAACGGGGACGGGGGCAACGGCCCCCGTCCCCGTGGCTTGGGCCGAGGTCAGCCCTCGATGGCGCCGGCTCCCGCCAGGAGCAGTGAGAAGGTGCTGCCGGTGGACCGCTGCGGCGTCTTCACGTGCACCACGCCGGCGGCCTCGTCGTACCACCAGCCCGAGGCGGCCGCGTCCAGCTCCGCCTGCGAGTCGAAGCCGTCCAGCGGCCGGTGGTCGAGCAGCACCGCGCCGGGGCCTGCGCCGGTGTGCACGGTGAACTCGTAGGCGCGGCTCGCCGGTTTGCCGGTGTAGTCGCCGACGCTCGGCCCGACCTCGACGGTGGTCATGCCGTGGCCCCGGCCCACCGAGCGGACCTTGACGTCCTGGGTCGCGGACGCGCCCTGCTCGTGGCCGCGGGTGGTGCCGTCGTCCTCGTACAGGGTGTAGGAGGACGTGCCCTGGGCGTAGATGTCGTAGTCGAGCCGGCCGGTGTCGCGGGTCTGCCAGGACAGCGTGCCCTTGGGCCACATCGGCACGACGGCGCCGGCCCGGACGAACAGCGGCAGGGTGTCGAGCGGCGCCTGGTAGCCGTTGAGCGTGGTCGGCCCCTGGTAGGTCCTGCCGGTCCAGTAGTCCACCCAGGTGCCCTCGGGCAGGTAGATGCCGTTGCGGGTGGCGGAGTCGTCGTAGACCGGGGCGACCAGGAAGTCCTTGCCGCTCAGGAACTCGTACTTGGCCGCGTCACCCCAGGTGTTGGGGTCGTCCGGGTACTCCAGGACCAGCGGCCGCACCGCGCCGACGCCGCTCTGGTGGGCCTGGGCGGCGAGGGTGTACAGGTAGGGCAGCAGACGTTCCTTCAGCTGCAGGTAGCGCCGGTTGATCGAGGTGTACGGTTCGCCCGCGCGCCAGGGCTGCTTGTCGCCGGCGGCCCAGCCGTCCATGGTCATGATGGTCGGGATGAAGGTCTTCCACTCCAGGTCCCGGGTCGCCGCCTTGGGGTCGTTGCCGAAGATGCCGCCGACGTCCCCGGTGTTGTAGGCGATGCCGGACATGGTCGCCCCGGCGTAGGTGGGGATCTGCCAGCGGACGTAGTCGTAGGTGCCCTTCTGGTCGCCGCTCCACAGCACGCCGCAGCGCTGGGCGCCGGCCCAGGAGACCGGCAGCCAGACGAAGCCGCGGGCGTCGCTGTTCGCCTGGATGCCGTCGTACGCCTTCTGGCAGCCGTCGAGGGCGAACTTGTAGCCGGGGCCGACCCAGGCGACGTCGAGTTTGCGCACCCGGACGCCGGCCTTGACCTCCTCGTTCTGGTTGGGCAGGCCGGTCGAGGTCCACAGGCCCAGCTGGGCGTGCTGGTCGCGCAGGCCCTGGCCGGTCTGCCGGAGGTCCTCGTAGCCGCAGCCGTAGCCGTCGTTGACCAGCATCCAGCCCAGCGGGTCCTGGTTGGCGGTGTAGCCGTCGGCGACCTTGAGGGCGTCCAGGGTGTGCCGTTCACCGCGGTTGGCGTTGTGCAGGTAGCAGTCGGAGTCGCCGGGCTCCAGGCCGTAGACCGGCGGCATGAAGGGCTTGCCGACCAGGTCGGTGTAGGCGCCGATGACCGTCTTCAGGTCCGGGCCGTAGAAGTAGTAGCCGTCGAAGCGGCGTTCGCGTTCGGCGGTGGTGACCGGGTCGTCGAAGGTGTAGGTGCCGGGGGCGTAGGTGTGCCGGAAGACGCCGTAGCCGGCCGAGGAGAGGTAGAAGGGCTGAGAGTTGTTGAAGCCGCCCTCGTTCCAGTTGTAGTCGTTGGCGGCGTGGACGGTCCGGCCGCGGTGCGAGAAGGAGCCGTTCTGCTCGCCGGCGCCGTAGAACTGCTCCTGGGGCCCGCGGGCCAGGGTCTGGGCCATCGAGGTCTGCGTCCAGGTCAGGCCGCGGGTCTCCTGCCAGACGGGCTTGCCGTCGTCCTCGGCGTACAGCGCGAAGCGCAGCGGGTGCTTGTAGGCGCGCAGCGTCAGGTGCTCGGAGCTGATCGCCCAGTAGTCGCCCTCGTCGCTCTGCCGGACGGTCTTCAGGGTCGGCGGGGCGGTCGCGATCATCTCGCCGACGGGCGGGGCGGTGAAGGTGCCGTCCGGGGCGAACTGCAGCCGGAAGGTGTCCTCGGTGCTGAAGTCGACCCTGGCCTTGGCGGCGCCGGCCTGGATCAGGTAGCCGTCGCCGTCGCGGGCGATGCCGGTGGCGTCGCCGACCGTGGTGGGCTGGGTCAGCAGGGCGGTGGCGGTGTAGGAGGAGTTGGTGACGTTGTAGGGCACGACCAGGACCTGGTAGGTCCCCGAGGCGTTCGGGATCACGGCGGAGGCGGGGTCGGCGCCCGACGCGTCCTCGGCGACCTTCCGGCCGGTGTTGTCGTAGACGTAGAGGTCGAACTCCATGGCCGGGTCGGGCCAGCTGATGGAGACCGGGACTCCGCCGTCGGGGTTGTCCTGCCAGTAACCGGGCGGGACGTCGACGGTGAGGTCGAAGCGGTCGCAGACCTTGCCCTGCGGGTCGGCGGCCGCGGTCGGGCAGTGCTTGGGGTCGGGCACCGAGCCGCTCGGATAGGTCGGGGACTGCCAGGTGACCGTTCGGTGGGCCGCCGAGAGCGTGCCGCCCGGGGGTGCCGCCGCGTGGACGACGGGGGCGGTGCCGAGCAGTCCGCACAGCACGGCCACCACGGCGACCAGGATGCCGTGGGGGCGGGGTGGGTGTGAGCGCCTGAATATGAGCATGGGCATGCCACCGTTCAACGGGGGTCGGGGTGGTGTGCGCCGCAGGACCCTACCAGTTCACTTCTGCTCACTCAATGGTCAAGAGTGCACAGTAGGTGTCAAGCGAGTGCCCGAACATGCTTGAGACTGAACTGAATTACACAGCTTCACACAACACCCTGGTCCCCCGACGCCGAACCGTCCACCTCGTCAGGGCGTGCGGGACTCCATGGTCAGCGCCGTCAAGAGCGGTTCCAGGAAGCGTCGTTCGAGTCGGCCGGGCGGCAACCGGTCGGGCTCGACGTAGCTCTGGGCCAGACCGCCCTCACGGATGGCGATCAACAGCCGGGCGAGTTCGTCGGCTTCCACGGTGAGGGTGCGACCGGCGCGGGCCAGGTGATCGGTGAGGGCACGGGCGAGTTGGGCGCGCAGCCGGGCATCGTGCTGGGCGAGCACCCAGGCGGCCTGGGGGTCGCGGATGGCGTGCAGGGTGAACTCGGTGGTGACCAGGTACCAGTCGCGTTCGGCCGGTTCGATCTCGCAGAGGACGTCGACCAGGGCTTGCACGGTGAGGTCCTCGGTGGCGATCGAGTCGACCAGCTCGGTCATCCGCTGGACGACCTGCTCGCTGTGCGCGTCGAACAGCGCGAGGAAGAGCTCCTCCTTGCTGCTGAAGTTGGAGTAGAACGCGCCACGGGTGTAGCCGGCCCGCTCACAGATCTGCTCGATGGTGGCGGCGCGGAACCCGTACTCGGCGAAGGTCTCCAGTGCCGCCTGGAGCAGGGCCGCACGGGTGCGCGGACGGCGCTTGGTCTCACCCTTGGGCATCGGTGGCGTCCCGGTTCACTCGAAGAACGGCCAATCGGATGCATTGGCGTATCGGATGCATCATTGTATCTTCTGGGGCCATGAGCATCCCTACCCCCTCGGGGACCGGCGCCCCGCTGCCCGCCTCGCTCGCCGCCGCCGTCGGACCGCTGCCGGCCGGCGTCACCCTGCCGCTGCCGCCCGGCTTCGACTCGGTCGAGGCGGAGCGCCGGTACCGCAAGGAACAACTCGCCGCAGGCTTCCGACTGTTCGGCCGGTTCGGCTTCTCCGAAGGGGTGGCCGGGCACATCACCGTGCGCGACCCGGAGCACCCCGACCGCTTCTGGGTGAACCCGTTCGGGATGCCCTTCAGCATGATCAAGGCCTCGGACCTGATCCTGGTCGACCACGAGGGCACCCTGCTGCACGGCAACCGGCCGGTGAACCGGGCCGCGTTCGTGATCCACTCCCAGGTGCACGCCGCCCGCCCGGACGCGATCGCGGCCGCCCACGCCCACTCGCTGCACGGAAAGGCCTTCTCCAGTCTCGGCATCCCGCTGGACCCGCTGACCCAGGACGCCTGCGCCTTCTTCGAGGACCACGGGCTGTACAGCGACTACCGCGGCGTCGTCAACGAGGTCGACGAGGGCAAGCGGATCGCGACCGCGCTCGGCGCGCACAAGGCGGTGATCCTGCAGAACCACGGCCTGCTGACGGTCGGCCAGTCGGTCGCCGAGGCGGTCTGGTGGTTCGTCACCATGGAGCGCTCCTGCCAGGCCCAGCTGCTGGCGATGGCGGCCGGCACCCCGAAGCGGATCGACCGGGAGACGGCGCTGATCACCCGTGGACAGGTCGGCAGCAGCCTGGCCGGCTGGTTCCAGGCGCAGCCGCTGTTCGAGCAGATCAGCGCGACCGACCCGAACCTGGTGGACTGACCGTCGGGCCTGTCGTCGAACTCCCGCCTGCCGAACGAACGACGCGGGTTCGAAGCAAGCCCTGAGCCGCGCACACGAAGGACGCGACGCATGAACAAGGAACCGCGGATCGCGGTCTTCGGTGCCGGAAGCATCGGCTGCCACCTCGGCGGCATGCTGGCCGCCGTCGCCGACGTCACCCTGGTCGGCCGGCCGGCCGCGATGGCGGCGATCGAACGGGACGGGCTGACGCTGACCGGCCCCGGCGGGGCGCAGCGGCAGGTCCGGGAGCTCACCACGGCCACCGACGCGGCCGCCACCGCGCGGGCGGACTACGTGCTGGTGACCGTCAAGTCCGCCGACACCCGGGCGGCCGCCCGCGAACTGGCCGGACACCTGGCACCGGAAGCGGTGGTGATCAGCTTCCAGAACGGTCTGCACAACCCCGAGGTGCTGCGGGCGGAGCTGCCGGGCCACCGGGTGCTCGCCGGGATGGTCCCGTACAACGTGCTGCGCAGCGGGCCGGCCGCCGTCCACCAGGGCAGCGGCGGTGCGTTGATGGTCGAGGACACCCCGGCGGCCGGACCGTTCGCGGCGGCGGCCCGGGCCGGCGGGCTCAGCCTGGCGCTGCACCCGGACATGCCCGCCGTGCAGGCCGCGAAGCTGCTGATGAACCTCAACAACGCGGTGAACGCCCTGTCCGGACTGCCGCTGCGCGAGCAGCTGGGCGCCCGGGCGTACCGCGCCTGTCTGGCCCGGTGCCAGCGGGAGGCGCTCGCCGCCTTCCGGGCGGCGGGTGTCAGGCCCGCCCGGCTGGGCCCGGTGCCGCCGGGGTGGATGCCCGGGGTGCTCGGGCTGCCGGACGCGCTCTTCCGCAGGCTGGCCGCCGCCAGCCTGCGGATCGACGCTCATGCCCGCTCGTCCATGTGGGAGGACCTGCGGCGTGGCCGCCCGACCGAGATCGACTCGCTCCAGGGCGAGGTGATCGCGCTCGCCGGGCGGCACGGCCTGTCGGCCCCGGCCAACGCCCGCCTGGCCGCGCTGGTCCGCGAGGCCGAGCGGGCGGGTCCGGGCGCCGCGCGGCCGTGGTCGGGCCCGGAGCTGCTGGCTGAACTCGGGGGCGACTGACGCCGGGGTCAGCGGCCCCGCTGCCGCGGATCGACGTACTCGACGGTCTGCATCATGCCGAGGTCCTCGTGCTGGAGCTGGTGGCAGTGGGCGACCGTCCTGCCGGTGAAGTCCTCGTACCTGACCAGGAAGGTGACCTTGTCCCCGGGTTCACCTCCGGCCAGCCCGACGGTGTCCTGCCAGACCGGCGGGTCGACCCGCTCGCCGTTGCGGTGGGTGACCAGGACGTGGTTGGTGTGCAGGTGGAAGGGATGGTTGAAGGCCGGCCTGGTCTCGTCGGTGCGGACGGTCCACCGTTCGACCGTGTCGAGCGGCAGGGCGTGGTTGACGTAGCCGGGATCGAACAGGCCGTAGGCCGGGTCCCGGGTGAGGTCGCCGTCGGGGTCGGCCGCGGGGGTCGCGTTGGTGCCCAGGACGCGGAAGGCGTTGGGGAACGGCCCGTCGAAGGCCCGCGGGTCGACGTGGAAGACCACCTCGCGGTCCGCGTCGGGGTTGGCGATCTCGTTCTCGTCGAGGAACGGCTTGCCGGCCGGCAGCGCGGTCGGCAGGTCCATCGGCGGTTCGACGGGCTCGCCCGTCACCTCGACGGTCATCAGCGACTCGGACACCCCGTCGGCCCGCAGTTCGTACCTACCGGGGTCGCCGCCCCGGACCAGCACGTCGGCGCGGTTGCCCATGGCCAGGCTCACCGTGTCGGCGGCGACCGTGGCCGGGAAGGTCACGCCGTCCTGCGCGATCTGGTGGAAGGTGAGGTTCTGCCCATCGCCGGTGAGCCGCAGCGGCAGCGCGGTGAAGGCGGTCGCGGCCACCAGCCGCCAGCGCTGCACCTCGCCCGGGCGCAGCCTGATGGTCGGGTTGACCTCGCCGTTGACGGTGAGGGTGGGCGGGACGGCGGTCAGGGCGCCGCCGGAGGTGAAGTCGGGGACCTTGCCGTCCTTGAGCCGGAGTTCGTTGATGCAGACGACGATGTCGGCGGCCGCCTTGACCTCGGGCACCTCGTCGATGTCGCCCTCGACGATCAGGACCCCCGCCATCCCCCCGACGATCTGCACGGCCGTGGCCCCGTGCAGGTGCGGGTGGTACCAGTGGGTGCCGGCCGGGTGGTCGGCCGGCACCTCGACGGTGGTCACGTACTGCGGCTCCGGGGCGCCGGCGTCGACCTCGTCGGCCGTGCGCGGGGCGAACTCCCGCAGGACGTTGTCGGCGTCCCCGGACGGGGAGACGTGCAGGCCGTGGGTGTGCAGGTTGAAGCTGTTGAGGTGGTGCGGCCGGTTGTGGTCGCCGTCGAAGGGCTGGTTGGGCGGCAGGCCGTTGATCTGGGTCAGCCGCAGGGTGTCCCCGCCGCGCACCTTCAGGGTCGGCCCGGGGATCGCCCCGTTGTAGGTACGCGTGGTGACCAGCCCGTAGCCCGGGACGGCGAGGTCCGTGAACCGTACGTCGAGCGTCTGCTCGAGCACCTCGGACGCCCGGCCGGGCACCGCCCGCGAGGTCCGGACGGCGACGGGCTGCGGGAACCGCTTCCGCACCCCCGTCCGCGCCGGCGCTGCCACCGCTCGCCGGCGCTCGAGGATCCCCGAGGATGCCTCCAGGAGGACGGCTAGGGGGATCGCCTTGAGCACCGATCGACGGCTGATTCCGACATTTTCGCTCATGTCCGGGCAATCTAGATCACATTGGGAAGCCACCCCGGAAGGCACACCGCACGGGCGCGAGACGGTCCGTCATGTGAGTTCACGCTTGAGGATCCCGCCGGCGGCGGTCATCGGCCGCCGCTCGATCCGACCGGAGATCGCACCCGCACCACCGACGGGTCCCCCGCCGTCCCGCGTTCCCCGGAGGCCGCCGCTCGGGACCGCACGAGGATCTCCGCCTCGCCCTCGGGTGCGCTACCGCGCGGGCGTGAAGTCCGGGAGCCGCTCCAGGCTCTCGGCCACGGCGGCGAAGCCGTGATCGAGCATCCGCCGCTCGTACTCCTCGACGGCGGCCGGGAGTTCGGCCTCACCCCGCTGGACGGCGGCGAGCGAACGGCTAAGCAGCTCGGCGTCACGCAGCGCCGTGTTGGCGCCCTGGCCGCCGCTCGGCGGCATGGGGTGGATCGCGTCCCCGAGCAGGGTGACCCGGCGGGTGCCGCCCCAGTGCGGTACGGGCTTGGCGTAACGGACGGTCAGGGCCGAGCTGTTGACCACGTCGGCGCCGCGGACCAGGTCGACGAGGTCCGGATGCCAACCGTCCAGCAGGGCGAGCAGGTCGCCACGGATGCCTGCCCAGTCCTTCGGCTCGGCCGGGGCGAGGCCGGGGAGCATCACCACCCAGCGCAGATAGCTCGCGGTGTCGGGCAGTCGGATGTCGGGCGCGAGCTCTTCGGCCGCGAGCCGTGGCGGCCGGCGGAACTCCATCCGGCCGAGCAGCATGCTCACCCCGGCACCTGCCACCACGGTGCCGAAGCCCGGCACCAGCGCGGCGAACCGCTCGGTGAGCGGGGTGCGGCCGAGGACGGAGTTGCCGGGGACGGTGACCACCTCGGCCTCGGGCAGCAGTTGGCGGCGCACCGCCGAGCCCACGCCGTCCGCGCCCACCAGCAGGTCGCCGATCGCGCTGCCGCCGTCGCCGAACCGCGCCTCGACCGTGCCGTCCGCCCGCTCGGTGTAACCGACCACGGCCTTGCCGAACTCGACCCGGTCGCCGAGCCCGGCCAGCAGCAGCCGGCGCAGCACATGCCGGTCGGTGGCCGTCCCCTCGTCCACCGCGCCGAGCCTGCGGACCTCCCGGAGCTGCGCGTCGACCACCCTCCGCTCCCCCGCCATCGGCCCGGTGACGGCGGCCAGCAACGGGTGCAACCGCTCCGGCAGGCAGGCGCGCAGAGCGGTGAGACCCGGCCCGTTCAGGACGATCCGGAAACCCTGGTAGCGACTGTGCGGGTCGTCCTCCCGTTCGAGGACGCGTACGTCGACGCCGGCCCGCAGCAGCCCGTGCGCCAGGCAGAGCCCGCCGATTCCGGCCCCGGCCACCAATACCCTCATGTCTGTTCCCCCTGTTCGCCAGGCGTTCAGTCTTGCGCGCCCAGCCGACCCCGCGTCAGTGATCCCTGTGGCCGGAACCACGTGACAACTGTCACGGCAGGCAGCTGACCGGCCGACCCGGTGGTGCCGACCCGACTGTGCGAAGGTCTGATCATGTATTACGTCATCCGCCGAATGACCAGCACGGAGCACCGGGAACTGCGTGCCATCAAGCTGGAGGCACTGCTCGACTCGCCGACGGCGTTCAGCTCCTCCTACGACGACACCGTCGCCCTCGCCGAGGACGTCTGGCAGCAGCAGGCCGCCGTCGAGGCCACCAGCGAGGAGTGCGCCACCTTCGTGGCCGTCGACGAGGCCGGGGCCTGGGTCGGGATCGCGGGTGTCGGGCCGATCCCGGACGTCCCCGACCACGTCCACGTCCACTCGGTCTACGTCTCCCCGAGGTACCGCGGGCCCGCCGGCCCCGCCGCCGAGCTGATGAGGGCGTGCATCCGCCACGCCCAGGGGCACACCGCCCTGGGCTGGTTGACCCTCGGCGTACACGAGCGCAATCTGCGGGCGCTGGCCTTCTACCGGCGGCTCGGTTTCGAGGACACCGGCAAGATCGTCCCCTACCGCCTCAACCCCGCCGAGAAGCTCCTCATCCTGGGCTACCCGGCCTTCCGGGCCTCCGACCAGCACTGACACCGCCCCGCGGGTGACGTTCGCGCGGCACGACGGCGCCGCGCCGTCGCCGGGACGCCCTCAGGCCGGCTTCACGATCCGGGCGGCCAGCCCGAGTGCCCCCGCCCGGATCCGCTGCTCCCCCAACTCCGGTAGCAGCGCCGCGACATGCTCGGCCGCGAGGGTCGCGAGCAGGGCGTGGGCGTCGTGCTCGGGGTCGGCCGCGCCGGCGTCGGCGAGCAGGATCGCCGTGTGCCGGTGCCAGAACCGGTACGCGCCGACCCGGTAGCGGGCGCCACGGCCGGCCGTCTCGGACATCCGCACCAGATCCAGGTGTTCCAGCAGGTAGTCCAGGTAGGCGTCGACGAAGGCCGCCAGCCGCTCACCGGGGGCCACTCCCGGCTCGACCGACCCGACCGGGCCGAGCGGTGCCGGCCCGCGCAGGATGGCCTCCTGCAGCTCCCGCTCGCGCGCGTCCAGCAGCGCCACCCCGAGCCCGGCCTTGTCGCCGAAGCGCCGGAACAGGGTGCCCTTGCCGACACCGGCCGCCGCCGCGACCTGGTCCATCGAGACCGCCTCCACCCCGTGTTCGGCGAACAGTCGGGCGGCCGCCTCCAGCACGGCGGCCCGGTTCCGGGCGGCGTCGGCGCGTTCGACGGGCGGCGGGGTACGGAGCAGCTCCAGGGGTACGGGCCGCTGCCCGGTCGAGGGGATTGCGGAACCGGACTGCGGTCCGTTATCGTCGTGAGCCATAACCGGACTATAGTCCGAATCTCTGGGAGGCAGAAACATGACCGCACTCATTTCCCGGGACGAGCTGGCCGCGGCGATCGAGACCGGATCCGTGACCGTGATCGACGCGCTCGGCGGCGAGTACTACGCCAAGCAGCACGTGCCCGGCGCGATCGCCCTGGTCCGCGCCGACGTGGACGAGCTGGCGCCCACCCTGCTGCCCGACCGCGACGCCGCGATCGTCACCTACTGCTCCAACCCGGCCTGCCCCAACAGCGGCCAGGTCGCCGACCGCCTCACCGCGCTCGGCTACACCGACGTCCGCAAGTACCGCGAGGGCATAGAGGACTGGGCCCAGGCGGGCCTCCCCCTCGAATCCGCCTGACCTCACTCCCGCGGGACGCCCTTCCGGCGGCGCCGGTCAGGCCGCCAAGAGGCGGCGCCAGCGCGGCAGTTCGGTGCCGCAGCAGGCCAGCGCGAGCAGGCTGACCAGCACCGCCGCCCAGGCCGGGAACAGCAGCCAGGCGGCGGTGACGGCGCCGGCGAGTTCGGCGAGCACCATCAGGACGGTGACCCAGCCGGGCACCGCGATGACCGTCCCCCCCCGGTTTGTCCCCCGGCGTCTGGAACACGGCCGGGACGCCGATCAGCAGGACGTCCACACCGACCGCCAGCAGGATCGAGTGCGACCACAGCGCGATCGGCAGCCCGATCCAGCCGACCAGTTCCAGGCCGGCTCTCAGCGCGGTGGCGTACTTGGGCTCGGTGAACCGCTTGTCCATCGTCTTCCCCCGTCAACGAGTGCCGGGGAAGCGTAGCGCGCGAACGCACCCGTGCCCACGGAGCGGAGCAGGCCGTTCTACCGCCGCTCCGCTCCGCGGGCTTCTGATCTACAGGTGACGGGCCAGCGCCTCGTGCACGCGCCGCCAGGCGTCGGCCGTCGCGTCGGCGTCGTGGTCCGCCGGGCGATCGGCCGCGAAGCCGTGCCGGGCGCCCGGGTAGGTGATCAGCTCGTGCCCGACCTTGGCCTCGGTCAGCCGCCGCTCGGCCTCCTGCCATTCCTCCTGCGGCAGGATGTGGTCCAGCTCGCCGCAGAAGCCCAGCAGGTGCACGCCGTTGGCGGCGATCCGCTCGGCGGTCTCCAGCGGTGGCACCGGACCGACCAGCGGGAAGCCGGAGTTGAGCAGCCAGCCAGGGTAGAACACCGCGGCCAGCTCGAACCGCAGCTCGGTGGCCGCGCGCACCGCGATGTGCCCGCCCATGCTCTGCCCGACGAAGGCCACCCCGCGCCCGTCGGCCAGGCCCCGCGCGGCGGCCAGCGCCTCGGCGGCGTCGGCGACCAGTTCGTCGCGGTCCAGGGCGCCCATCAGCACCAGGCCCGCCTCGCGCCCCTTCTCGGTGTAGCCGAGTTGGGTGCGGCGGGCGTTGCGCCAGTAGAAGTCCGGCGCCACCGCCACGTACCCGAGGCCCGCCAACTCCGCGCAGACGCCCCGAAGATACGCGTTGACCCCGTACAGCTCGGAGCAGACCACCACCGCACCGCGGACCTCTCCCTCCGGGCGGCGCACGTACGCCTCGATCCCGCCGGGCGTACCCAGCTCCTGCCACTGACCTGTCATCAGAACCCCCGTCGATCATCCGGATTGTGTCGCTGCGCATCGTAACCGCCGGGCCCGACCGACTCCGTTTCCCCGACAAGGGCTTGGTATGACCACGGCAAAGGCTTCGCTCCGCCGCGTCCGCACGTCTGGACCGACCGGCGGCCGAGCTGGTGAGGTGTCGGCGCTCAAACAACGCACTGACGAACCTCCCACACCCTCACACTCGGGAGCAGACACATGCGCAAGCCGTTCAAGGCCGCCGCCCACACCCTCACCGCGCTGGCCCTGGCCGCTTTCGGCACCACCTCGCTGGCCACCGGAGCCTCGGCGCAACCCGCCCCGGCACCCGCCCACTCCGGGCTCAAGCCGCTCCACCCGGGCACCGCCCAGCGGCCCGCCGCGAGCACCAACAACACCCTCTCGGTCCGCTCCAACGCGAGCCAGGGCGTGGTGTCCCCCACGCCGAAGGTGTACCTGGTCTTCTGGGGCTCACAGTGGTCCTCCGACCCGGCCGGGGTCGCCCCCGACATGCAGAACATGTTCAAGGGTCTCTACGGCAGCCAGGACACCTGGGGCACCATCCTCGACCAGTACTGCGAGGGCGTCGCCAAGGGCACCACCAACTGCGGCACCAAGGGCGTCCACGTCCAGCACCCGGCCTCCTCCCCGCTGGCCGGCGTCTGGTTCGACAACTCCGCCGCCGCGCCGTCCAGCGCGACCACCACCCAGATCGCCGCCGAGGCCGGCAAGGCCGCCGCCCACTTCGGCAACACCACCCAGGCGCCCAACCTCAACGCCCAGTACGTGGTGGTCTCCCCCACCGGCACCCACCCGGACGGCTTCCCCAACACCGGCTTCTGCGCCTGGCACGACAAGACCAGCAGCTCCTACGGCACGCTGGCCTACACCAACCTGCCGTACATCCCGGACAACGGCGCCGGCGCCTGCACCACCTTCACCGACGGCCGTCTGCTCTCCGGCATCGAGTCCACCGAGACCCACGAGTACGCCGAGGCGGTCACCGACTTCTGGCCCAGCATCGGCTGGAACGGCGGCGGCGGTGAGATCGGCGACGAGTGCGAGAACCTCGACGCCTACGTCACCCTGAGCACCGGCACCTTCGACCTCCAGGGCCTGTGGTCCAACAGCGCCAACAAGTGCGTGACGCACGGCTGATCGCGTCGGATCGAAGCGCGGGTCCGAGCCATCGGGCCCGCGCTTCCCACCGCGAACCTGATCTCGATCAACCGCCGTTACGGGGCGCACGCCGGGATCCGAATCACCGTCGGCGACGGCGGCCGGGTCGGAGAGCACCGGCCCCGGAAGAAAATGCACCATGTCCGCCGACCAGCCCAACCAATCCCCCGTTCGGCCCGACAGGACGTTCCAGGGCCCGCTCCGGCAGCGGAAGGAGCGGCGGCGGGGCCAGGCCCGGGGCTATGGTCGGGGCATGGGACGACCCGAAGGGGTACTGCTCGACATCGACGGCGTGCTCACGGTCAGCTGGCAGCCGATCCCGGGCGCGGTGGCTGCCCTGCGGGAGCTCCGCGCCGACGGCGTGCCGTACGTGCTGCTGACCAACACCACCTCACGCACCAGGCGCTCGATCGCCGAGACGCTCGCCGCAGCGGGGTTCCCGGTGAGCGTCGAGTCCGTGCTCACCGCGCCGGCCGCCACCGCCGCCCGGCTCGCGGGCACCCGGTGCCTGCTGCTGAACAGCGGCGACATCCGGGAGGACCTGGCCGCTCTGGAGCTGGTCGACGATCCGGACGACGCCGAGGTGGTGCTGATCGGCGGGGCCGGTCCCGAGTTCGACTACCGGGCGCTCAACCGGGCCTTCGCGGCGCTGCGAGCAGGGGCGAGGCTGGTGGCGATGCACCGGAACGCCTACTGGCGTACGGACGAGGGGCTGAGGCTCGACAGCGGCACCTTCGTCACCGGCCTGGAGTACGCGGCCGGCGTCCGGGCCGAGGTGCTCGGCAAGCCCGCCGAGGCCTTCTTCGTCGGCGCGCTGGAGCAGCTGGGCGTCACGGCGGCCGAGGCGCTGATCGTCGGTGACGACATCGAGTCCGACGTGCTCGCCGCCCAGCGGCTCGGGATCACCGGCGTCCTGGTCCGCACCGGAAAGGCCGCACCGGGCGCGCCGAGACGGGGCGACGGCGAGCCGGACCACGTGCTCGACTCCGTGGCGTCCCTGCCCGAGCTGCTCGCCCGGCTCCGCCGGTGACGGGCCCGCGGCACCCGGCAGGCGGGAACGTCCCGCGGATCGTGACCGTCCCCCTCACGGCATCAGCCCCATCGGCGCCACCGCCGGTCGAAACGGGTCGCCGGTCGAAACCGCCGACGGATTCGCGAGCGCCGGCGAACCCGCTGCTCAGTCGTGCGGCAGGCTCAGGATCGCCTCGGCGAAGGCCTCCGGTGCCTCCTGCGGGACGTTGTGACCCACACCGGGCAGGAACCGCACCTCGCACGGGCCGGTGAAGCGCTCGATGCCGGTCTGGTCGGCGGCGGGGATCACGCCGTTCTCCTCGCCGACGAGCACCATCGTCGGGGCCGCGATGGACGGCCGACCGGCCAGTGCCTCTTCCAGCTCCTGGTAGCGCGGGTCGCCTTCGACCAGGCCGTAGCGGTGGCGGTAGGAGTGGATGGCGACGTCCACGAAGTCCGGGTTATGCAGACTGGCGGCCGAGGCGGCGAACGCCTCCCGGGCCTGCAACCAGGTCGGAGACCAGAGCCGCCAGAGCAACCCGCATAGCTCCTCGCGGTTCTGCTCCAGACCCTGGCGACCCCGCTCGGAGTGGAAGTAGTACTGATACCAATAGTTGCGCTCCGTCTCCGGTGCGGCGGGCTCCATCGCGCGGGCGATGTCCTGGACGGTGTAGCCGCCCGCCGTGACCAGGCCGTGGATCCGCTCCGGCCACAGCGCCGCCGCCGCACAGGCCGCGCGCCCGCCCCAGTCGTAGCCGGCGACCACGGCGCGCCGGATCCCCAGTGCGTCCATGAACTCCACCAGGTCCTGCGCGAGCGCGGCCTGCTGGCCGCTGCGCGGGGAGTCGTCGGCCAGGAACCTGGTCGGCCCATAGCCGCGCAGGTACGGCGTCAGCACCTCCCGGCCGGCCTCCGCGAGCAGCCGCGCCACCTCGTCGTAGGCCCGCACGTCGTAGGGGAAGCCGTGCAGCAGGATCACCGGAACGTCGGTCTTCCGGCGGCGCTCGCCGGTCCGGTGGTAGGCGATCTCCAGAACCGGTGTCGTCACCCGGTGCACCTCGTGTAGCTCGTGGGAACTCGCAGTCATCCGGTCATGCTCGCACGTCTGTCTCGGACACGACTGACCCAGGGTCAGCTGCCCTCTGCAGCCGCGTACATTGCCGCCGGCAAGGTGGCCGGAGAAGCAGCGACGCTGAGACATCGGAAGCCGACGACCACGACGCGCACCCTGCGGTGCTCCCAGTCGTGCGGGACGGCAGAGAGTTCGGCGCGCACCGCCTCCGCGGCGGATTACTCGTCCGGCCGATTTCCCTACCTCGTGGGGTAACCGGTCTCGGCGAGATCCTCGGCAAGGTCCGCGAGGGTCAGCTCTCAGCCGCCGGCTGCGCCGAGGTAGAGGGCGGCAAGACGGGGAAGGCGACGGTGCATCTCGTCAGCGTCGTCGAAGTCGAAGTCCTCGCCCATGTCGGGCTCCAGCGCCGCATCCGGATCCTGCCCGGCCCGATGGCGCTTCCACGCCTCGTGAAAGGCGTCGGCGTCACCCGTGAGGCGTTCGAACGCAGAGCCGGCCGCGTAGTTCACGTCCTCGTCGAAGATCACGTAGTCGTCATCCCGGGCCGCGGCCTCGATCACTGCGGGGTTGTCCGCCAGATCGTCCGGGCCAGCGGCTGCCAGCTCGTACCAGTCCCGCCCGAGGGCGATCAGGCCGGCCCGGAAGTCCATGAAGCTGTCGTCCGAGCAGCCTCCCCCGATGAGATAGGCGGCGGCCCACACGTCCCAGCGGTACACGGCGCCGCGCACCTCGTCGAATCGCTCCTGATAGGCGAGGATCTCCTCCTGCGAGAGCCTCGCCAGCTGGTCCACCAATGCCTCGGCGAACGCCCGCCTCGACCTGGTCGGTTTCTGGCGCTGTGACCGAGAGGGTCCACCGAAATGACGCCAGTGAACCGAAGACCGACTACCTAGGTGTGTCATCCCATGACATCGGTTCCTTGCTGCCAGGCTCGGCGGGCGTAGGAAGCGAGGCGATCGGCGAGTGCGATGACGAGGTCGCGCAGTTCATCGGGGCGCTCGATGACGAACGGCCGGTCGAGCGAGGCGAGTACCGGAGGCAACCAGTCGAGTCGCTCCACCCGTAGCTCGACGCGCAGCCAGCGCTCGACCGCCCGCTCCTCGCCTGCCGCGGGCTCGTGCTCCTCCAGGCTCGCGACGCCGGCGGGAAGGTGGGCGCGGATCTGCTCAACCGTCCCGTGGATCCGCAAGGTCACCTCATGCCGGTACTCGGCCGTGGCGAACCCTGACACCACGCGCTGCGCCGGACCGGGACCCACGGGCGCCTCGAATGAGCCGGGCAGGGTCCTCGCGTCGGCGATGCGATCGAGCCGGAAGGTTCGGTCCTCGCTGATCTGGGCGTCCTTGCCCGTGACGTACCACCGGCCCGCGTGGGCGACGATCCCGTACGCGTGCAGCGTGCGTTCGCTGCGCCGTCCGTCGCGGTCGGTGTATCTGATCGAGACCGGTCGGCGGTGGCGCACCGCATCGGCGATGGTGAGCAGGACCGCGGCGTCCGGGGTGTCGAACTCGCCGGGCTGATCCGTGAAGGCGAGCGCCTCCAGGAGTGTGTCGAGCCGACGGGCGATGTGCTTGGGCAGCACCCGCCGGATCTTCGCCGATGCCGTCTCGTTCGCCGCGCGCTCCGTCGTCGTCAGCCCTGTTCGGCGGCCGGCGACCAGGCCGAGCAGCACGGCCAGTGCCTCGTCGTCGCTGAGCATGAGCGGAGGCAAGCGGTACCCGGGAGCGAGCCGGTACCCACCGTAGCGGCCGCGCACCGACTCCACGGGCACGTCCAGGTCGATCAGCTGGTCCACATACCGCCGCACGGTGCGCCCTTCGACGCCGAGCCGGTCGGCGAGTTCGGCCACAGTCCGGGTGCCGCCCGACTGCAGCAGCTCCAGGAGGGTCAGCACGCGGCCGGTGGGTCGAGGCATGTGCACAACCTAGCGCGAATAGTGGACCGATTCTGTCCACTATTTCTCCTAGCCTGCGACGTGCACGCCTCCAGTACAGCCAAGGAGATCCCCATGGACTTCGTCTCGATCCGCATCATCACCGGCGACGTCGCGCGCCTCGTCGAGTTCTACGAGCGCGCCACAGGGGTGCAGGCGATGTGGGCCACCGAGGACTTCGCCGAGCTCAAGACCACGGGCGCCACCCTCGCGATCGCCGGCACCCGCACCGTCCCGCTGTTCGCCCCGGGCTCCGCCCGCCCGGCGGACAACCACAGCGTGATCACCGAGTTCCTCGTCGAGGACGTGGACCGCGTTCACCGGAACCTGACCGGCTTCGTCACCGACTTCGTCAACGGGCCCACCACGATGCCCTGGGGCAACCGGTCGCTGCTGTTCCGCGACCCCGACGGCAACCTCGTCAACTTCTTCACCCCCGTCACTCCAGCGGCCATCGAAAGGTCGGCGCGTTGACGCCACGCACAGCCGCTCACGCGGGAGCCCTGAGATCCCAGGGCTCCCGATGAACGCGGCCGCCGAGACACGGCCCAGCACGCCCTCGCGTTTGCGGCCGGGCTGCTCGCACGCGACCGTGTGCGCTGCCTGCGATCCGGGCCACCGCTCTTGAACACTGGACACACTCACTTGGCACAGCCGAGATCACGAAGTCGCACTGGAGTACGAGCCCGCGAGAACGACACCTGGGGGCACCACAGGATCCACGGCGAACTGCGAACCACGGGCGGGAAGATCTCCGCCTCCACCGCCCGGGAGATCCTGAAGCAGCCCGGAATCGACCCAGCACCCCAACGTGCCGACCGCTCCTGATAGCACTCTGTCGAACCCCTGCGACCAGTGGCGTCACTGCGTGCCGGGGGTGCCCACTGGCACCCCCGAGCTGGGAGTCTCAGGTGTGCAGCAGACTGTTGCGGCCGTCGTGGCCGTCCGCCGCCTCCTCGTCGAACCACCAGCCATCGGCCGCCAGATAGCGGAAGGCGAACTGCCTTTCCAACGGAAGGTCGATCGTGACCGCACGGGAGCCGTCCTGGCGGGGATTGAACCGATGGGCACCGGGCCGCCAGCTGTTGAAGTCGCCGACCACACTGGTCTCTCCTGCCGGGTGGCCCGGCGGCAGGACGAATGTGATCGCGGTCTGCTCCTTGTCGCGACTGCGTTCCAGCACGGGGCATCAACTCCGTTTCGTGGTTCATCCGGGCAACCTGCCTGCGGCCGATCCTCTCCTCACCGACTGCCGGGCGGCTCCGGCGGCACGACGACCTGTCAGCTCCCTCACCCGGTCGGCGCATTCTCGCTCGCACCAGCGGGCGCCCCGGCTGCCGGGCGGGCACGGCGGGGCAACGCGGCTGGCTGCGGCCACAGACGGGGATCGAGTTCGGACAGCACGCACGGGCCGCGGTCGAGCAGCAGCCGGCAAGGCCGCATCCGCGCCGCCAGTCGTGGATGCGCGCGGACAAGCGCGCCGGTGTACAGGGCTCGCGGATGCTGCGCGAACACGACGAAGCGGGGGCCGGCCTTCGTCGTGCTCAGGGCGCCGCGCGCACCGCCGAGACCAGTCCGCCGGGGCCCTCGTCCTGCTGCGACGGGGTGAGCACCGGACGCCCGTAGGCCTCGGCGCGCTCACGCAGGGTGAAGGTCTCCGCCTCCCAGCCGAGGCCGTCCAGCCAGCCGACCGGGTCCTCCGGCATCTCCGAGACCCACATCGACGCTGCCGATCCCGGAACGGCGTCCCCGCGGAAGCGTTCGACCACACCGCGCGAGGCCAGTGTCAGGCCCATCCGGCTGCCTGCAGCGGACAGCGCGCCGACCCGTTCGAGCAGCGACTGCACCGCGTCCTCGGGCAGATAGACCAGCAGTCCCTCGGCGATCCACACCGTCGGCTGCGCCGGATCGTGCCCGGCCGCGGCCAGGGCGCCGGGCCAGTCCTCGCGCAGGTCGACCGGGACGGTGATCCGCTCGCAGCGCGGAACGGCCCGCTCCTGGCGCAGCACCGAGGCCTTGAAGCCCAGCGGTTCGGCCGTGTCGACCTCGAACAGCCGGGTCCCCGCAGGCCAGTCCATCCGGAAGGCCCTGCTGTCCATCCCGGCTCCGAGCAGCACGACCTGCCGGACGCCGGACGCGACCGCCCGGTCCAGCAGGTCGTCCAGGAACTTCGTCCGGATGACGATAGAGAAGGCCACACCGAGCCAGCGGCGCCGCGCCGCCTCGTCCGCGCGCGGGGGCGGCGGCGCCCCGGGGTCTCGCCCGCCGGCCGTGGCGAAGGCCAGCGCCAGCGGGTCCCGGAACAGCGGCTGCTCGCGTGCCGTCTCCATCGCCCTCACCCGGGCCACGCCCACGGCTGTGGCCCACACCCCGGACGGCTCGACCCGTCCCGCCGCATCAGTCATGCGTTCAGCCTAAGCCGCCGGAACGTCACACCGGGCGCGCGGTGGGGAACAGCGCTCCGGGGGCCAGGCCCAACCTGGTGGCGACGACGTCCTTGGGCGAGGTGAGGTCCACGTGCCGGTCGCCGAAGCGGCGTATGGTGCGCGTGATCAGCGGGCTGACGGTGGCCAGGTCGTCGGGGTCCACGAGATGGCCCTCGGCGGCGAGGGCGTCGGCGGCATCGGTGATGTCCAGCGCGGTGGAGTAGATCGCACGGTTGGCGATCGGCTCGTTGAATTTGACGACTCGCTCCTGGTAGTCCGGGTCGTTGTGGCCGATCAGCCGTCCGCCGATCATCAGATGCGTAGCGAAGCCGTGGAACGCCTCCGTACGGTTGGTGATCGCGGTGATCTGGACACGCAGCTCGGGCTCGGGCAGGTATCGAAGGAGCGTCACGGTCCTGACGAACCTGCCCACTTCGCGTAGCGCCTTGTAGATCCGGTTGCGCTTCGAGTGGTTGCCCAGGCGGCGCGGCAGCGCCACCGAGGGCAGACCGCCTCCCCCACCCCGCGCGGGATGAAGTGGGAGAACAGCGCGATGTAGTTGTCGGACACCAGCCGGAACGTCAGAGCCCCGAACCGGCGTACTCCATGCGGAGCGCATGAGGCGCAGCGCCGGGCGGTGGCCAGTGGAAGTTCACCACCTCCGACCTGGACGATCTGCTGGCCAGCTTGATCGGCCTCTGACGGACTTCGGGTGCCGACCGCTTAGTACTGCAACCGCACTTGATCGTGGTTGACTTGGCGAGTGATTGATCTTGGGGTGGGGCAGGTCGAGGAGTGGAAGGCGGCGCTGGCGGGATTGCACGCCCGCTTCGCGTCGCGCTTCACCAGATCGGAGCCGCGCGGGCGGGCGCTGGAGTACATGGCGGGACTGATCGCCCCGCTGGAACGTAAGAACGGCTGGTCGCTGGCGGAACGGGCCGGCGAGGACTGCCCGGACGGGATGCAACGGCTACTGAACTCGGCCGACTGGAATGCCGACGCCGTCCGTGACGACGTGCGGGACTTCGTCATCGAGAGCATCGGTGACAAGAACGCGGTGCTGATCGGCGACGACACCGGCTTCCTCAAGAAGGGCACCCGCTCGGCCGGCGTCCAGCGCCAGTACACCGGGACCGCCGGCCGCACCGAGAACTGCCAGGTAGGGACGTTCCTGGCCTACGCCTCCGCCAAGGGCCGGGCGTTGATCGACCGCGAGCTGTACCTGCCGGTGTCCTGGACCGACGACCGTGCGCGCTGTTGCCAGGCCGCCGGAATCGAGGACGACGTTCCGTTCGCCACGAAGATCGAGCACTTCCGGGCCATGCTCCAACGCGCCCTGGACGCGGACGTCCCGTTCGCCTGGGTGACCGCCGACGAGGCGTACGGCCAGGTCAAGACCCTGCGGTTCTGGCTGGAGGAACGCGGTGTGGCCCACGTACTGGCCACCAAGGTCAACGACACCGTGATCACCACCGGAGGCGGGGATGCCCGGGTGGACCAGCTCGTCGCCTCCCTGCACCGGCAGGCGTGGAAGCGCTTGTCCTGCGGAGCCGGTGCCCACGGCCGGCGGATCTACGACTGGGCCCGGGTACCGATCCGGATCTGCTGGGAGAACGGCTTCGGCCACTGGGTCCTCGCCCGGCGCAGCGTCAGCGATCCGACAGAGATCGCCTACTACGTCTGCTACGGCCCGGTCGGCACCCGGCTGACGGACCTGGCCAAGGTCGCCGGGGCGAGGTGGCAGGTGGAGGAGTGCTTCCAGGTCGCGAAGAACGAGTGCGGCCTGGACCACTACCAGGTCCGCCGCTACCAGGCCTGGTACCGGCACATCACCCTGTCCATGGCCGCACTCGCCGCCCTGACCGCCATCCGCGCACACGAGCTGTCAAAGGGGGCTCCCGACCCGGCCGCGACGGCCTGATACCCCTCTCCGTCGCGGAGATCCGCCGACTCATCGGCCTGCTCCTCCGTCCCCAGCACCTCACCGCCGCCCACCATCTGCGCTGGTCGTACTGGCGGCGGCGAAGCCAGACCCGGGCCCGTCACAGCCACTACAAACGCCGAGGCCACACTCCATAACTGCGGTTGCAGTACTAGGCCGCGTTCCGCCAGGCGTCGCAGGCGGCCGGCCGTACCAGCACTGGCCGCTTCAGAAGACCGCCTGAGAGACCGTGACTTCATGATTCGCTGGGGCCCTGGGTGCGGCAGTCGCCGCGCCCAGGGCCCCACCGTCACCCCAACACCCCTGAGGATTCACCGCCATGCGTACTCGCCCGCTCCTCGCCGCAGCCTCCCTGGCGCTCGCCGTCACCGCCGTCGCCACCGTCCCGGCCGCCGCTCACGGGGACACCATCCACCTGGACATCTCCGGCGTGCAGAACGGCCGCGTCACCGCCGTCGCCACGTTCGACACCGACCACGACCCGGTCACGTCGGAGTTCGCGGGCACGCTCTCCGCGACCTCCGCCGACGGGCGCAGCGCGGGCCCGTGGGTCCTGGTCGCCGTCCCCGACCACCCCGGCACGTACACCACGCGCGAGATGCTGCCCGTCGGGCACTGGAAGATCACCGTCGACTGCGCGTTCCCCTCCCTCGGCCACGGCGAGCGCGAACTCGATGTCGAGGCCGCTGCCATCACCGACCCCGCGACCGCCCTGGCCCCGGCCCCCACCGCCGCCCCGGCGACCGTGACGAGCACCACTCCCGCCGCCGCCCCGGCGACCGTCGTCGCGTCCGCCCCCGCCCACGACACGACCTCCGACGCGACCACCTGGGCCGCGCTCGGCACCGCCGCCGCGGCCCTCGCGCTCCTCCCCACCGGCTTCTGGCTCCGCCGCCGCGCCCGCAGCCGGTGACGGCGGAAGGCGCTACGTGACCGCGGGTCCCGACGTGAGCCAGTCGTCGTGGCGCCGGTCGAGGCAGGACTGCGTCCGGGCGCCGACCCCGCCTCGACCGAGGTCGCCGGGACCTGGACCATCCAGTCCGGCATCTTCGCCGAGAACGCCGCCAGTCTCGCCCTCCACGCCCGCGCCGGCTTCCGTGTCATCGTGCCACTGGTCGTTCATCGCGGACCCGCGTCCCCCGGGGCGCGTACGGGGTGCTAGAAATCCCTGGTGGACGTTCCCCCCGAGCCCTCGACCCTGCGTGTCTTCGTGGCGTTGGCTCCGCCCGACGATGCCAAGGACGAGCTGGCCCAGGTCCTGCAGCCCGCTTGCGCCAGGTACCCCCGGCTGCGGTGGAACCGGATCGAGGACTGGCACATCACCCTGGCCTTTCTCGGCGAACTGCCTTTTACCGCAGTGCCGTTGCTGCGGTCGGTGCTGGCCGGCCGGGCGGCGTCGCACCCCGCCCTGCAGCTGGGCCTGCGCGGGGGCGGCCACTTCGACGAGCGACTGCTGTGGAGCGGGATCGACGGGGACCTGGAGGGGCTGCATCTGCTCGCCGCCGACGTCCGGGAGCTGGTCAGGTCCTGCGGGATCGAGTTCAGCGACCGCCCGCTGCGGCCCCATCTGACCCTTGCACGGTCCCGCCGCGACGATTCCACCAGCGTGCCGCAGGCCGCGGCCGCTCTCGCCGGGTTCGTGGGCCGACCGTGGCGGACCGAGCGTCTCCACCTGGTCGGCAGCAACACCGCCCGTGGCCCCGGGCCGATCCACTACCGCGACATCGAGGCGTGGCGATTCGGCACCTCGGTCCGGGCCGACGGCGACGACGCCCCCGCCGAGCCGTAGCCGACGGACGAGCGCCGTCTCGCCGCTCGGACCGTGCCGCCCCCCGATCGAGATCAGCACCCCGACGACTCGGCCCACGCCCTTGAGGCCGCCCGGGCGACGGCCTGCCGGTCCCGGGTGGCCGGGGTCCCGCGGGCGGGACACAATCGTCCAAGCGGCGCGCGACCCGCCACGCCGCCGGCGCGACGGAGTACTCGACCGGAGGCGACAGTGACCGGTGTGACCAGCGCCGACCTTCTCGTGGACGCGTTCGACAGGATTCGTGAAACGGTCGCTGACGTGGTCGACGGTCTGACCCCCCAGCAGCTGGCGTTCCGGGTGCAGGATTCGGCCAACTCGATCGCCTGGCTGGTCTGGCACCTCACCCGGGTGCAGGACGACCACGTCGCCGACGCGGCCGACCGCGAACAGGTGTGGACCGCCGAGGGCTGGGCGGACCGGTTCGCCCTGCCGTTCGCCGCGTCGTCCACCGGCTACGGGCACCGACCCGCGCAGGTCGCCAAGGTCACCGCCACCGCCGAGCTGCTACTGGGCTACCACGAGGCCGTCCACGCGCGGACCGCCGACTACGTGCGCGGCCTCGACAACCGCTCCCTCGCCAGGATCGTCGACGAGTCGTGGCAGCCCCCGATCACCCTGGGGGTGCGTCTGATCAGCGTGATCGCCGACGACCTCCAGCACGTCGGCCAGGCGGCCTTCGTGCGCGGCCTGCTGCCCCGGCGTTGCTGACGATGAAACTGATACTCACTCACCCAGGCTCTCGCCCCTGCTGACCGTCGACGCGCGGATCCCCGTGGTCCGCCGGCCGCAACGACCGGTGGACCCGGCGGACCCGGCGGACCGGCACCCTGCCCGCGACCTCAGCGGCCGCGGACCACGGACATCAGCCGTTCATGGGTCTCCCCGTCCGCGGCCACGACCAGGCCGCGGCCCGCTTCGCCGATCGGACCGCCGTCGATGCCGGTGACCACGCAGCCGACGGCCCGGCACAGGGCGATGCCGGCGGCGAAGTGCACGCTCCCGGACAGGTCACCGCCGTCGGTGACATAGGCGGCGCGTTTTCCGGCGGCGACCCAGGCCAGCGCGATCGTGGTGGAGACGACCCGGGGCCGGAAGCCTTCGACGAACCCGGGGTGGGCCAGCAGGTCCACCGCCCGGAAGGTCGCGGCGTTGGGGAAGGGCGGGTCCAGGTTGACGTCCACGAGCCGGGTGGCGGCCGTGGGCACCAGCTCGGTGTCGGCACCGTCGCGCCGGACCCAGGCGGTGTCGCCGTCGGTGTGGAAGACCTCGCCGCTGAACGGGTCGGCCACCGCCGCCGCACCGCCGCGCAGCGCCACGTTGACGGCCACCAGCATGTTGCCGACGGCGTAGTTGAGTGTGCCGCACAGGGGGTCCACCAGCCACTGGCGCGCGGCCCCCGCAGCCCCCTGCTGCCCGCCCTCCTCGCCGAGTACGGCGTCATCGGGCCGGGCGGCGTGGATGACGGCGAGGATCGCCTTCTCGGCCTCGACGTCGGCGGTGGTGGCGAAGTCCCCGGCGCCCTTGTCGATCCGGGCGAGCCGCTGCCCGTACATGGCGCGCACGACGTCCGCGCCGGCCTGTGCCGCGGCCGTCGCGACGCCCGCATCGTCAAGTCCCTCATACGAGTTGATCATGTCGGGCAGGATATCGAGTGCGCCCGAGCGACCTCCCCTTGAACCTGCAACCGGTTGACGGGGCTTCAGGCCTCGTCCTGCCACCCGGGCGCGTCCAGGTCCTCCAACTGCTCGCGCAGCCGGGCCAGGGTGGGGGGGTGAGCAGACGGGAGACGTGCATCTGGGAGACGCCGTCCGGCGGGCGATCTGCGCCTGGGTCCAGCCGTCCCAGAAGCGCAGCTTGAGCACGGCCTGTTCGCGCCACGGCAGTTCGACGAGCAGCGGGCGGACGGCGGTGCGGAAGTCCGCGAGTTCGATGCCGGGGTCGCAGCCGCCGAGGCGGTCCAGTATCGCGCTGCCCGTCTCGTCGGTGTCCTGGTCGCGCAGCGCGTCCAGGGAGTCGGACCGGTGGACCCGGCCGGCGACCAGCCCCTCGACGGCCTGCTCCACGGTGAGGTGGAGGTCCGCGGCGATCTCCTCCGGGTGCGGGAGGCGGGCGAGTTCCTGCTCCAGCCGGTCGGAGCCGCGGGCGACGGTCAGGTGCAGCTCCTGCATGCTGCGGGGCACCCGGACGGGCCAGGAGGTGTCGCGGAAGTACCGCTTGATCTCGCTGCGCGGACGCACCGTTCCTCCGGTTCGTTCCGCTTCGTCCGAGTGTGCGGCCGGCCGCCGGGGCGGAGACGCTGGGAGGGGGTGTCCCCCGGGTCCTCCCCCGGGGGCTCCCATGAACATGAACGCCAGGAACCGCAGCAGGAGGTGGGATCGACGGACGGCCCGGCCACGAGAAGACGACCCGCGCGGGTGAACGGCACCGCGCCGGCCCGGCGGCCCGTGCCGCTCGGCAGCCGTCGGCCTCGGACGACCCCACCCCGTGCCCGAACCGTCGCGTTCGGTGACCGCGGCGCGTCCTGTGACCGAGTCCCGCCCGGCCTGCGGACCGTCGCCGGGTACGTCTGGCGGCTCGGGCTGCTCGGGGTGGCCGGATACCTGGTCGTCGCCGTCCTCGGCGAGCTCCAGCTCCCGGTGATCGCGTTGTTCCTGGCACTGGTGATCACCTCGGTGCTGCGCCCGGTGGTCGACCTGCTGGCCCGGGCGCTGCCCCGCTCGCTCGCCGTCCTGCTCGCCTTCGTCCTCACCGCGGTGGTCGTCGGCGGGGTCCTCGCGCTGGTGGGGACGACCATCGCCGACCAGTGGAGCCAGCTGGGCGCCGAACTGCGCGGCGGCCTCGGCCGGATCGACCCCTGGCTGACCGGACCGCCGTTCCACCTGCGCCCCGGCACCGTCACCGACCTGAGGGCGAAGCTCGGCGAGTTCCTCTCCTCCCACCGTTCCTCGCTGCTCACCACCGCGATCAGCGGCGCCAGCCGGGCCGTCGAACTGGTCACCGGGCTGGCGCTCGCGGTGTTCTGCTCGGTGTTCTTCCTGCACTCCGGCGACCGAATGTGGTCCTGGGCCCAGCACCAGCTCCCGACCCGGGCCCGCCCGGTGTGGGGGCGGGCGGGGCAGGCCGCCTGGCGCACCTTCGCCGGCTACACCCGCGGCGTGCTGATCGTGGCGGCGACCAACGCCGTACTGGTCGGCATCGCGCTGGCCCTGCTGCGGGTGCCGCTGGTCCTGCCGCTGATGGTGCTGGAGTTCGTCGCCGCCCTCGTCCCACTGGTCGGCTCCCCGATCGCGCTGGCCGTCGCCGCACTGGTCGCGCTGGCGGCCCGCGGACCGGTGGTCGCCCTGCTCGTACTCGCCCTGATCGTCGTGATCGGCCAGATCGAGGGCCATCTGCTGCACCCGCTGGTGCTCGGCTGGTCCGTACGGATCCACCCGGTGGTCATCGCCCTGTCGGTGATCGGCGGCGCCGTCCTGGCCGGGGTCCTGGGCGCGCTGGTGGCCGTGCCGGCGGTGGCGGTCGCATGGTCGGTGCTCAACGAGCTGCGGGCGCGCGGCCCCTCGCCGGGCGGCCACCGGCGCGGCGACGAATAGCCGGGCGCCGGGCTACCGGGCTGCGCCGCGCCGCTTGCCGTCGAGCCAGTCGGCGAGTACGGCCGCCTGGCTGTGGTCGACGTCCTTGGTGGCGGTCAGCAGCGTGATGCCGTCCCGGGCGGCGAGGTCGCGCAGGTGCGCGGCGGCCTCGTGGTGCTCGGCGTCGCCGAGTTCGGCGAGGTAGCGGCGACGGAACTCGGTGTAGCGGCTCGGCTCGTGCCCGTACCAGCGGCGCAGTTCGGTCGACGGCGCGACGTCCCGCAGCCACTCGTCCAGGTGGGCGTCCTCCTTGCGCATGCCGCGCGGCCAGATCCGGTCGACCAGCACCCGCTGCCCGTCCTGCGGCGAGGACTCCTCGTAGATCCGGCGGTAGGCGATCCGTGTGGCCATGACGGCGTCCCCTTTCAGGCGGGCCGGCGCGGCACGGCGCCGGGGGCCGGCGGGAAGCGGTGGGCTACCGGGACGCCTACCCAACCGTGCCGCACGGACACCACGGTCGCGGACCTCGGGCAACCGCAGCTCGCACCAGACGGTCTTGCCCGGCCCCAGCGGGCGCCAGCCCCAGCGCAGGGCGAGCCGGTCGAGCAGGAACAGGCCGAAGCCCCCGCCCCCGTCCGGGCCGTGCGGGGGCCTGGGCAGCGGAGGCCTCGGGCTGGCGTCGCTGACCTCGATCCGCACCCGCCCGGGACATCGGACGAGCAGCAGTGCGACGGGCTCCCCGGCATGGCGGAGGGCGTTGCCGACGAGCTCGGAGACCAGCAGGACGGCGTCGGCGACCACCACCGGGTCCGCCACCTCGGCAAGGAAGTCGGCGGTGAAGGTACGCGCATCCGCGGCGACGCCGGGCCGCGCCCGGAGCGGCAGCCACCGTGCCCGGGTCCGGCCCGGTGTCGTGGCGGGGACCCGTGCTCCGGCCATGCGCTCGCACCTCCCTCACGCCCCCGGTGTTCAGGCTGGTCCGCCGACAGGTTGTCCGGGCGTCCGAACGAGCAGGTCGTCCGGGTGTCCGAACGAGTGCCGGATCGCCCGGGGTCATGCCCCGGTGGTCGCCCCCTCGGGTCGCCTACCCGGGCAGCCGGGGTCGACACGCTGAGCGGTCACCCGATCTGGACGGCGATCAGGCAGGTGTCGTCGTCGGTGTCGGCCGGGCTGAATTCCAGCAGCCGGTCGAGGTAGCGCTCCAGGTCCGGGCCCGGGGCTCCGGCGGCGCGGATCAGCTGGTCCACGGACTCCTCGACCGAGCGGTCCCGGCGCTCGACCAAGCCGTCGGTGTAGAGCAGCAGGACGTCCCCCGGGTCCAGGTGGGCGGTGTACTCCTCGTACTCGGCGTCGTCCAAGGCGCCGAGCAGCACGCCGTGCGGCAGCGGCAGCACCTCGGCGCCGTCCGGGCCGAGCCGGATCGGCGGCAGGTGCCCGGCCCGGGCCCAGCGCAGCCCGCCGCCGGTCGGGTCCAGCAGGACGCAGACGACGGTGGCGGTGACGTGGCGGGGCTCGCGCAGGGCCACCGTGTTCGCCCACTCCAGCAGCCGCGCCGGGCCCGCCCCGGTGATGGCGAGGCCGCGCAGCGCGTGCCGCAGCGCGACCATCCCGGCGGCCGCGCCGACGCCGTGCCCGGCCACGTCGCCGACGGCCAGCAGCACCCGTTTGTCGGGCAGCGGCAGCACGTCGTACCAGTCGCCACCGACCCGGTCGTGCTGGGCGGCGGGGCGGTAGCGCACGGCCGCCCGCAGGCCGGTGACGCCGAGCGGCGGCGGTGCGGCGGGCAGGATGGCCTGCTGGAGCCGCAGGGCCAGCCGGGCGCGCTCGGCCGACTCCTGCTCGCTGTCGGCGAGGCGTTCCCGGGTGGCGCCGAGCGCGACCTCCGTCCAGTACTGCGCGGAGACGTCGTGGTAGGCGCCCCGGATCGCGGTGAGTCGGCCCGCGCTGTCGAGGACCGGTTCCGCGATCACCCGGGTGTGCCGGGAGGTGCCGTCCGGGCGGGCCAACCGGAAGACCGCGGAGGAGGTCCGGTGCTCGTGCCGGACGGTGCTCACCAGGCGCCGTACGGCGGGTGCGTCGTCCGGGTGGGCGTGCCGGACGAGTCGGGCCAGCGGCATGGGCGCGGTGTCGACCGGCAGGCCGAACAGCTCGTACAGGCCCGCGCTCCACAGGATCCGGCCGCTCTCCGGGAACTCCTCGAACCCGGCGACCCGGGCGAGCCGCTGCGCCTGGACGAGGAGGGCCGTCTGCTCGGCCTCGTCGGCCCGCTCGGCCTCGTCGGCCTGCTCGGACTCCAGCCGCCAGCCGACCAGCAGCCGCTCGCCCAACGGAGCGGCCGCGAGCAGGACAGTGGTGGGCAGGGCGAGTCCGCCCTCACGGAAGACCAGCCGCATCCGCTCGGCGGGCAGTGGCGTGCCGGTCCGGTGCACCCGCACCAGTCGTTCGAACAGCCCGCCACCGACGGCGGTCGGGTAGCTCTCCAGCAACGAGGTGCCCTCCAGCGCCTCCCGGGGTCGGCCGAGGGGGTCGTCGAAGCCCGCGGCCGCCCGCAGCACGGTGAAATCGGCCACCTGACCGTCGTGGAGCACCGGCTCCAGCAGGAGGGCGGGGGTGAGCAGCCCGGCCAGCAGGTCGGCGGCGTCCTCGGGTGCGACCGGGGCCGGCGGCGTGCCCAGCAGGGTCGCACAGAGGTCGGCGAGGGCGTAGAGCCGACGGCGTTGGGAGGGGCCGAGCGGGACGGCGGGGGCGGCCTGCAGCACCTCCAGCGCTCCACGACGGCGGCCGCCGTCGACCAGTGGGAGGACGGCCCGGGCCGCTCCGGTGCCGATCGACGGTCCTTCGGTGCCGGGGTCACCCGGCCACAGTTCCGCGCCGCCCTCGACGACCCGCTGGGCGGGGGTGGGGACGCCCGGCGGGACCCGGCTCCACGCGGCGGCCTCGTCCGCGGGGAGGCCGGCCCACGCGGCCAGGGCCAGGGCGCCGCCGGGCAGGCGTAGCCACACGGCCGCGGCCCGGAGGCCGAACGCCTCCCGTGACTGGTCGAGGACGGCGTCGACGGCCTGTTGCAGGTCCGGGAGCGCGGCGAGGGCGGGTGTCACGGCGGGCGCAGCCGCACTGAGCGGCTGCGGCGCCTCACCGGGCAGGGCGACGATGTCGGCGGCCAGGGTCACCGCCGGTACGCCCGCGTCCCGGGCGAGCCGGCCGAGGTGGGCGGCGGCCTCGGCCGGGAGCACCCCGAGGCGCTCGGCGAGCATGCCGGTGGCGAGGTCGACGGTGGAGCGCGCCCGGGCCTCCGCCCGCATCCGGTCGGCGTCCCGCTGGAGTCGGCGGACGGTCGCCGCGAGGGCCCGGGCGGCGCCGTCCGGGGGTTCATCGCGGCCGGTCATGAGCTGTCCAGCCAGTACCGGATGCGGTCGAGCAGGTGAGCGGTGTCGACCGGCTTGGTGACGTGGTCGTCGGCGCCGGCGGCGAGGCTCTTGTCCTGGTCCCCGGGCATGGCCTTGGCGGTGACGGCGATGACGGGCAGGCGGGCGAAGCGCTCGTCCGCGCGGATGGCGGCGATCGCGGCGTAGCCGTCGAGGCCGGGCATCATCACGTCCATCAGGACGAGGTCGGTCTCCGGGTGGGCCCGCAGCAGGCCGAGACCGGCATCGCCGTCGGCGGCGTGCAGCACGGTCAGGCCGTGCTCCTCCAGCGCCGCGGCGAGTGCGAAGACGTTGCGGACGTCGTCGTCGACGATCAGCGCGGTCCGCCCGGCGAGCGCCCGGTCCGAGGGCGTCTCGTCGGCGGGCGCGGGCTCCCGGGCGGCGCGGCGGCGGCCCAGCATGTGGCCGACGCGCTCGCGCAGGTCGTCCAGGCCCCGGGTGAGCTCCACTCCGGCGATCGCGCCGCCCGAGTCGTCGGACCGGTACCCGAGGACGGGGGTGCCGTCCGCCAGGGCCTCCAGCAGGACGGGCGCGAGCTCACCGGAACCCGCCAGATCGAGCACGGCGCAGCGGTACGGGCCCTCGGCCAGCGCGGCGCGCAGGTCCGCGGCGTCCCCGGCGCTGGTGACCCGCGCCGCCGGGAAGGGGCCGCCCAGGGTGTCGGCGGCGAGGCGCGTGAGCATGGTGAGCAGGGCCGGCGGGTGGGACTCGACGACCAGGACGCAGGGCTCCGACTCGACTGCTCTGTCCGGATGTTCGGGCACACCGAGCGGCAGATGGAGGGTGAAGCGGCTGCCCTGTCCGGCGGTGGAGCGGACGGTGAGGGTGCCGCCCAGCAGTCGGGCGAGTTCCCTGCTGATCGACAGGCCGAGGCCGGTGCCGCCGTAGCGCCGTCCGGTGGAGCCGTCGGCCTGTTGGAAGGCGCCGAAGATGCTCTCCAGTTGGCCGGGGTCGATGCCGATGCCGGTGTCCTCGACGTGGAAGGCCACCGCAGCTTCCGCGCGGCCGAGTTCGGGCGGCAGCTCCGGGGCCTCGACGTGCTCGATCCGCAGCTCGACCCGCCCGGTGTCGGTGAACTTCACCGCGTTGGACAGCAGGTTGCGCAGCACCTGGCGCAGCCTGGCCTGGTCGGTGACGATCCGCTCCGGGACGCCCCGGTCGACGACCGCCTCGAAGGCGAGGCCCTTCTGGTCGGCGAGCGGCCCGAAGGCGGACTCGACGTACTCCAGCAACTCCCGTACGGGGAAGGGCTCGGGGGTCAGCTCCATCTTGCCGGCCTCGACCTTGGAGAGGTCGAGGATGTCGTTGATGAGCTGGAGCAGGTCGGTGCCGGCCGAGTGGATGACGCCCGCGTACTCGACCTGTTTGGGGGTGAGGTTGCCGCCGGAGTTCTGGGCGAGCAGTTGGGCGAGGATGAGCAGACTGTTGAGCGGGGTGCGCAGCTCGTGGCTCATGTTGGCCAGGAACTCGGACTTGTACATCGAGGCGAGGCTCAACTGCCGGGCGCGTTCCTCCAGTTCCTGCCGGGCCTGCTCGATCTCCAGGTTCTTGGCCTCGATGTCCCGGTTGCGCTGGGCGAGCAGGGCGGCCTTGTCCTCCAACTCCGCGTTGGAGCGTCGCAGTTCCTCCTGTCCGGCCTGCAACTCCTCGGACTGGTCCTGGAGTTCGGCGGTGAGGCGGCGGGATTCGGCGAGCAGTTCGTCGGTGCGGGCGTTGGCGAGCAGGGTGCCGATGTTGACACCGCAGGTCTCGGCGAAGCGCTCCAGGAAGTCGCGGTGGACCTGGGTGAACGGGTGGACGGAGGCGAACTCCATGACGCCGAGCAGCCATTCCTCCAGCACGATCGGCAGCACGAGGAGCGAGCGGGCCTCGCCGGCCCCGGCGCCGGAGCCGATGACGGCGTAGCCGGGCGGCAGGCCGTCCACCGCGACGATCCGCCGGCTGCGGGCGGCCTGGCCGACCAGGCACTCCCCCAGCCGCACCCGCCGCACTTGCCCGGCGGGGCGGCCGTACGCGCTGATCAGGGCGAGTTCGGTGTCCGCCTCGCCCTCCTCGGCGAGGAAGAACGCGCCGTACTGGGCGCCGATCAGCGGGGTGAGTTCGTCGGTGATCATCTCGGCGACGGCCTGGATGTCCCGCCGGGCCTGGATGGCGGCGGAGAACCGGGCCAGGTTGGTCTTCAGCCAGTCCTGCTGCTGGTTGGCCAGGGTGGTCTCGCGCAGCGACTCGACCATGGCGTTGATGTTGTCCTTGAGGTCGGCGACCTCGCCGGAGGCGTCCACGCTGATCGAGCGGGTCAGGTCGCCGGCCGCGACGGCGCTGGTGACCTCGGCGATCGCCCGGACCTGCCGGGTGAGGTTGCCGGCCAGCTCGTTGACGTTCTCGGTGAGCCGCTTCCAGGTGCCGGACACGCCCTCGACCCGGGCCTGGCCGCCCAGGCGCCCCTCGCTGCCGACCTCCAGGGCGACCCGGGTGACCTCGGCCGCGAAGGAACTCAGCTGGTCCACCATGGTGTTGATGGTGGTCTTCAGTTCCAGGATCTCCCCGCGCGCGTCCACGTCGATCTTGCGGGTGAGGTCGCCCTCGGCGACGGCCGTGGTCACCTGGGCGATGTTGCGCACCTGGCTGGTCAGGTTGCCGGCCATGAAGTTGACCTTCTCGGTGAGGTCCTTCCACGTCCCGGCGACGTTCGGCACCCGGGCCTGGCCGCCCAGGATGCCCTCGGTGCCGACCTCGCGGGCCACCCTGGTCACCTCGTCGGCGAAGGCCGAGAGGGTGTCCACCATGGTGTTGATCGCGTCGGCGAGGGCCGCCACCTCGCCCTTCGCCTCCACGGTGATCTTCCGGGACAGGTCGCCCCGGGCGACCGCGGTCGCCACCTCGGACATCGAGCGGACCTGTCCGGTGAGGTTGGAGGCCATCACGTTGACGTTGTCGGTGAGGTCCTTCCAGGTGCCGGAGACGCCCCGGACGGTGGCCTGCCCGCCCAGGTTCCCGGCCGTGCCGACCTCGCGGGCCACCCTGGTCACCTCGTCGGCGAAGGCGGACAGCTGGTCGACCATCGTGTTGATGGTCTCCTTGAGCTCCAGGATCTCCCCGCGCGCGTCCACCCGGATCTTCTGGGTGAGGTCGCCCTCGGCGACGGCCGTGGCGACCTGGGCGATGTTGCGCACCTGGCTGGTCAGGTTGCCCGCCATGGAGTTCACCGAGTCGGTCAGGTCCCGCCACGTCCCGGCGGCGCCCTCAAGAGTGGCCTGACCGCCGAGCCGCCCCTCCGTACCGACCTCGCGGGCCACCCTGGTCACCTCGTCGGTCACCCGGGCCAGCTGGTCGGCCATCCCGTTGAAGACCTCGGTGATCTCCCCCAGCACCCCCGGCCGGTCGGGCGTGAGCCGGGTACGGAAGTCCCCGTCGCGCACGGCCGTCAGCCCGGCGAGCAACTGCCGCAGTGCCGCCTGCTCGGCCGGGTCGGCCGCCGGCGTGCCGGGTACGGGGTGTTCGTCCATCCGTCCCACCGCCCGGATCCGTCACGGACGCAGCGCACGCAGGGGCGCGCGCCGTCTCCACGGGCGACGGAGGGCCGCCCTGCTCCCACTCTGCCACCGCGCGGCGGGGGGTGCGAAGGGGCCCCGCGGGCCGCTGCGGGCCCGTTCAACCAGGCGGGGTGTCGCGAATCCGGAAGGCATCGGTGGCGCCGGTGAGTTCGAGCATCCGTAGCACCAGCGAGCGGGGGCGCGCCAGTTCGATCCGGCTGCCGTCGTCCGCCGCCCGGGCCTGGGCGCGCAGCAGGGCGTTGAGCCCGGAGGAGTCACAGAACTCCAGGCCCGCGCAGTCGACCACCACGACGGTGGCGGGCTCGGCCAGCGCCGGGTCCAGGGCCCCCCGCAGCTCGGCGACCGAGTCGAGGTCGAGTTCGCCGTACAGGGCGAGGACGGTCCCCTCGGCCCACGGCGACGCTTCCACGATGAACCTGCCGGGCGGTGCTTCGGCCGCGAAGCCCGGGCCGGTGGCCCTCGGCCACGGCGGCGGTGTCCTCGGGGTCACGGCGCTCCTCCTCCTTCCCGTCGACAGCCCCCGGTACGTGACTGTCCGCTGCGCGGCGTCCGAAACGCCCGGAGCGCGGGAAACTCGGGGCCGCCCCGGCTCAGCCCGGTCCGGCGCCGCGGCCCGACGCGGAATCCGGCGGGAGATCCGGTGGTGAGTACGTCGGGGAGTCCAGAGGTGAGGGCACCTCCAGCCAGACCAGCTTCCCCTCCCCCTCCGGCAGCGCCCCCCAGGCCTCGGCGAGCCGGTCCACCACCCGCAGACCGTGCCCGCCCGGTCGGCCCGGGTCGGCGTACGGGCGCAGCCGGGGCGGCTCCGGGCTGGCGTCGGCGACCTCTACCCGCAGCCGGGCGCCGTTCCAGTTCAGCCGCAGCTCGCGCGGGCCGCCCGGGGCGTGCAGGCAGGCGTTGGTGACCAGCTCGGAGACCATCAGCAGCACGTCCTCCGCCACCGCCTGGCGCTCCTCGTCGTCGGCGGGCAGCCAGTGCCAGGACTGCAGCGCCTGTCGGCTGAACTCCCGACAGCGCCCCACCGCGCCCTCACTGCCCGTCAGGGCGAGGCACCTGGTCTGGCCGAAGCCCGAAGCGCGGCCGGGTCCGGGGCGGTCCATGGCCGGGCTCCTCAGACCGGGTCCGACGGCGGGCCGTCGCCGGGGGCCCGAGGCCCCCGGCGCAGCCCGGCCGCCTCCGCGTCGAGGCGGGCGCGCGGCAGCGGGTTCAGCCTCGTCGAGTCGCAGAACCACAGGTCGGCCAGGTAGGCCACGATCCGCATGATGCCGTCGTCCACCGGCCGGGCGAGCGCCCCGCGCAACCCCTCGGCCGTCTCGTGGTCCAGTTCGCCGGCGACGCTGATGATCCGCACCGACCCCTGCCGGTCGTCCATGCCCGGCGTTTGCCCGGCGCCGTCGTGCCTACACCCGAACGCCCGGGACCCACGGCCACCGGGCCGGGCGGCCGGGGAGATACTTGACAGCCTCAACCTTTCAGGCCTAGCGTGCGTCATCGCAATTGCTTCATGCCATGAAGCATTGAGTGCGCAGGCCGTCCCGAAGCACCGCGAGACCCCGTTTCCCTGGAGACCACGTTCATGACCCCGCTCGACCACAGCGCCGCCGTCGCCGCCGAGACCGCCCACTTCGTCACCGCCGTGCAGCAGGCCGACCCCGCCCTCCCGGTGCCCAGCTGCCCCGGCTGGTCCCTCGCCGACCTCGTCCGCCACGCCGGCAGCGTGCAGCGCTGGTTCACCGTCCTGCTGCGACAGCGGATCCAGGAGCCGCCGCGCAGCCGCGACGTCGACCTGCAGCTGCCCGAGCGGCCCGAGGAGTACCCGGCCTGGCTGGCCGAGGCCGCCGAGCAGGCCGCCTCGACCTTCGCCCAGACCGACCTCGACGCCCCGATGTGGGCCTGGGGCGCCGACCAGCACGCCCGCTTCTGGGTGCGCCGGATGCTGTTCGAGACCCTCGTCCACCGCGCCGACGCCGAGCTCGCGCTCGGCCTGGCGCCCGAGATCGAGCCCACCCTCGCGGCCGACGGCGTGGACGAGTTCCTGACCAACCTGCCCTTCGCCGCCTTCTTCGCCCCCAAGACCGCCGAGCTGCGCGGCGACGACCGCACCATCCGCTTCAGCCGCACCGACGGCGACGGCACCTGGCTGGTGCGCCTGCGCCCCGACGGCCTCGGCCTCGTCCCGGACGACGGCGACACGACCGCCGACGCCACCGTCCAGGCCACCGCCGCCGACCTGCTGCTCCTCCTCTACCGGCGCCTCGACCGCAGCGCCGCGAGCGTCACCCTGTCCGGGGACGAGGAGCTGCTGGCGCTCTGGTTCGCCAACTCGGCGTTCTGACCACGGCCGGGGGCCCGTTGGTCAGTCGGTCCCGCTCGGTCAGCGCAGCGGGTCGAACGGCCCCAGCTCCGCCGGGCGACGGCCGGTCACCATCGCCTCGGCGAGGAGTTGGCCGGTCACCGGACCGAGGGTGATGCCCCACATGCCGTGCCCGCCGGCCGCGAAGACCCGCGGTGACCGGGTCGCCCCGATCAGCGGCAGCCCGTCCGGGGTGCACGGGCGCGAACCGACCCACTCGTCCCGGCGCGCGTCCAGATCGGCACCGCGCAGCATCGGCCGCGCGGCCTCGGCGATGGCCCGGATCCGGCGGCGGTCCAACGGCGCCCCGGGACTGCGGAACTCCATCATCCCGGCGACCCGCAACCGCTTGCCCAGGGGCGTACAGGCCACCCGCTGGGCCGGGAAGTACAGCGGATCGGCGGGCAGGCGCTCCATCGGCACGCTGAAGCTGTAGCCGCGGCCGGCCTGCACGACGGCGCGGACGCCGAACCTGCGGCCGAGCTCGCCCAGCCACGCGCCGCCGGCCAGCACCACCGCGTCGTACGGCTCGGGGGCGCCGCCGGACGCGAACACGTCGACGCCGCGGGCGTGGTCGCCGACGTCGGTCACGGCCGTACGGGTCCGGATGTCGCCGCCACGGCCGCGCACCGAGTCCGCCAGGGCGAACACGAACTGCCCGGGGTCGAGGTAACGCTGGCCGCGCAGCCGGACGGCCGCGCCGACCTCCCCGGACAGCGCCGGCTCCAGAGCCCGCGCCTCGTCGCCGCTGAGGAGGTCGTACTCCAGCTCCTGGCCGGCCGCGTGGAGGTGCTCGATCTCCTCGACCAGCACCCGACGCTCCTCGACGCCGCGGTAGGCGGCCAGGAAGGACCCGGCTTCGACGGTCTTCGCCTCGACGCCGCCGGCGGCCAGGGCGTCGAAGCCGGCGAGTGCCCGGCGGTTGACCGGCACCAGCGAGTCCATCGCGCGCCGCCAGCGGGCTGCCGTGCTGTGCCGCACGAATCCCGCCAGGAACCGGAGCAGTCGCGGGTCCGCGCTCGGCGGCACGTACACCGGCGAGGACGGGCTGAGCACCGCGCGAAGGCCGTACTTGAGCACGGCGGGTTCGGGCAGCGGGGCCGCCAGGCCGGGGGTCAGCCACCCGGCGTTGCCCCAGGACGCCCCCGCCGCCACCTGCTTGCGCTCGTACACGGTGACGTCGACGCCGAGCTCCTGCAGGAACCAGGCGGTGGACAGACCGACCATGCCGGCCCCGACGACGGCGACGCGTCGCGGCGGTGAGTCGGTCGATGCGGAACGGGCCATGGGTTCGCTCCTCCTGTTGCTTCCCTGATCTGCTTCACCGGTCTGCCGCGTCACCGGTCTGCCGCTCCCGCGGGGGGAGGCGCTCTCCATGGTGGGCCGGGCGGCCGCCACCGTCCTGGTGGCGGGCGGCCAATTCCGGCCCACAGGATGGTGCGCCGAGCACAACGGGTGCCGCAGACTGTTCGGATGAACCAGCCGCCCGCGTCCGCCGCCACCGGTTCCGTCCGATGATCGGCACGACCGACCTCGTCGACTCCCTGGGCGCCGGGTTGCTGCGTGTGGTGGTGACCGGACCCGACACCCGGGTGCACGACGTCGTCCTGGCCGTGCCGGGCGAGGTCACCGGCCAGCCTGGCGAACTCCTCCTCGGGGTCGGCCCCACCGGCCCGGCCGCCGCCGTCTCGCTCGTCCGGCAGGCCGGAGCCGCGGGGGCCGCCGGTGTCGTACTCAAGGCTCCGCTGGCCGACGACCCAGAGGTGGTCGCCGCCGCCCGGCAGCAGGGGCAGACGCTCATCGAGCTCCAGCCGCACGCCTCCTGGTCGCACGTCGTCTGGCTGGTGCGCGGGGTCATCGACCGGGCCTGCGCGCCCCAGCCGGCCGGCCCCGGTGGCCATGACGTGCACAGCGACCTGTTCACCCTGGCCGACGCCGCGGCCGAGATCGCGGACGCCCCGGTGACGGTGGAGGACGCCCAGTCGAGGGTCCTGGCGTACTCCGGCCGTCAGGACGGCACCGACCGTGCCAGGGTCTCGACCATCGTGGGGCGGCGGGTACCACCGGAGTTGATCGCCCACTTCCGGGCCCGCGGCCTCTTCCGCAGACTGGCCCGCTCCAACGAGCCCGTCCACGTCCCCGCCGGGCCGGACGGCACCCTGCCCCGGCTGGCCGTCCCGGTCCGCGCCGGCGGCGAGTGGCTCGGAGCGATCTGGGTGGTCGCCGCGACTCCGGTGCCCCCGAAGCGCGTTCAGCAACTCACCGACCTGGCCTCGATCGTCGCCCTGCACCTGCTGCGGCTGCGCGCCGAGACGGGCATCGCCCGCCGGGTCTCGGACGCCCAGCTGCGCACCGTCCTGCGGGACGGCCCCGGGCCGGGCGGCCCTGAGCTGCCACCGCCCCCGTGGCGCGTGGTGGCACTCGGCACCGCAGACCGCACCGAGGACGTCCGCCGACAGCTCGACCTCTGGGAGTCGGTCGTCCGCCGGTTCGGCTGGCATCAGCCGCTCCTGGTCGACCTGGACGACGTGCCCTTCGCCGTACTGACCGAGCCGCCGCGCCCGCACCGTCAGACCGCCGCGGACACCGGATCGATGCCCTGGCTGCGCCGCGTACTCGGCGAGGTCCGCACCCACGACCGGGGCCGGTACGCCGCAGCGGGCGGGCTCGCGCGCTGCCACGCCGAACTGCCCCGCTCACGGGCCCAGGCCGCCGAGCTGATCAGCCTCGCCGCCGCCGGCCGGGCGGCCACCGGCTCCCCGGACGGGGTGGTCCTGCTGGAGGACGCCTGGGACGCCGTACTGATCGAACGCGCCCGCACCGCGCTCGGGCCCGACGCCTGCCTGCTCGGCGGTCCCCTTCCGGACCTCCGCGCACACGACGAGGCGCACGGCACCTCGTTCCTGCCCACCCTCGCCGCCTGGTTGGACCACTACGGCGAACCGCAGGACGCCGCGCGGGCCCTGCGGATCCACCCCAACACCCTGCGCTACCGGCTGCGCCGGATGGCCGAGGTGACGACGGTCGATCTCTCCTCACCACAGGTCCGCCTGGCGTTGCGCCTCCTGCTCGGCACGCTGCTGGACGGGCCCAGCCCGCTCACGCCGCCCGCCGGTCGGTGTGGACCGCCTCAGCCTGCGTGAAGGATCCGGAAGCGTCCGGCGTCCGCCGGATCCCGATCGACGACCTGGACCGACGGCCACGCCCACTGCCAAACGCCGATGCCCGGCGTACGGGAGAACCGGATCCGCCCGCGGGTGCCCTCGACAGCGACGCACGGCCAGGACTCGGCGATGCGCGCGCGGTCCGCACCGTGCGAACGGAGCAGGTCGGCGAGGACGGCCACCGTGTCGTAGCCCTCGAAGGCGACGAAGGAGGGCGCTTCACCCAACCGCTCACGCAGGGCCGTCTCGACTCGCGCACCGAGTGGGCTGAGACGCTCGGGCAGGTAGCGCAGGAACGGGATCGCCGAGCCGTCGTCGCCCAGCAGCGCCACCCATTCGGCGAACTCCGGTTGCCCGGCCGGGGCACCGATCACGATCTCGGCGAGGCGCCGGTCGCGGCGGACGGACTTCACGATCGACACGGCCGGCTCCGGGTGGCCGGCCAGCAGGAGCAGGGCTGTCGCGCCATGCTCGACGAGCTCGTCGCACACGGCCGCGGGGGCGAGGGTGCCCATGTCGAGCTCGACGACGGTGCCGCCGCGCGGAGCGAGGTGGTCCCGCAGGATGCGGGTCCCGGACGCCCAGTAGACACTCGGCTGGGCTGCTACGGCGATCCGGCTGTGGCCCGCGCCGAGGAGGAAGTCCGCGTAGGTCCGCCAGCCGTGGGACTGCGCCGGGGCGAGGCGCGCGACCCAGTCCGTCGGCTGGTCGGTGAGCGCGTCGAGCACCGCTGACGAGCAGAGGAACGGCAGCCCGAGCGCGTCCGCCCTGGCGGCGACGGCGCGGGCGACGACGCTGTGGTACTCCCCCGCCAGGGCGGCCACGCCCAAATGAGCCAGTTCGTCCACGGCCGCCGCGGCCTTCTCCGGATCGGCCGCGGTGTCCCGGACCGCCAGTTCGAGCGGCCTTCCGCCGATCCCACCGGCGTCATTGACCTCGCGAACGGCCAACTCGAGTCCGGCGAGCAGGTGTTGCCCGGCCTCCACCCAGCCGGGCCTGGTCAGCGGCACGAGCGCGCCGATCCGCACCGATGATCCGTCAGTCCGCCCCGCTCCGGCTGCCGATGGTGACGTGTTCATGTATTGGCGTCTCCCGCGTGACGATTCGGTCGCAGGTCGCCCGGAGCGCCGAACGGCAGGGTTCGGTGGTACATGTCCACCTCTGCCGGCCACGGCGAGCACACCTGCGTGATCACGCCGGACATTGCATCCACCACCGTCGCCGACAGTCAACCGAATTCGCGTTCGTCCAGCCGCACCGCGCGGGCCCGGTCACCCGCGCCCGCCACGGCCACACCGCCCTCCGGCGTCCGCCCGTCCTGATTCCCGCCCACCGAGCCCACTTGTATAGTCAGGCGCCCAGCCGGATGTGGACACCATGGACACCTGGACGTTCGTCGCCGCCTCGACCGCGCTCGACACGGCCTTCCGGCTCGGGGCGACCGGTCAGCCGGTGGCGGCGAGCATGCCGTCGAAGGTGGCGGCCGCGAGGCCGAAGGACAGGGTCATGCCGATGCCCGAGGTGACCGAGATCGCCCGGACGCCCGACGCCAGGTCGCGCACCAGCAGCGGACCGCGGGGGCTGCTGGCGTAGACGCCCTGCCAGCGCTCCAGGATCCGCAGCCGCTCGACGCCCAGGACCCGCGCGACGGCCCCGATCAGCAGTTCGTAGCCGCGCTCGTCGATGAACGGCGGGGTGGTGGCGTCGTAGTGGTGCGAGTCGCCGACCAGTACGGTGCCGTCCGGCAGCCTCGTGAACATCACGTTGGCACCGATCTCCAGCAGCTCCGCGCTGTGGCCGAGGACCTCCTCCCGCAACCGGGCGGCCGACGGCCGGCTGGTGAAGGCGTCGTAGCGGAGCATCGAGGTGGCCGTCAGCACCGCGGAGTCGGTGGCGAACCCGGCCGGGGCCTCGGCCCGCGCCATGGTGAGGCGGCAGCGCTGGACTTCGTGGTCCTCGGCGATGTCGGGGAACAGGTAGTCCAGGTCGTGACCGACGCAGATCAGTATCCGGTCGCCGTGGACCGGGCCGCGGGTGGTGTGCACCGTCCCGGACTCGACGCCGGTGACGGCGGTGCCCCAGAGGATCCGGCCCTGCGACTGCCCGGCCACCCAGCGGGCCAGGCCGGGTGCCGCCTCGCGCGGGTTCACCCGCAGGTCGGCGGGCAGTATCGCGCCGCCCACCAGGTCGCCGGCCGCGCCGGCCGCGCGACCGAGCAGCGCCGCCGTCTGCGCGGCGGTGCGCAGCTCGACGGCGTCGCCGCCGCGCTCGGCGCGCAGCTCCTCCAGGACGGCCGCCTCGGTCGCCGACCGGGCCACCACCAGCGTGCCGGCCTCCGCGGCCCAGATACCGGAGGCCTCGGCGGCGCGCAGCCAGCCAGGCCGCGAACGCTGGGCGAGGGCGAGCAGTTCGCCGTCCTGGGCGCTGATGCAGCAGTGGCCGAAGTTGCGGACCGAGGCGCCGACGGGCTGCCGGTCACGCTCGACGACGGTGACGGAAAGCCCCTGGCTCAGCGCCTCGAAGGCGTGGGCCAGGCCGATGATGCCGGCGCCGACGATCACTACGTCGCTGCGGCCGGGCGTGCCGGGGGTGCGCGTACGGGAGGTGGCGGGGGCGGTGGTGGGTGTGCTGCTGCTCATGGCTCCAGATTCCGGGCCCGCCGGCATCAACGTCAAGAGATGTCTGTACAAGTTACCGTCTGTTCATCCACTCGACGACCACCGGATTCGAACGGCCCTCCGGGAAAACGAGCAGGTGGGCCCCGCCTTGAGAAGTTCCGACCCGGAGTGTCATAGTCAGCTTGTGAAGACAAGTGACGAGCTTCCTCTCCACCAACGGCTCGGCGCCGAGTTCCAACGCCGCATCGAGTCCGGCGAGTGGCCCGAGGGCGAGCCGGTGCCCAGCGAGTCGCAGCTCTGCGCGGAATTCGGCACCTCCCGCGGCCCGGTCCGCCAGGCACTGGCCATGCTGCGCCGCGAGGGCAGCCTGGTCGGCGGCCGCGGAAAGCCGCCGGTCGCCCGCCGCTCGGCCCCCTCCCAGCCGTTCGGCACCTTCCTCTCCTTCACCCAGTGGGCCCGCACCATCGGCCGCGAACCCGGGCAGACGACCGTCGAGGTGGCCCGCCGCCGGGCGACCCCGGAGGCGGCCGCCCGGCTCGGCCTCACCGAAGGGGAGCCGGTCGTCGAGCTGGTACGACTGCGGCTGCTGGACGGCGTCCCGGCCATGCTGGAGCGCTCCACCTTCGTCCACGAGGTCGGCCGCATCCTGTTCGACTTCGACCCGGACACCGGTTCCGTCTACGAGGAACTGCTGCGCCGCGACGTCGACCTGCACCACGCCCGGCACACCATCGACGCCGTCGCCGCGGAGCCGAGCGACGCCGAGCTCCTGCGGATCACCGTCGGCGACCCGCTGCTCCGCGTACGACGACTCACGACGTCGAGCCAGGGCGTGCCGCTGGAGGACGCGGACGACCGCTACCTGCCCGCCATGGCCACCTTCACCGTCGAGAACACCATCAACGGCCGTACCGTCGTCGGCCGCTACCGCACCGAAGAGGACTGACACCGTGATCGAGCTCGCCGCCCTGGACATGGCCGGTACCACCGTCAACGAGGCCGGTGCCGTCTACCGGGCCCTGCGCACCGCCGTCGAGGGCACCGGGGTGCCGGTCGCCGAGGCCGACCTCCAGGCCTGGATGGGCACCGACAAGCGCGAGGCCATCGCCGCCCTGGTCCGCATCGGCGGCGGCACCCCGACCCCGGAGCTGGTCGAGGAGGGCTACGCGGCCTTCCGCGAGTTCCTGCGCGAGGCCTACCGGACCACTCCCCCGCGGGCCATCCCCGGTGTCGAGGACGCCCTCGCGGAGCTGCGTCGACGCGGCATCAAGGTGGCCCTGACCACCGGCTTCAGCGACGACGTCGCGTACCCGCTGCTGGAGTCGCTCGGCTGGTCCACCGGTGAGGGCGGCAACCTCGACGCGGTGGTCACCTCGGACGAGGTCCCGCGCGGGCGTCCGGCGCCGCACATGATCCACCGGGCGATGGAGAAGACCGGGGTCGTCGACACCCGCCGGGTGCTGGCCGCCGGCGACACCGTCGTCGACGTCCAGGCCGGCGCCAACGCCGGTGCCGGTGTGGTGATCGGCGTCCTGACCGGGGAGCTCACCCGCGCCGACTTCGAGGGGCACCCGCACACCCACGTGCTGGACAGCGTCGCCGACATCCCGTCGCTTCCGGAGGCCCGGCCCGCCGTCTGATCCGACCGCCACGGAAGCCGCCGGGGATGGCGTTCGCCCCCGGCGGCTTCCGCGTTTCCGCCCCTGCTCCGCCCCTCCGGCAGGCCATGTCCGCGTCATCGCTCGGACCGGCACCGTTCACTGCACGCGGCTGATCCCGGGGTGCCCGCGATCCCGAAACTTGTCCAGACAAGATAAACCCCTCGTGACCCCCGTCTCACCGCGGCCAACCACAACGCCGTCCGCGGCGACCTACGGCGGCTCCGCCGACCGACCGGCACCTGATCTGGCGGCCGGGGCTGTCGTCGAGCCGCACCGCAGGACCCGGACTCTGGCACATCGGTGCCTCGACTCATCCCGGCCCCGGCCTCTCCGGGGGTTCCGAACACCTGATCGCCCGCCGGCTGCTCGGCCGTGCCGCACAGCTCCGTGGCCTGCTCGCCGCAGGGCGAACGGTCCTGCGGCGATCCCCCGTCCGGGCACGGTTCGACCGGTCGGCGGCAAGGGCCCGGGGCTGCCCGAAGGGCCACCCGGGGAACGGGGCGTGCGGACGCTACCGTCCGGTGTAGGTGAACTCGTCGGCCGGGCTGGTGGGAGAGGTGGCCTTGCCTACCGTCACGGTGATGTTCACCGTCTGCTGGACGTCGAGCAGACCGGGCGCGGTTGCGATGATCTGGCCGGTGGAGACGAACTCGACCGAGTCGGATGCTTTGTCCTTGAAGTGCACGGTGGCGCCCTCGGTGAAGCCCTCGCCGCTGATGGTGACCGGGGTGCCGACCTTTCCGCTGGTCGGACTGACCGCACTGACCACCACAGGCGCGGGTCCGCCATAGGCGAACTGCCCCATGGCGACGGCCGGGGAAGTGCCGAGGGTGTTGGTGACGCGGACGTGGACGACGCCGGTTCCGCTGGGGACCTGAGCGGTGATCCTGAGGCCGGAGGGGTCGATGTCGAGCTTGGTGCAGGCGAATTGGTCGAAGTCGACCACACTGTCCGGACTGAAACCGGTGCCGTTGACGGTCACCGTGTCGCCTGCTGCGCCGAAGCTGGGGGTCACGTCGGTCACCTCCGGCCCGGAAGGGACGTCAGGCGCCCCCACCAGCTCCAGGTAGGTGGAGTTGGCGTGCTGGAAGGCGACCTGGCCGAGGAAGTCCTGGGTGGTCTTGTTGACCAGGCTCTTGTTGAGGCTCGTGTATCCGGTGTTCATCAGGCAGAGCGTGCCGGGCTGGACGTAGACGTTGCCCTTGGTGCGCTGGGAGAACGTCCCGATGAGCAGCTTCACCTCGTCGGTCGCCTGCGGTCCCGGGCTCGGGTACCAGCCGGCGGTGGTGTCGAGATCGGCCCACGCGTGCGGTACCAGGTCGTAGGCGTTGTTCTGGCGCTCGTCGATGACCCACGACAGGGAGTTGAAGTAGTCGACGAAGCTCTGCAAGCCGGCGGTGGGAGCGGCATAGGTGATCACCGCGAACTTCGGCTGTTTCGGCCAGGTCTTTGCCTGTGCCTGCAGGTACGGCGCGAGCATGGTGGCGATGCAACCGCCCAGGCTGTGACCGGTCAGATAGACGGTCGGCTGCGGCGAGGAGGGCGCCGCCTTGAGCGCGGCGGCGAGTGCCTGAACGAGCGTGACGTTCGGGGAGGGTGAGGCGATCGAGCGGGCGTTGGTAACCCGGTCGAACGCATCCTTCGCCCCCTTGGAAACGACGGGCTTCGGCGATCCGCTTTCGGGGAACGGGACGACTTTGCCGACCTCGAGGTCCTCGAGGATGTCGGTCCAATCGGCGTCCGTTCCGCGAGCGGCCACGGCGAACTCGTTCGAGCCGTTGGTGCTCTTCGCGATGTATGCCATGTTGGCGTTGGCGTCGCTCAGGGCGAGCCACACCAGCTGCCACGCGTTCTGCGTCGCAAGGCTGGGATCGCTCAGTTGCGCGTTGATGCCGGTGATGATCCGTGCGGTCTGATGTTCCAGGGTCTCCCCGGACGGACGCGGGGTGGCCCCGGTGGATGCAAGGGCAGCCAGGGTCATGGTCACCTGGGCGATTGTCGGATCGGGTGCCATCGTCGTTCCTGCTCCTCGAATGTTTTGCCGGTGCGGAGGCGGGACGGCCTTTCGGCGGCATCAGGGCGGATCTGTGCCGAACCGACCGTCAGAGTGGATCGCGCACAATCAGACCTCCCCTCTGCGTTGTCCGGTGCTCTTCCTGCCTTCAGGTTGACCAGGTTCACCTTGTTGGCCGTTCGTCATGGGCGCAGGTGACGGCCGCCGTCACGGCCGGGCACAGCTACACGCTCACCGAGGTACACCCTGTACGACGACGTCACGCTGTCCTGAGCCGGTGAGCTGGCGCCGGGCCGTTCGACAACGGCCCGGCGCCGTCCCGGCTCACCCCGACCGGCCGTCGCTCACCGGCACCGGCGCAGCAGCACCCTTCCGCGGGGTGACCGGCGCACGGGCCGTCCGCAGCGCGTCCGGTTCGTGGCTCGAACATCGTGGTCCAGCACGGTCACGGCCTCGTCCCGATTTCGCTGGCCATCGACAGCCCGGGTAGCGCAGACTCGGGCCGGACACTTTTCAGACCGGAGGATGGTTTTCATGGTTGAGCGGCCCTTGACGCTGATGGCGGTGCACGCCCACCCCGACGACGAGGCCACCGGAACGGGGGGCGTGCTGGCCCGGTACGCCGCGGAGGGCATCCGTACGGTCCTCGTCACCTGTACCGACGGCGCCTGCGGTGACGGGCCGGGCGGCGTCAAGCCGGGCGAGCCCGGCCACGACCCGGCGGCCGTCGCCGCGATGCGCCGTCAGGAGCTCCAGGAGAGCTGCGACGTCCTCAAGGTCAGCCATCTGGAGATGTTGGACTACGGCGACTCCGGAATGATGGGCTGGGCGGCCAACGACGCTCCCGGCTCCTTCTGGCGGACGCCGGTCGAGGAGGGCGCCGCCCGCCTCGCCGAACTGCTGCACCGCTACCGGCCCGACGTGGTCGTGACCTACGACGAGAACGGCTTCTACGGCCACCCCGACCACATCCAGGCGAACCGCATCACCATGGCGGCGCTGGAGCTGAGCGGGATGACGCCGAAGGTGTACTGGACGACGGCGCCGCGCTCGATGATGCAGCGCTTCGGCGAGGCCATGCGCGAGTTCGGCGCCGACTGGGAGGAGCCGGACCCGGTGGAGGAGGCCGAGGTCATGCCCGAGATCGGCCTCCCCGACGAGGAGATCACCACCTGGGTCGACATCACCGAGTTCGGCAGCCAGAAGTTCGACGCCCTGGCCGCGCACGCCAGCCAGGGCGAGAACATCTTCTTCCTGCGGATGGGCAAGGAGAGGTTCACCGAGCTGATGGGCGTGGAGACCTTCGTCCGGGTCCGGGACACCACCGACGCCGCCGTGCCCGAGACCGACCTCTTCGCCGGCCTGCGCTGACCGCCGGCGCAGCCGTCCGTTGACCTGAGGACCCGTCGGGCAGCCGTGACAGGCCGCCCTACGGGTCCTCACCTTGTGCGGCATCCGGGCGCGGGGACGGAAGTCAGGGCGTACGAAGGAGAGTTCGCAACCAAAGTGACTCCGTCGGGCCACCGACTCACGCTCGCGCTCCAGCACGCTCTTACGACGGAAGACGTGCGATACCGATCCTGGCAGCGGACCCGTTCGTGTTCCGACGAGAGAAATCCCGCATGGCCATCGGAATCCGACTGCCGCACGCCTCCGCCGCCCTGGGCGCGGCCCTCCTCACCGCCACGGTCGCCGTCCCGCTGACGGCGACGCCGGCGCGGGCGGCGACCCCCATCTGCCTGCTACTTCCTCGACAGCGGCGCCGTCAGTACCGGCGCCGCGGTCACCGTCAACCAGGCGGGCACCGCCAACACCCAGGACTGGGCCACCCTCAGCTGACAGCCGAGGTTCCGCACGGCCGGACCGCCGCGTCACCGCCCCCCGGCGACGCGGCGGTCAGCGCGTCGTCGGCCGCGTAGCCGAGCACTCCGCCGCCGAAGGCCGTCAGGCGCGCTCCGAGCAGCTGTGCCGCCAAGGCTTCCTGAGCTGCCGCCAGTTCCTTGCCGCACTCCCCGTCTCAGGTGATCAGTGACGTGAGGATGGCGCGACCCGGTCCCGTCAGTCAAGATCACACTATTCCCCAACCGCCAGAACGGAGAGGCAAGATGACGATCAAACAGAACACCGGCGGTGGCTTCGTCCGGGCGGCGGCATGCTGACGTTCATCGTCGCCGCGCTCATCCTCATCATGATCCCCGGCCCCGACCAGGCGCTGATCACCCGCAACGCCCTGGTCGGCGGCCGGACCGCCGGTCTGTACACCACGCTCGGCGGCATGCTGGGCCTCAGCGTGCACGTGTCGGCCGCCTCGCTGGGCGTGTCCTCGCTGCTGGTCGCCTCCGCCGTCGCGTTCACGGTGCTCAAGGCCGTCGGAACGCTGTACCTGGTCTGGATGGGCATCGCCACCCTGCGCGCGGCCCGGCAGTCCGCGAAGGGCGCGGCGGACGCGACGGCACCGGCGGCGGCCGGGAACAACCGGCTGGTGTACCTGCGGCAGGGCTTCCTGTCGAACGCGCTCAACCCCAAGGTGGCGCTGTTCTTCGTCACCTTCCTGCCGCAGTTCCTCCCCGCCACCGGGCACACGCTGGGCCAGGCACTCGTTCTCTCCGCGGTGTTCGTGGTGCTGTACCTGCTCTGGTTCAGCCTCTACACCGTCACCGTCGACCGCATCGGCGCGTTCCTGCGGCGCCCACGGGTGCGCAGCCGCATCGAGCGGGTGACCGGCGCGCTGCTGATCGGCTTCGGCGTCCGGCTCGCGCTGATGCACTGATCCCCGGGGTTGTGGCCCGGGGATCAGGTGCCCGGGCCACAACCCCGTGCTCGGCGGACCTAGGCGAGCCTGGCGGCCAGGTCGTCCAGGCCGAGCGAGCCCTGGGCGAGCACGTCCGTGTGCCAGGCCCGGAGGTCGAAACCGGGCCCCAGCCGCCGCCTGGCCGCCTCGCGCGCCGCCGTTCCGGCCGGTCCAGGCGTCGAGCTGGGCGATGACCGCCCGGGCCTGCCGGGGCGCGCACAGCAGCCCGCGGCGGATGCCCTCGGCCGAGGTCGCCCGGTAGCCGTCCAGCGCGCCGGGCACGTTGCGCAGCCGCCCGGCGACGGCCGCCCAGTTCTCCTCCGTGGCGGTGGGCATCATGATGAAGACGCCCCGCACCTGGAGCACCGGCGAGTTGACGCTGCGCAGCTGACGGAACCGGTCCCCGGCCTCATACACGGCGAGCTCCGCGGTCAGCCGCTCCCGCAGCAGCCGGGCGCAGTCCCGTTCCGCGGCGTCCTCGGGGATCCCGGTGCTCCGCTCGGCGGCGTCAACCGCGGCCAGTGCCTTCCGGGCCAGCTCGGCGAGCGCTTCGAAGCCTTCCGGCGACAGCTCCGGCTACCGGTCGTCCTCGGGGTGCAGGCCGAGTCTGGTCGATGTCGGCGGATCGAGCGCCGCGGCCTGCGCGACGTGGTCATCGGCGATCCTGCGGAAAGTCCTCGGCGTCTCGGGCCTGTTCTCCCATGCCGGCGCACCGGCCGAGGCCCTGTCAGCGAGCGGGGGCCTGAACGAGACAGTGGAACCGTCCGGGGCGGGTCGCTCGTCGGAGCGTGCGTACGCCCGTCGGCCCCGAGGCCGTGCGGGACAGCGGAACCGGGGGGCCGTCGAGGTGCTGATCCTGCTCGTACTCTTCATCGCGGGCGCCGGCCTGGTCCTGATCGGCGTCCACAAGCTGCACACCGCGGTGCCGACCTGCTACGGCCGGCCCATGTCGCCCGAGGACGTCTGCCACCCCCGCGCCGCCCATGCCTACGGCGAGGGCATGCCCGAGCCCCACGACTCGACCTACCGGCAGCAGTTGGACAGCCTCACCAGCGGGGGCTGGACCGCCGTCGTGATCGGCGTGGTCCTGCTGGCGCTGGCCGTCGTGATCGGCGTCGCCTGGGCGGCCTCCGCCGCCCAGGACGGCCGGAAGTGAACCGGCCCGCACGCCGAGAGTGAACAGGCCCGCACGCCGGCGTGAACCGACGGGTGCGCCGGGAGCGGATCGGCCGGTGTACGACCGGCCGGGAGCCCGTTTCGGTCGAGCCCTCTCGTGTCCGGAACTGTCCCCTGGATCTCCTACGATGACCGCCATGAACACAGCTGGGGCGGAACGACGCCTCGTCGACGGGCGCTTCGAACTGCTTCAGCAGCTCGGTGGCGGCGGCATGGGCCTGGTCTGGCGGGCCCGGGACAACGCACTGCACCGCGAAGTGGTGCTCAAGGAGGTCCGCCCGGCGGACCCGGCGATGGCCGCGGCCGACCCGGACGGGGTACGGGAGCTGCGCGAGCGGGTGCTGCGCGAGGCCCGGGCGCTCGCCCGGATCCAGCACCCCAACGTCGTGGTCATCCACCACATCGTCGACAGCCCGGACCACCCCCACCCCTGGCTGGTGATGGAGCTGGTCAGCGGCGGCAGCCTCGCCGACCGGCTGGCCGAGGGCCCGCTCGGCGTGGCGGAGACCGCCCGGATCGGGCGCGGCGTGCTGTCCGCGCTGCGCGCCGCCCACGCCGTCGGCATCCAGCACCGGGACGTCAAGCCCGGCAACGTGCTGCTGCGCCCCGACGGCACCCCGGTGCTCGCGGACTTCGGCATCGCGGCCGTCCAGGACGCCACCGCCCTGACCGCGACCGGCGCGCTGATCGGCTCGCCCGAGTACATCGCACCGGAACGGATCCGCGGTCAGGAGGGCAATCCCTCCTCCGACCTGTGGTCGCTCGGCATGCTGCTCTACGTCGCCGTCGAGGGCCACCACCCGTTGCGCCGGGCGACCACCCTGGCCACCCTCGCCGCCGTCCTCGACGAGCCGCTGCCACCGCCGAGCCGGGCCGGGCGGCTCGGGCCGCTGCTGGTCGCCCTGCTCGGCAAGGACCCGGCGCTGCGCCCCGACGCCGAGCAGCTCGACCGGGCGCTGGAGCAGGCCGAGTACGAGCCCGAGACCGTCCCGCTCGCCCCGGCTGCCCCGGCCACCCATCCCGCCCAGCCGGTTCCGCACGACCGCATACCCACCGGCTTCCCGGCACCCCCGACGACGGGCCTCTCTCCTGCCGCGTCGACGTCCCGCCGGGGCCGCGTCACGGTCGCCGCGGTGGCGGCCGGCGCCGTGGTGCTCGCCGGCGCCGGGGCGCTCTACCTGAACCGGTCCGGCGCCGACGCGGATACCGGCGCGGCCAAGGCCCCGAGCGCCACGACCGGCGCCACGAGCACCGTGTCCGACGACCTGCCGCCCACGACCGCACCGTCCTCCGCCGCCTCGCCGGCCGCGGTGCCCGGCTCGGCCGCCGCCGTACCGCCGGCGGCGGCCCCGTCCGCCGACGCGAACCTGCTGAACCCGGACGGCGTGCGCCGCACCGTCACGACCCTGCAGCCCTACCTGTCCGACCACAAGGTCTTCGAACTGACCGTCTACCCGGAGTACGCCATCGCCGAGGTCCCCACCTCGGCCGGCCCCAACCTCTACGACCGGATCACGATCCGCGACGGCAAGATCACCCGCGAGGCGGGCGGGGAGCTGATGGGCGACGAGAAGCCCATCGACCTGCAGCAGTACAGCTGGGACGTCATACCCGGCCTGCTCCAGCGCGCCCAGGCCACCCTGAACGTCCCCCAGCCGACCACGCGCTACCTGCTCATCGACTCCGACATGTTCGACGGCACCCCCACCATCAAGGTCTACCTCGCCGACGACTACGGCACCGGCTACCTGGAGACGGACCCGAAGGGCACCACCAAGCGCACCAACCCGCGCGGCTCCTGAACCGCCCTCAAAGCGGCGCGACGCCCGCGTGCCGGAGCGCCGAACGCGCGGCCTGGACCCCGCACAGCCCGTGCACGCCGGCCCCGGGCGGGGTGGCCGCGGAGCAGAGGTAGACGCCGGGGATGCCGGTGGCGTACGGGTCGAGCGCGGCGCGCGGGCGCAGCACCGTCTGCAGCGCGGTGTTGGCGCCCGTGGAGATGTCCCCGCCGACGTAGTTGGCGTTCTCGCGCGCCAGCCGGCCGGCCGACGTGACGGCCGTGGCGAGTACCCGGTCGCGGAAGCCGGGCGCGAACCGCTCGATCTGGGCGAGGATCGCCTCCGTGGCGTCCCCCTCGTAGCCGTGCGGCACGTGGGCGTAGGCGTACACCGGGTGCACGTCGCCGCGCGAGCGGCCGGGATCGGCGAGGTACTGCTGAGCCACCAGCGTGAAGGGCCGCGCGGGCATGCGCCCGAGGGCCGTCTCGCGTTCGGCGTGGGCGATCTCCTCCAGGGTGCCGCCGACGTGGACGGTGCCGGCCCGGCGGCAGCCCTCGTGGCGCCACGGGACACCGTCCTGGACGGCGAAGTCCATCCGGAACGCCGCCGGACCGTGCCGCCAGCGGCGGTACGCGCGGCGCACCCGCGCGGGCAGTTCGCCGCCGCAGAGGTCCGCCGCCGCGCCGGGCGCGAGGTCCAGCAGGACGATCGGGCACGGCCGCAGCTCGGCCAGCGAGCGTACCGGCCGCCCGGTCTCGATGCGTCCGCCGAGTTCGACCAGCCGAGCCGCCAGCGCGCCGCTGATCCGGCCGGAACCGCCCCGGGCGACCGGCCAGCCGCGGTGGTGCGCCGCGGCGAGCAGCATCAGGCCGACGGCCGAGGTCAGCGGCCGCTCCAGCGGCTGGAAGGCGTGCGCGGCCGCGCCGGCGAACAGGGCCCGGGCCCGGTCGGTGCGCCAGCTGCGGGCGAGCAGGGTGGCCGGCCGGACGGCCTTCAGGCCGAAGCCCGCGAGGGTCACCGGGTGCCGGGGCGGCCGCAGGAGCGGGCGCAGGGCGTCCTCGGCGAGGGCGTCGAAGTCCGCGCTCAGCCCGCCGAACACCCGCTCCCAGCTGGCCGCGTCAGGCCCCAGCCCGCGGGCGCTCTCCCGTACCGAGCGCACCGCCACGGCCGCGTCCCCGCCGTCCAGCGGGTGCGCCAGGTCCACCTCCGGCCAGACCCACTCCAGTCCGTGCCGGGCGAGGTCGGGAGAGCGCAGCAGGGCGGAGGCCACACCGAAGGGGTGCACCGCCGAGCAGTGATCGTGCAGCAGGCCCGGCAGGGTGGCCTCGCCGCTGCGGGCGCCGCCGCCGATCTCCTCGGCGGCCTCCAGCACCGTGACGGCGAGGCCGTGCCCGGCGAGCGTGACCGCCGCGGCCAGCCCGTTGGGCCCGGAACCGACGACGACGGCCTCGCTCCGCTCACTCATGCCCTGCCTCCCTGGTGCGCCGCTCCCCTCGTCTGACTGGGCCGGACCCGCCCGGCCCCGCCCGGAACCGCGTCAGCAGATCCGCGGCAACTGCTCGCCCATCGGCAGGTCGACCACCCGGGTGCCGCCGAAGCCGGTGCGGGCGACGACCATCCCGGGGTGGTCGGCGACGCACTCGCCGATCACCACCGCCTCCGCGCCGAGGGGGTGGGCGCGCATGGCGGCGAGGACGGCGTCCGCCTCGCCGGGCGGGACGAAGGCGACGAGCTTGCCCTCGTTGGCGATGTACATCGGGTCCAGGCCCAGTACGGCGCAGGCGTTGGCCACCGGATCCGGGACGGGCACGGCGCGTTCGCTCAGCACCACACCCACCCCGGCCGCCGCCGCGATCTCGTTGAGCGCCGCCGCCAGGCCGCCCCGGGTGGGGTCGCGCAGCACGTGCAGGTCGGGGGTGGCGGCGAGCATCGCCTCGACCAGGCCGCCGAGCGCCGCGCTGTCACTGCACACCTCGACCCCGAACTCCAGGCCCTCCCGGACGCTCATGATCGCCACCCCGTGCAGCCCGATCGGCCCGCTGACGATCACCACGTCGCCGGGGACGGCCCGCTGCGGCCGGATGTCGACCCCGGCCGGAACGAGCCCGATGCCGGCGGTGTTCAGGTAGACGCCGTCCCCGTGCCCGGCCTCCACCACCTTGGTGTCCCCGGTGGCCACCTCGACCCCGGCGGTGCGGGCGGCGGCGCCGAGCGCCCGGGCGACCCGGTCCACCGCGGCCATCTCCACCCCCTCCTCCAGAATGAAGCCGCAGGACAGGTAGGCCGCCCGGGCCCCGCTCATGGCGAGGTCGTTGACCGTGCCGTTGACGGCGAGGTCGCCGATGCAGCCGCCGGGGAAGAACAGCGGCCGCACCACGTAGGAGTCAGTGGAGAAGGCGAGCCGGGCGCCGCCCAGCTCCAGGACGGCGGAGTCGCCGAGCCCCGCCAGCGCCCGGCCGCCGAACGCGGGCGCGAAGAGGTTCTGCACCAGCTCGGCGGACATCGCCCCGCCGCCGCCGTGCCCCATCACCACCCGGGGGTGGTCGCGCAGCGGCAGCGGGCAGGTCCAGCCGGAGAAGTCGGGCGCGGCCGACGGTTCCGCCAGCATCTCGGTGTCAGCCAACGGAACTCGCCTCCTGAGGCGTGATCGGCGTGCTCAGCCGCCGGTAGAGGTAGTACGCGGCGCAGGCCCCCTCGCTGGAGACCATGGTGGCGCCGAGCGGGGTGCGCGGGGTGCAGACGGTGCCGAAGGCCTCGCACTGGTGGGGTTTCAGCAGCCCCTGCAGCACCTCGCCGGCGCGGCACTCGGCCGGTTCCCTGGTGGCGATGCCCGCGACGTCGAAGCGGTGCTCGGCGTCGTGGTCCCGGTAGCGGGGCGAGAGCCGCCAGCCGCTCCGCGGGATGACGCCGATGCCGCGCCAGGGGCGGTCGGCCACCTCGAAGACGTCCGCCAGCATGGCGCGGGCCGCCGGGTTGCCCTCGGGCCGGACGGCGCGCGGGTAGGCGTTGTCGACGGTGTGCTCGCCGCGCTCCAGTTGCCGTACGGTCCGTCGGATGCCCTCCAGGATGTCCAGCGGCTCGAAGCCGGTGACGACGATCGGCACCCGGTGGCGTTCCGCGAGCGCCGGGTACTCGGCGGTGCCCATCACGCTGCACACGTGCCCGGCGGCGAGGAAGCCCTGGACCCGGCAGTCCGGCGAGTCCATGATCGCGTCGATGGCGGGTGGCACCCGCACGTGCGAGACCAGCATGCTGAAGTTGCGCAGGCCCTGCTTGCCGGCGAGGTGGACGGCCATGGCGTTCGGCGGGGCGGTGGTCTCGAAGCCGATGCCGAAGAAGACGACCTCCCGGTCCGGGTTCTCCCGGGCGATCCGCAGGGCGTCGAGCGGCGAGTACACCACCCGGACGTCGCCGCCCTCGCCGCGGACGCGGAACAGGTCCCGGTCGGTGCCGGGCACCCGCAGCATGTCCCCGAAGGAGCAGAAGATCACCTCCGGCCGGGCGGCGATCGCCAGCGCGCGGTCGATCACCTCCAGCGGGGTGACGCACACCGGGCAGCCCGGCCCGTGGATCAACTCGACCTCCTCCGGTAGGAGTTGGTCGATGGCGTGCCGAATGATGCTGTGCGTCTGGCCGCCGCACACCTCCATCAGCGCCCACGGCCGGGTGACCGTCGCCCTGATGTCGGCGAGCAGCCCCTCGGCCAGCTCGGGGTTGCGGAACTCCTCCAGGTACTTCACCGTCCGGCCTCCTCAGCCCCTCGCTCCGCCCCGGCCGCCCCGGCCACCCGCGCCGCCTCCCACGGGTCACCGAACTCCTCCTGCAGCAGCCCGAGTTCCTCGAACAGCTCCAGGGTCCGCCGGGCCGACTCCTCGTCCAGGCGCTGGAGCGCGAAGCCCACGTGGACGATCGCGTAGTCCCCCACCTGAAGGTCGGGCAGGTACTCCAGGCACACGTCCTTGACCACCCCGCCGAAGTCCATGACCGCCATCCGGGTCCCGTCACGCTCCCCGATCTCCGTCACCCTGCCGGGCACCGCCAGGCACATCCGCTCTCACTCCTCCCGGGTGGCCGACGACCGGGCGGCCACCATCAGCTGGCCGAGCGCCAGCCCTCCGTCGTTGGGCGGCACCCGGCGGTGCCGCAGTACGGTGAAGCCGTCCTCCCCGAGGCCGCGCGCGCAGGCCGAGGTGAGCAGCGCGTTGGCGAAGACGCCGCCGCTGAGCGCCACCGTGGTGGTGCCGTAGCGGTCCCGGGCGGCCGTGCAGATCCGCCGGACCAGGTCGGCCACCGCGCTGTGGAAGCGCGCTGCGACCAGCCCCGCGGAAGCACCCGCGGTCACGTCCGCCACCACTGCGGCCAGTACCGGCCCGGGGTCGGCGATCCAGCCGTCCTCCCGGGGCAGCAGTCCGAAGCCGTAGCCCGTCGCCGGGCCGAACTCAGCGGCCGCCGCCTCCAGTTCGATCGCCGCCTGGGCCTCGTAGCCGGCTCGGTGGCAGACCCCGGCGAGCGAGGACACCGCATCGAACAGCCGGCCCATGCTGGAGGTCGGCACGCAATGCAGCCCGCGCGCCAACTGTCGCTCCAGCAAGCGGAGTTCCTCCTCCGGGCAGGCTTGAACCGGCGGCAGCCCGGGTGCCCAGGGCAGCCCGGCCGTCCGCAGGTGCGCGAGCGCCGTCCGGTACGGGCGCTCGACGGCCGCGTCCCCGCCCGGCAGCGGCACGTACCCGAGGTGGGCGAGGCGGCGGAAGTCGTCGTAGTCGGCCAGCAGCACCTCGCCGCCCCAGATCGCGCCGTCCTCGCCGTAGCCGGTGCCGTCGAAGGCCACCCCGAGCACCGCCCGCCCGCCGTCCAGACCGTGTTCGGCCATCACCGCGGCGATGTGGGCGTGGTGGTGCTGCACCCGGCGCACCGGCCGGCCGTCGGCGGTCCGCTCGGCGTGCCGGACCGAGCGGTAGCCGGGGTGCCGGTCGGCGACGAGCAGGCCGGGCCGCACCCCGCTGACCATGCCGAGCTGCCCGACCGCGCGGTCGAAGGCGCGCAGCGTGGCCAGGTCGTCCATGTCGCCGATGTGCCCGGACAGCCAGGCGTAGCCGTCGCGGGCCAGCGCGAAGGTGTTCTTCAGGTCGCCGCCGACCGCCAGCACCGGCCGGACGGGCACCGGCAGCGGGAGCGGCAGCGGGGCGTATCCGCGCGAGCGGCGCAGCGGCAGCTGCTCGCCGTCGACCACCCGCACCACGGAGTCCTCGCAGGGCACGTGGATCGGCCGGTCGTGGCCGAGCCAGCCGTCGACGAGCGGGGCGAGCCTGCTCAGCGCCTCCCGGTCGTCGGTGACGATCGGCTCGCCGGAGAGGTTGGCGCTGGTCATCACCAGGAGGTCCGGCCCGGGGGCGGCGAGCAGCAGGTGGTGCAGCGGTGTGTACGGGAGCATCACGCCGAGGTCGGGGCTGCCGGGGGCGACCGCCGGGAGTTCCGCGGCGAACCCACCGGGGCGGCGCAGCAGGACGATCGGCCGTGCCGGTCCGGTGAGCAGTTCCCGCTCGACCGGGCCGACCGGCAGCAGGCCCTCGACGGCGGCGAGGTCCCGGGCCATCAGGGCGAACGGTTTGTCGCCGCGCCGCTTGCGCCGGCGCAGCAGGGCGACGGCTCCGGCGTCGCGCGCGTCGCAGGCGAGGTGGTAGCCGCCGAGGCCCTTGACGGCGAGGACCGCCCCGTCGGCCAGCAGTCGGCGGGCCTCCGTCAGCGCCTCCTCCCCCGCCCGCCCGGCGGTCCCGGGGACGGTCAGTGCGAGACGCGGCCCGCAGGCGTGGCAGGCGACGGGCTGGGCGTGGAAGCGGCGGTCGGCGGGGTCGGCGTACTCCCGGGCGCAGTCCGCGCACATCGGGAAGCCGGCCATGGTGGTGTTGGCGCGGTCGTAGGGCAGGCCGGTCACGATGGTGTGCCGGGGGCCGCAGTTGGTGCAGCTGATGAAGGGGTGCCGGTGGCGCCGGTCGGCGGGGTCGGCGAGTTCGGCCAGGCAGTCGGCGCAGACGGCGACGTCCGGCGGGATCAGGGTGGCGCGGGGGCCGTCGGCGCGGGACGGGACGATGGTGAAGCCGGTGGCGCCGGTGACGGCGAGCGGTGCGTGCTCCACCGCGGTGACCCGGGCGAGCGGCGGCGCGTCGCCGGCCACCCGTCGGCAGAAGGCGTCGAGGGCGTCCCGGTTGCCCTCGATCTCGGCCAGGACGCCCTCGCCGGTGTTGGTGACGCTGCCGGCCAGCCCGAGTTCGCCGGCCAGGGTGAACACGAACGGCCGGAAGCCGACCCCCTGGACGAGTCCGCGGACGGCGACCCGCCACCGCTCGCGGTCGAGCTCCGGGTGACCGGCCGTCACCTGGGCGCCTGCACCGTGTGGTGGTGCCCCCCGTGGGGGTGGGCCGCCATCACCGGCCGGTGCACCTCGGCGCCGTCCAGCACGGACAGGGCCCGCTCCAGCAGCGCCCCCACGCCGTCGCCGGTGCGGGCCGAGGTGTGCACCACCTCCACCCCGGGGTTGACCCGCTGGACGTTCGCCAGGAACGCCGCCCGGTCGAACTCGGCCGCCGCGGCGAGGTCCGCCTTGGTCACCAGCACCAGGTTGGCCAGCCCGAACGCGGTCGGGTACTTGAGCGGCTTGTCCTCGCCCTCGGTCACCGAGGCCAGCACCACCCGCAGCGATTCGCCGAGGTCGTAGGAGGCCGGGCAGACCAGGTTGCCGACGTTCTCCACGAACAGCAGCCGGCAGTCCTGCGGCAGCCAGCCGTCCAGGTGCCCGGCGAGCATCCGCGCCTCCAGGTGGCAGAGCCCGTCGGTGAGCACCTGCTTCACCGGCGCGCCGGAACGGGCCAGCCGCAGCGCGTCGTTCTCGGTGGCCAGGTCGGCGGTCAGCGCGGCGACCGCCACCCCTCGTTGCCGGGCCAGCCCCAACTCGGCCTCCAGCAGGGCGGTTTTGCCGCTGCCGGGACTGGACAGCAGGTTCACCGCCACCGTCCTCCGGGCGGTCAGCGTCGCCCGCAGTTCGCGGGCGGCGTCGTCGTTGCGGGCGAGGACCGCCTGGCGGAGGTCGACCGTCTGGCACATCGCGTCAGCCTTTCTGTTCGGCCCGGACGTCGGGGCGCCGGGGCGTGTCTTGAGGACACGTCCCGGGGCGTGTCCTCAAGACACGCCCTCTAGGCCCACTCGACGTCCAGGATCTGGAGCTCGCGCCCGGACAGCAGCTCGACGCCGCTGCCTCCGGAGCAGTTCGGGCAGCCGAGGTCCGGCGGCATGCCGACGGCCCACTCGACGGCGCAGGGCGCGCACCGGGCTCGCGCCACGACGGGCTCGGTGTCCAGCACCGCACCCTCCACCAGCGTTCCGGCACAGGCCAGTTCGAAGCAGAAGTCGAGCGCCTCGGGGACGACCCCGGCCAACTCGCCCACCTGCAGCCGCACCCGCGTCACCCCGGGGGCCCCGTGCTGGCGCGCGGCCTCGTCCACCTGCTCGACGACGGCGGCGGCGATCGACATCTCGTGCATCGGTCCCTTCCCACGGCGGGCGGCAACGGGCCCCATTACAGGGCGCGGTGGCGGCCACGGCTCGAAGCCGCGCCGCCACCACGCCCGGGGCTGCACCGTTCGCAGCAATCCGGGCCTCACATCCGCGAGATCTTCAGGTACCGCTTGAGGTCCGGCAGGCTCTGCCAGACCAGCGCGCCGATCCCCGCCAGCAGGGCCGCGCAGAACAGCTTCCTCAGCATGGTGTTGTCTCCCTCTCCGGTTGCGTGGCCTCGGTCACGACCCGCAGGACCACGTGGACCGCCTCCTCGACGGCGGCGGCGACGGGCTCGCTCAGCCCGATGCCCTCCTCCAGCGACGCCGGCTCGCAGCCGACCACCAGCACCCGCCCGGGCGGCTCGCCGCCGGTTCCGGCGGCGAGCGTGGCGAGCAGCGCGAGGACGGCGTCCGGCCCCATCCGGTGGCCGTCCAGCACCGGCGCCTCCAGCGGCTCGGCGGCCGCCTCGATGAGGTAGACCGTGCCGGGCGCCCCGCCGCGGCAGGTGGCGTCCACCAGGACGGCGGTCGGGTAGCCGTCGAGTAGCCGGTACGCCAGGTCGACGCCGCGCACGCCGACGTCGACCGTCTCGACGCCGTCCGGCAGGGGGTGGGCGGAGAGCCGTCGGACGGTCTCGACCCCGAACCCGTCGTCGCCGAGGAAGATGTTGCCCACCCCGGCGACCAACACCTTCCCGCCGCTCATGCGCCCGCCTCGCTCCGCTCGCTCACGGCTCCTCCAGTGGGGTGACCTCGTCGGGCTGGAAGTAGCGGAAGCGTCCCTGCGCCCGCCACAGGTCCGCGCCCGGATCGTCCTCCACGGTGACGGCCAGGTGCACCGAGCCGTCGACGTCGTGCAGCACCGCCTCCACGACGCCGGTCCGCCCGTCCAGGAAGAGGTCCTGGGCGTCGGTGCGCCGCCGTCCGGGCCGCAGCAGCACCCGGCTGCCGACGCCGACCGGGTGGCCGTCGACCAGCACCCGGTCCCGCTCGGGATCGACCTGCGGGTCGCTGCCCGGGTCCCACCAGGGCTGCTCCGCGTCGCCCGCGTCGCCGGTGACCTCGCGCAGCCCGCGGATGGCGCCGTGCAGGCGCTCCAGCACCTCGGGCGGCATGGACTCGGCCAGGTCGATCACGGCCCCGGCCCGTTCGTCGGTGCCGCGGGCCTCCCGTTTCTCGTCCTCGGTCAGGGCGGCCGTCCGCAGCGCCAGGATCTCGTCGATCTCGGTGGCGTCGTACAGGGTGCCGAGGCTCTCCGGGGCGACGCGCGGGTGGTCCTCCAGGATGATCGGCGAGGACAGCACCACCTGGTGCTCGCCGTCCGGTCCGGCCAGGACGGGCCAGGTGCGCTCGTTGCGGCACCGCTCGACGGCCGGCCGGGCCCACTCGGGCGGATCGGTGGCCGACAGGAAGCCGCCGCGCTCCAGACCGAGCAGCAGGTGGGTGGAGACCAGGGAGCGCGGCAGCGCCTCCTCGCGGCCGGCCTGCAGGTGCGGCGTCCAGGCGGAGGCGTTCTCCACCACCGCCGTCAGGCGCTGCGCCCGGTACGGTCCGGGCAGCTCCTCGGCCCTCAACCGCACCAGGCCGTCGACCTGTTCGCGCCGCCGCACCAGCCGTCCGACGGCGGTGCCCTGCTCGTGCAGCAGCTCCGTCCCGCCGACGCCGGGCAGCCGGAACCCCCGCTGCACTCCTTCGCCGCTCAACTCATCGACCGGCAGAAGGAGTTCGACCCTCTCCTCGACGCCCTCGTCCCATTCGACGAGCACCTGGTCGGCCAGCTCCAACCGTTCCACGGGCTCGAACCCGCCGGTGGCGGTAACCCGTTCGACGGTTCGCCGTTGAACGCGTAGGAAGCGCAGCTCGACCGCCAGCCGGTCGCCCGGGCGCGCCTCCATCACGCACTCGGTGCGCTGGTGGGAGTGCTCGCCGCCCTGCGCGGTGTACTCGGGCGGCACCAGGACGCCGAACTGCCAGCGCAGCCGGTTCTTGGCCGCCGACGCGCGGTACGGGTAGAGCACGTAGCCCTCCAGCAGCACCGCGTCGGCGATCTGCCGGGCGGCCGCGAAGGCGCGCTCGATCCCGTCGGGGAGGCCGCTCACCGAACGCCCCCGTCGATCGCCGCCGCCGCGAGCAGTTCGCGCAGCGTCGCCTCCCAGGAGGGCAGGGCCCGCCGGGAGCGGTAGGTCAGCAGGTCGTCCATCACGTCGTCCGGCAGGCGCAGCCAGCCGCAGCCGGGGAAGTGCTGGTCGATCGCCTCCCGCCAGACCCGCACCGGCATCCGCACCCGGGCCTCCTTGTCCCAAGGCACGGGGGTGACCTGGAAGCCGCCGGGGCCGGCGAAGGCGGTGCCGGAGAAGAGCAGCAGCATCGGCACTTCGCCGCCGTCCAGCGCCCGGAAGTAGCGGGCGGAGGCCACTTCCAGGTCGTAGCTGCACGGCACCGCCAGGTCGGCCTCCGTCTCCCCGGTGAAGCCGGGCACCAGCAGCGGCACGGTGGCGAACTGGATCGGGTTGAGCGTGGACGCCCAGCGCTCCCGTTCGCCGAACAGGTCGGTCAGCCGCTCGCCCTCGGCGGCGGCGTACGACCGGCGGCCCGGTTCGATCCGCAGCTGGCACTGGAGGGCGAGGGCGTGCACCCGGGTGTCGGCCGGAGCCGTGACCCGCAGCCGGAACACCAGGGTCGGCGCGGCCGCGTACGGGTCGGACCGCACGCCGGTGCAGGTGAAGCCGAGCGCGCTCATGCGCCCACCTCGCTGCGCTCGGCGAGCGCTTCGCACAACGCGCACCTTCCGACGGTTCGCTCACTTCGTTCGCTCATACGCCCACCTCGCTGCGCTCGGCGAGCGCTTCGCACAACGCGCACCTTCCAATGGTTCGCTCACTTCGTTCGCTCACGCCGTCACCTCCGCGCGCAGCGGGCGGGCCCGGGCGGCCAACCGCTCGAAGAAGGCGTCGAGTTCGGCCCGCGCCTCGGCCCCGCCGTCGAAGCCGTGCCAGCACCGCCGCAGCCGGCCGACCAGCTCGTAGCAGACGTCGATCGGCACCAGGAAACATGCGACGTTCCGGTCGGTGCGGCGCAGCAGCAGCGCCTCCACGTCCGGTTCCAGGGCGGCGGCCAGCCGGCTGGCGCCGAGGGCGCGTTCCCAGGCCTGGTCGTCCACCTCGCTCTCGGTGGCGCCGGCCGGCCCGGGGTAGAAGGCGAGCAGCCGGTCCAGGACGGCGTTGCGGAACAGGAACGCGGTGCCGACCGGGATCCCGAGCACCGACCAGGCCCGTTCGTCCAACTCGCCGTCCGGGTCGAGGAGATAGCGGTCCGGCACGGTGCGGAAGCGACCGCCGGCCGCGCCCGGCCGCTGGAACAGCAGGCCGCAGGCGGTGCAGGTGCAGGCCAGGGCGCGTTCCTCTACGTCCACCAGGTGGCGGTGGCCGACGGGCAGGTCCCGGCCGCAGAACCCGCACTGCTCGGGCCGCGGCGGCGCCGGCTCGCGCAGCCGGCGCAGCACGGCGATCCCGTCGCGGGAGACCCTGCGGGTGTTCATCGGGCCTCCACGGACTGCGGCGGGCGGGTGCCGATCTGGAGCAGCTGCGGGGCGCGTTCCAGCTCCAGGGCCGTCACCTCGGGCACGTGGCAGGCGAGTGCCGCCTCGACGTCCTGCTCCCCGCAGCCGCAGCCGGAGGCGGTCCGGCGCAGCCGCAGGGTGCCGGTGTCCGGTTCGAAGCCGAGCACCTCGATCCGCTCGGGCAGGTTGGCGAGCGCCCGGTCGATCCGGGCGGTCACGTCCTCGGGGTGCAGGTCGTGCAGGAGCAGCAGCCCGGCCACCGCGGGGTCGTCGAGCATCCGTTCCAGAGCGGGCGGGGGCACGAGCGGGACGAGCCTGGCCAGGCCCTCGCCGTAGAACTCCATGAGGTCGCGGACGAGTTGCTCGCCCGCCCGCTCGGCGCCGCTGCCGGCCAGGGCGTCCAGGGCCTCCTGGATCCGCAGCCCGGTCTGTTCGGCCGTCATGCGCTGAGCCCGCTCAGGCCGGTGGGCACGTGCATGGTCTGCAGGGTGCGCCCGCCGACGTACATGTGCACGCCGCAGGGCAGGCAGGGGTCGAAGCTGCGCACCGCGCGCATGATGTCGATGCCCTTGAAGTTCTCCGGGGAGTTCTCCTCGAAGATCGGCGTGTTCTGTACCGCGTCCTCGTACGGGCCGGGCGTGCCGTAGCTGTCGCGGACGCTGGCGTTCCACGGGGTGGGCGGGTACGGGTGGTAGTTGGCGATCTTGCCGTCGCGGATCACCATGTGGTGCGAGAGCACGCCGCGCACGGCCTCGGTGAAGCCGCAGCCGATCGACTCGTCCGGCACCTCGAAGCGCTCCCAGGTCTGGCTGCGCCCGGCGCGGACCTCGTCGAGCGCCTTCTCGGCGAAGTGCAGGGCGGCGGCGGCCGCGTAGGCCTGGAAGTAGGTGCGGGCCCGGTTGCGCTCGATGGCGTTGCTCCACTGCGGGATCTTCCACTCGAAGGTGACCTCGGGCTTGGTCATCGAGCGGGGCAGGTTGATCCGGACGCTGTGGCCGGTGGCCTTGACGTAGCCGATGTCGACCAGCCCGGACAGGGCGGTGGACCACAGCCGCGCGAGCGGGCCGCCGCCGGTGTCGAGGGCGAGGTGGTCCTTGCCGTCGAACCAGCGCGGGGACATCACCCAGCTGTACTTGTCGTCGAAGTTGCGCTTCTGCGGCTGCGGGATGGTGTGCTGGTTCCACGGGTGCCGGGGGTCGACCGGGTTGCCCAGCGGGTCGTGGGTGACGAAGAGCTCCTTGCCCTGCCAGTCCTCGTAGTAGGAGCTGCCGAGCAGGATCCGGATGCCGAGGTTGATCTGCGTCAGGTCGTTGGTGACGAGCTTGCCGTCGACGATGACACCGGGGGTGACGAACATCCTGCGGCCCCAGTCCGTCATGTTGCGGTACGTGAAGTCGCAGTGGTCCGGGTCGTTGAGGCTGCCCCAGCAGCCGAGCAGGACCCTCCGTCTGCCGACCTCCTCGTAGCCGGGCAGGGCCTGGTAGAAGAAGTCGAAGAGGTCGTCGTGCAGCGGCACGACCTTCTTCATGAACTCGACGTAGCGCATCAGCCGGGTCAGGTAGTCGGTGAACAGCTGCACCGTCGCGACCGTGCCGACGCCGCCCGGGTAGAGCGTGGAGGGGTGCACGTGGCGCCCCTCCATCAGGCAGAACATCTCCCGGGTGTAGCGGCTGACCTGGAGCGCCTCGCGGTAGAACTCGCCCTCGATCGGGTTGAGCGAGCGCATGATGTCGGCGATCGTCTTGTAGCCGTGGTCGCCGGCGTGCGGGGCCTCGGTGCGCTCGGCCAGTTCCAGGACGCCCGGATTGGTCTCGCGGACCATCTTCTCGCAGTAGTCGACCCCGACCAGGTTCTCCTGGAAGATGTTGTGGTCGAACATGTACTCGGCGGCCTCGCCGAGGTTGATGATCCACTCGCCCAGGTGCGGGGGCTTCACGCCGTACGCCATGTTCTGGGTGTAGACCGAACAGGTGGCGTGGTTGTCGCCGCAGATCCCGCAGATCCGACTGGTGATGAAGTGCGCGTCGCGCGGGTCCTTGCCGCGCATGAAGACGCTGTAGCCACGGAAGACGGACGAGGTGCTGTAGCACTCCGCGACCTTCTTCTGTTTGAAGTCGATCTTCGTGTGGATACCCAGGCTGCCCACGATCCGGGTGATCGGGTCCCAGGACATCTCCGTCAGGCCGCTGCCGTCGCCGGCCGCCCTGGTCGTCGGTGTTGCCATCGTGTCTGCGTGTCCTTGTCTACGGGGTCTACGAGCGGGGCGGAGGTCGACGGGGCCGCACGCCGGTCGGCGTGCGGCCCTCCCCTGTCACCAGGGCGGGCGGTAGCCCGTGGTCAGGTGGCGGCCGGTGCGGCGCCACTTCGGTTCCCTGTCGACGGTCTTCTGGGTGATCGCGCGCAGCCGCCGGATCAGCGATCCGTACGCGGTACTGGCGCCGCTGGAGACCCGCGAGCCGGGCGGCGGGTCCATGAAGGGCATGAACTTGTCCGGGAAGCCCGGCATGGTGCAGGCGATGCAGATGCCGCCCACGTTCGGGCAGCCGCCGATACCGTTGGTCCAGCCGCGCTTGGCGACGTTGCACTTGACGACCGGGCCCCAGCAGCCGAGCCGCACCAGGCACTCGGGCGTGCCGTAGTCGGTGGCGAACTGGCCCTGTTCGTAGTAGCCGCCGCGGTCGCAGCCCTCGTGCACGGTGGCACCGAACAGCCAGGCGGGCCGCAGCTTGTCGTCGAGCGGGATCATCGGCGCGGAGCCGGCCAGCTGGTACAGCAGGTAGGTGAGCGTCTCGGCGAAGTTGTCGGGCTGGATCGGGCAGCCCGGCACGCAGACGATCGGCAGCCCGGCCTTGGACTTCCACTTCCAGCCGAGGTAGTCCGGCACGCCCATCGCGCCGGTCGGGTTGCCGGCCATCGCGTGGATGCCGCCGTACGTGGCGCAGGTGCCGATCGCCACCACTGCGGTCGCCTTGGGGGCGAGCCGGTCCAGCCACTCACTGGTGGTGATGGGCTGGCCGGTGACGGGATCGTCGCCGAAGCCGCACCAGTAGCCCTCCTTCTTGATCTTCTCGTTGGGGATGGACCCCTCGACGACCAGGACGAACGGTTCGATCTCGCCGCGGTCGGCTTTGAAGAACCACTCGACGAAGTTGTCCGCGCCCTGGACCGGGCCGCACTCGAAGTCGATCAGCGGCCAGTGCACCGCGACCTTCGGCAGGCCGGGCAGCGCGCCGGTGACGATCTCCTCGATGCTCGGCTGCATCGCGGCGGTCAGTGAGACGGAGTCGCCGTCGCAGCTGAGGCCGGCGTTGATCCAGAGAACGTGCACCACGTCGGTGTCGGTTGTTGCAGCACCCATGAGGATGCCTCCTCGGGGATGGGAGCCGGACGAAATGGCTCAACGACAAGTCATAGCAACGGTTCGGATCGGACGCCGGTCCGGAGAGCCGAAGGGGTCGCCCGCAGGACGCAAGCGGGCGCGGCCGTTCGGGTCACATCCGCGCGACGGACCCTGCGGGCGCTGGGCGCTTGCGCACGAACGCGGACCGCAGCGCGTGGTACGGCGATTCGGGGGTGAAGAACTGCCGGTGCATCACCGCGAGCTCCTCCTCCCGGTACTCCGCCAGCGGCTTGGCCCGCTCGTCGGCCTCGCGGGCGGCCTTCTTCGCCGCGATCCGGCGCTGCGTGGCGGGCGAGGCGGCGAGCAGCCCGGCCAGGCGGGCCGCGCTCGGCCCGAACTCCTGCGGCCCGCAGCCGAGCACCCGGTCGACCAGGCCGATCCGCTCGGCGGCCGCCGCGGACACCGGCAGCGCCTGACGGGTCAGCCGTTCGGCCTCCGCCGCGCCCACCCGGCGCGGGAGGGTGTACGTCCAGTACTCCGAGCCGTACAGCCCCATCAGCCGGTAGTGCGGGTTGAGGACGGAGCCGCCGCGGCACCACACCTCATCCGCGGCCAGGGCCAGCATCACCCCGCCGGCCGCCGCGTTCCCCGCGACGGCGGCGACCACCAGCCGGTCGGTGGTGGTGAGCACCTCGGCGACCAGGTCGTCCATCGCGGTGATGTTGGCCCAGGACTCGGCGGCCCGGTCCGGCGCCGCCTCGATGACGTTGAGGTGGATGCCGTTGGAGAAGAAGTCCCGGCCGCCGCCGAGCACCAGCACCGAGGTCGGGCGGGCGAGGGCGGAGCGGTACGCCTCCCGCAGCCGCCGGCAGTGGTCGGTGGACATCGCCCCGCCCGGGAACGAGAAGCGCAGGAAGCCCACCGGGCCGTCCTCGCGGTAGCGGATGTCCGACCACGCGGGGTTGTCCTGCCCGCCCGGCATCAGCGGCGCCGCCACCTCCGGGACCGGCGGCAGCAGGGCGCCGAGCGCCGTCACCGCGGGGAGCTTGAAGGTCGCGGGCCCCCCGGGTGTGCGGCGGCGGCGGAGTTCGGGGATCCACACTGCGCCGTCCGAGGTGGCCCGGCACACGGCGCCGGCACGGGTCGCCAGCAGCTCACCCGGACCGCCGCGCAGCACCGGCTCGCGGTGCCCGCCGTGCAGGTACCACTCGCCGCCGCACAGCGCGTCGAGCACCCCGGGCTGGGAGTCCGCCGCGCGGAGCCTGCGCAGTACCGCCTCGGTGGAGTCGCCCGCCCAGTCGATCCGGCGCTCCTCCTGCCGCAGGAAGGGCCCGGTGCGCACCGCCTCCCGCCAGCCGGGGCCGTGCTGCGGCTGCGGCGCGTAGCTGCCCGAGGCGACCCGCTCCACGGCGAGCAGCGCGGCCGCCACGGCCGCGTCGGCGACCTCGTTGCGGTACAGGTCGCTCTTGCCGCGCTCGGGCAGCCGGCAGGGCGCCCAGGCCCAGATCGGCCCCGCGTCCATCTCCGCCTCGGCCTGGAGCACCGTGACGCCCCACTCGGCTCGGCCGTCCTGGATCGCCCGGTCGAGGGAGGACGGGCCGCGGTCGCCCGGTGGGCCGGGATGGACGATCAGACAGGTGAGCTCCGACCAGACTTCCCGCGGGATCGCCGTGCGGAGCATCGGGGCGAGCACCAGGTCCGGCCGCAGGCGGCCCACCGACGCCCTCACCTCGTCGTCATCACCGGCCAGTTGGATGTCCACGGTGTGCCGCCGGTCGCGCAGTTCGGCGTACAGCCGCTGGCTGAGGCTGTTGAACGCGCTGGCGAGGAGCAGGATCCGCATGTCCGCCTCCGACGGTGTGGGCCTCCGGGAACCCGGCGATCATGACCCCGGCCCCACCCGGCCCCCGGCCCGTCCGGCCCGCCGCGCCGCCCGTTCACCCGGGCGGCGGGGAGTCAGGGCGACGGGGCGGCGGCCGGATCAGATCCGGCGCCGACGGTTGTCGAGCAGCAGCACGGTGAGGGCCGCGGTGGCGACCCCCTCGGCCCAGGCGGCGAGCGTCTTGTCACCGAACCAGACCGGCTCGTGCATGTTCGGCAGCGGCCCGAGGGCGCCGACGTCCACGTAGCGGTAGAGCAGCAGCGCGCCGAGCCCGGAGGCGGCGACCGCCCAGGCGAAGAGGTCGCCGGCCCGGTGCCGCCAAAAAAGCACGAGGACCACCGCGAGGCTCGCGGCGGCCGCCTCGGCGCGGAACAGGGTGCCCTGGGTGATGGAGTCACCGACGGCGTCGTACTGGTCGGCGAGCCGGGCGTGGACGGCCGCGTCCACGGCGAGTCCGGCGGCGGCCAGCAGGCGCAGGACGAGGTGGGTGAGCCTTCGGCCGCGTCGACCGGCGTGTTCCAGGATGGCCACGGCGGGTCAGCCGACCGTGAGGGTGGCGTGCATGAACGGGTGGATGGTGCGGATGTACGGGTGGGGCCGGGGGCTGGTCACGTGGGGGCTCCGTTCGGGAAGGGGACACTGACCCGAGCACGTAGTCGAGGATCGCGGCGGGCAGGGCCCCCACGGCCAGGCCAACGCCCCCGAACGGCCGTCCGTTTCATCCCCACGGGTGACACCGGAGGCGAGGACTCGCCCCGGGCAGGGTCGGCCCGCTCGCGCTGTGCGAAGGGGTTGTGGAGATTCCGACCCCACGCGGTGCCCGTCAGCGCACCGGGTAGGCGCCCCTCAGGTGCGCCGGTCCGCCCCGGGTCGGCCCGTAGCGATCGCAGGAGGCCGATCGATGCAGATGTCCACTGTCCGCCCGGTGCCCGTCACGTTCCCCGACAGCGCGCTGCCCGACGTCCCGGTCGACGCGGAACTCCGTTTCGACACCAGCCTCCCGTACGCGGCCTGCCTGGCGTTCCCGCTGACTCCGTGCCGGTGCACCGGCGACGGCGCCCAGGTGTGCTGGTACTTCAGCCGTGAACTGCTGAACGAAGGCCGCCACGAACCCGTCGGCAGCGGCGACGTGAAGGTCCGTCCGGGCCCGGACGGCGAGGTCCTCATCACCCTGCGGGGGCCCACCGGCACCGCGGCCGTGCTCAGCGCCCCGGGGGACGTCGTCACCGCGTTCCTCTCCGACTCCTTCGACCTGGTGCCCGCGGGATCGGAGTCCGACCACCTCGACGTCGACGCCGCCGTCACCCGCCTCCTCGCCGACGACTGACCCGGACACGCACGCCGTTCCGTAGAATCCACAGGCAGATCCCGCCGTACCCGCTCGCCCGCAGGAGGCCCTGTTGACGCCCGATCCCGGGCCCGGTGTGCTCACCCACCTGGAGTCCCTGCTCAGCGAAGCCCCGGCCGACCGGAGCGGGGCGCTGTGGCGACTCGTCGAGGAGGGGCGCCAGCTGGACGCCAACATCATCCGCCTGCCGCCGAACGCCGAGGTCGCCGAGCACGTGGAGCCGGACCTCGACGTGCTCGTCCAGATCCTCGGCGGAAGCGGCCACCTGGACACGGACAACGGCCGGCAGACCCTCGCCCCGGGATGCACGGCCTGGCTGCCGCACGGCGCCCGGCAGGCCCTCTCCGCGGACGCGGAGGGCCTCCTCTACCTCACCGTCCACCGCCGCCGCCCCGGCCTCGCCATCCGCCCCGCTCCCGTTTCGTAGCGTGCCGGGGACGGGCGGCGAGGTGCCCTGGGCGGGCGGAGGATCGGGGGCGGGCTGCTTCGCCGCAGGTCGCGGCTGTGCTGCTCGGCATGCGAATACTGCTGGTCGAGGACGACGACCTGCGGTGCGCCGCCGTCGCGTCGGGCCCCGGGGCGGCGATGGCCCCGGCCCGGGGCCCGATCAGGGTTCCCCAGCGCGATCAGAGCTGAATCAGAGCTGAATCGGCGTCGGACCAGAGCCGGATCAGCCGTCGTTCTCCGCGGACGGCAGATACGCGCCGGGCACGTCGTTCGGTGCGAGGATCTCGCTCTCACCCGGGTACGGGGTGGTCCAGTCGTGCGTCTGGTACCAGGTCAGGTGGTTCATCTGCGCCGGGTTCGCGCGGTCCGGCGCGGCGTTCGGGCCGGTCAGGTGCTGCTTGGACTTCCAGGCGTCCCACTGGTCCGCGACGACACGCTCCGCGGCCGGCGGCGCGGTGGTCACCGGGGCGGCCTCCGCGCGGCGGTCCTGCTGCCCGGGCACGTCGAGGCCGCACGAGGGCGGTGTCTTCAGGCCGTCGGTCAGCGGGGTCCGGTTGGGCACCGCGGTGAACGGCGCGAAGTCCGGCTTGTCGGTGAAGGCCGTGGCCATCGGGGTGGCCGCGCTGTCCTTCTGGTTCATCGGGTGGATCCCGAGGATCTGTTCGATGGTGCGGACCATCGTGATCTGCGAGTAGTAGCGGCTGTCGACGGCCCCGTGCTGTGCCCAGGGGCTGATGATCTGGATCGGGGCGCGGTGGCCGTCCACGTGGTCGAGACCGGCCTGGGAGTCGTCCTCGACGACGAAGACCGCCGAGTCCTTCCAGTACTCGCTGTGCGAGATCTCGTCCACGATCCTGCCGACCGCCAGGTCGTTGTCGGCGACCTGCGCGGCCGGGCCGGCCGGACCACCGGTGTGGTCGCTGGACAGCCACAGCATGTTGAGGTTCGCCGGGCCGTTCTGCTCGAAGTCCTGCTTCCAGATCTGGAACCGGTACTGGTCCGGCACGTCCAGATCGAACTTCGGGAAGCCGGGCACCGACACGCTGTTGAGCGAGGGGATCGGCGAGGAGGAGTTGAGGGGGTAGGCGGTGTCCTGCCCGGTCGCGTCCATGGTCTTCGCGTCGCAGTACAGGTTCTGCCAGTTCGCGCCGTCGGGCTTGGTCAGGAACTGGTGGAACTCACCGAAGTCCCGCACGTCCTGGCCGGCCGCCTGCGCGCCCGTCCACAGGAAGCCCGACCGCTGGTGGCCCAGGCCGTCGTCCTCGGTGTCGTAGCTGCGCTCGTACTCGCCGGCCGAGGACTCGGTGTACTCCGGGTTGTCGGCCTGCATCAGCCAGTTGTGGCCCTCGGCGGAGTTGGTGCCGATGTCGTAGGTGTTGTCGTAGAGCCCGAACTGCTCGGCCAGCGCGTGTTGGTTCGGCGTCACGTTCACGCCGAACTGGGCCAGCTTCGGGTCGCCGTTGCCCTTCGACAGATCGCCGAAGAGCTGGTCGTAGGTCCGGTTCTCCTTGACGATCAGGAAGACGTGCTTGATCGTCGAGGGGTCGCCGATCCGTGCCGGCACCGGCACCGGCTTCGCCTTGTGCTGGCCGGCGGTCTGCACCGCGCCGTTGGTCCAGCCGTTCTGCCGGAAGACCTTGGCGGTCTGGGAGCGGATCTCCCGGTCGCCGGGCAGCGTGAACCGGGTCAGGCTGGAGGTGGTGTCGTGGGTGTTGTGCGCGCCGGTGCTGTTGGGCCGGCGCGCGTCGATGCCACGGGTGTTGGAGACGACCACCGTCGAGCCGACGGTGGTGATCTCCGTCGGGAAGTAGTCCGTGGGCAGCAGGCCGACGTAGCCGACCGGCTCCTGCGCACCGCTGTAGCGGTACACGGCCACCGCGTTGGCGCGGCCGAGGGTGACCAGCAGGCGCCCGTCGTCGGTGAGCGTCACCGCGTCGGGCTCGTAGCCCACCGAGGCCTCCGGCCACGGCTTGGTGGAGATGCTCTGCACGACCTTGTCCTGCGCGGTGTCGATGACCGACACCTCGTCGCTCCCGGTGTCGGTGACGAACAGCGCGCCGTTCTTGGCGTACAGCGTCGTCGGGTGCAGGCCGACGTCGATGGAGCCGACGGCGGCGGCCGGGTCCCCGAGGTCGATCACGCTGACGGTGCCCGTGGTCGTGGCGCCGGTGTCCGGGTCGGCCACCACCGGCGTGCCGTAGGAGTTGATCGTGTCGTCGTCGGAGCCGGCCGGGCGCCCGCCCTCGTTGCCGACGTACAGCTTCCGGCCGACCTGCGCGATGCCGCGCGGTGCGTTGCCGACCGTCCAGCTGTGCTCGATCGCGCCGGTCGCCGCGTTGATCGCGACCACCCGGTTCTGCCCGTTGACCGCCGCGTACACCGTCGAGCCGTCGGCGGAGAACACGGCACCCGACGCCAGCGCGTGCTTGGCGCCGTCGGCCGGAATCGCCACCTTCACCGGGTTGGCCAGGGAGCCATCGGCGTTCACGGTGAACTTGGTGTAGCCGTCCAGCTGGCCCAGCCACAGCTGCGAGCCGTCCGGCGAGTACACCGGGGCCTCCTGGCCGACCGTGCCGTCGGTCAGGTGCAGGTCGTCCGTCTTGGCCTTGCCGACGCGCTGCTGCACCCGGCCGGTCTTCAGATCGACCACGACCAGCGAGGCGTCGCCGTCGGCGATCGACGCGGCCAGGTGACCGCCGTCCGGGCTGACCCGGGAGGCCATGATCTTGCCGTTGTCGATGACGAGCCGGTCGCCGTACGGGGCGATGTACTGGTCGCTGGAGATGACCTGGCCGTCGGCGGTGACCTCGCCGACCCGGTCCGTGCCGAACTGGTGGGTGGTCGCGAAAGCCGTGCCCGTGGCCACGGCCACCGCCGTGATGCACGCCGTGGCGAGAGTGGCACGGCGGCCCGCACGCCGACCGGGAAGGACGAAGAAGTGATCCTTCCGGAAGCGTCGACGACGCGTTACCTGCATGGCGTCAGCCCTTCGTTGAGGTCGTTGAGTTCGTTGTGGAGGAGAGCAGCTCGACCTGACCGTCGAACTGCCACAGCGGGTTCGGCGCGTCCCCGGTCGGGGTGTGCACCAGGAAGTAGCCGTTCACTTCCTTGGGCCCGTCGCCGTCGGCCGTCAGCCGACCGTCCGGGGCCACGTCGAGTTGGTAGACCGCCGTCCCCGGCGCGGCCGTACCGGGCAGGTGCCAGGTCACGACGCAGCGCCAGTCGTTGCCCGGCCCCTCCGGGTCGACCTGGCCGTCACCCCGCTCGCACGCCGCCGTGACCCGTAACTGCGCCTCCGTGACGGCGGGGCGGTGCAGCTGGTCGGTCTGCAGCCGGTACAGGTGCGCGAACACGGTCGCGACCGACTGCTGCACCTTCCCCTGCGAGATCCCCGAGCCCGTCGAGGGCGCGGCCACCGCGACCGCCCCGACGGTCAGCGCGAGCAGCCCGGCCAGCGGCAGCACCCCGAAGGCGAGCGCGCGGCGACCCGTGCCGTCCTCGCTGCCGTTGGTGAAGTCCCGCCGTACGAAGAGCCGGTAGGCCGACGCGGTCGCCACCACGGCCCACACCAGGCTCACCGCGACGGCGATCAGCAGCTCGTCGAGCTGCGCGGGGTCGGCGAAGAGCCCGTTCCAGGAGACGAAGGCATAGCCGGGCAGCGCGAGGCGCAGCGCCACCGGCAGCGACAGCAGCTGCGCGAGCTGCATCGCGACCGCCGCCAACGCGGGTACCAGCAGCCCGGTCGGCGAGCGTCCCAGGATGACGGAGCCGAGCAGGCCGATCGCCGCCAGCGCCAGGGTCGGCGCCAACACACATACCCAGGCCAGCAGCACGCTCCCGGCCGCGTCCGCCGGGGACAGCGGGTGTCCGTCGACGCCGACCAGCGGCTGGTTCCCGACTGCCGCCAGCCCGCCCACCGTGCTCGCGGCCACCAACCCGGCCACCAGCAGCACGATCACGGTGGCGCTCGCCAGTGCCTTCGCCGCGAAGATCCGCCGCGGCGAGCGGACCGCCACCAGCAGGTGCCGCCAGGTGCCGAGCCGGTCCTCGGCGGCGAACACGTCGCCCGCGACCACGGAGGTCAGCAGGGGCAGCGCCCACGAGCCGGAGAAGCCCAGCACCACCAGCGGGCCGGCCCAGCCGGTGGCGTGCATCCAGCGGCCGAACAGGGTGTCGGACGGCAGGGTCCCCTGCTGGGCCACCGCGGCCGTGAAGAGCCCCGGCAGGGTCCAGCAGGCCAGCATCAGCAGCCGGATCCGCCACTGGGAGACGAGCTTGACCACCTCGAAGCGGTAGACCCGGCTCACCGGTACCAGGCGCGCCCCGGGTGCGGCGTCGGTACCGGCCATCGTGTCCTCGGCCATGGCCCTGCTCACGCTCGGCCCTCCTGCTGCTGATCGGTCAGAGCGAGGAACGCGGCCTCCAACGGCGGCACCACGGGGACGACTTCGCGCACCCGCACGCCCGCGTGCACCAGTTCGGCCACGAGGTCCTCGACGGCCGGCGCCGAGGCGCGCACGACCAGAGCCTGGCCCCGAGCCCCGGCGTCGACGACCCGCACCCCCGCGGCCTCGGCGGCCACCCGCCGGGCGGCCGCCGAATCGGAGGTGAGCAGCCGGTGGTCGAGCTCGCGGGTCTCGGCCGCCAACTTCTCCAGCGGGCCGGAGAAACGGACGCGCCCGGTCGCGAGGATCGTGACCTCGTCGCACAGCGCCTGGAGGTCGTCCATGCGGTGGCTGGACAGCACGACGGTCACCCCGCCGTCCGCGAGCCGCCGCAACGCCCGGTGCACATGCTGCTTGCCGGCCGGGTCCAGACCGTTGGAAGGCTCGTCGAGCACCAGCAGCCGGGGGTTCGTGAGCAGCGCCGCGGCCAGCCCGAGCCGCTGCCGCATGCCCAGCGAGAACCCCCGCACCCGGTCGTCGGCGACCTCGGTCAGCCCGACCTCGGCCAGCACCTCGTCGATCCGCCCCGGCCGCGGGTCGGGCCCGCTCAGCGCGGCCAGCGCGGCCAGGTTCCTACGGGCGGTCAGCGAGGGGTACAGCCCGGGCCCGTCCACGAATCCGGCCACCCCTGGCGGTGCCGCCAGGGCCCGCCCGACCGGTCTGCCCAGCACGGCCAACTCGCCGCCGTCGGCGACGGCCAGCCCGAGCAGCAGCCCGAGCAGGGTCGTCTTCCCGGCACCGTTCGGCCCGGCCAGCCCGTGGATCCGCCCGGGCGCCAGGTCCAGCCCGACCCCGTCGAGCGCCACGACGTCACCGAAGTACTTGGTCAATCCACGTGCCCGTACGGCAGGTTGCGTGTCGTCCATAGCCCCATCTCACAGTCCCCCAGGGAACGTAGGGCGTTGACGAAGCGCAGTCAGGAGCGCGCGGTTGAACGCCGATGAAACAGCAGACGGCCTCCTCCCCCGACGGCGGGCCCGGGCCCGGGCCCGTCGACCGGCCGGCCGCAGAGCGCGACGGCTCCGGCTCAGGGGTCCGCGGCGAATGGACTGGGTGTCGGGTCAGTAGTAGTGGCGGCGTCCACCGACGGCGTGCCCGAGGGCTCCGGCGAACCACAGGACGAGGCCGACGAGGAGCAGGATGACGCCGATGGTCCACAGGATCGGAATCCCGATGACGAAACCCACGATGAGCAGGATGACGCCGAGCGCGATCACGATGTCCTCCCTGGGGGTGACGGTGACGGTTGACGGGAGGGATCGGCTGCGGCGCGCTCGGCGCCGGAGCCGCCCCTGGGCGGCGGAGCCATCACTCCTCCGGCCGGTCCCATGAGCCGCGTCTACCGCCCCACGGGCCCGGTAAACCCCTGACCGGCCCCCGAAAGTCATCCGGCCGAGGGGACGGGATCGCCGGTGAACAGGGCGCGGCGTCCCTCTCGCCTGTTCATGCCCGTCGACCGCTCCTCAGCGGCGGTGGCGGCCCCTGCGCCGACGGGCGGCCGGGGCCACGCCCGGCGCCGGGAGGAACAGCCGGGCCACCTCGCGGCCGAGGTTCACGCCGATGGCGAGGGCCATCGCCGTGGCCGTGGCGCGCCCGAGGCCGCTGAGCCCCGTCTCGGGTTCGCCCCGGACGAAGGCGACCAGCCCGAAGTACAGCAGTGACCCGGGCAGCAGCGGCCCCAGCGCGGCGGTGACGAACGGCAGCGCGGAGCTTCCCCGGTACCGGGCCATGAGCTGGCCGGACAGGCCCACCAGCACCGCGGCGAGGCCGGTGGCCATGATGGGCTCCCCACCGGCGTCGACCAGCACGGCGTACGTCGTCCAGCCCGCCCCGCTGTTGACCAGGACGCCCGGCAGCGTACCCGGCTCGGTGTTGAGCAGCACCGCGAAGGTCAGGGCGAGCAGGATCGCCGCCGCCAGCTGGAGCGGCGGGTTCGACGACGACGCCGGAACGCCCTGGGCCGCCAGGTCGGCGCCGTTGTTGACGCCGACGTAGAGCACGGTCATCACCCCGACGACCACGCCCGCCATCAGGTACAGCACTTCCAGCAGCCGCGCGGCGGCGGTGAGGTAGAAGCCCGCGAGGCCGTCCTGCACCGCCGCCACCATGGGCCATCCGGGCAGGAGCGCGTACAGCCCCCCGATGATCACCACCGACCCGCGCAGGTGCAGCTGGTTGAAGGACATCAGGATGCCGACCACCGCGGCCGGGGTCGCGGCCGTCGCGATCCGGTAGAAATTCGGCAGGTCATGGCGACCGACCAGCGCCGACAGCCGGTCGCCCGCCATGGCTGTGACGACGGCGCTGACGAACACCAGCCAGGCCCGGGCGTCGGCCCGGCCGCCGACCAGCATCGCCGCGGCGCCGGCCAGCAGGCCGGAGGAGAGGACCAGCGCCCAGGCGGGGTAGCGGCGGCAGTGTCGGCGAACCGCCCTCAGCCGGTGGTGGGCGTCGTTCACGCGGAGTCCGCCGACGGTGATCTCGGTGACCAGCCGGAAGACCGCCGCCAGCCGCGCATAGTCCCCGGCGGGGTGGTGCACGGACCTCTCGGCCGTCACCGGCGGCCCGCCGCGGCCCTGCTGGTAGGAGATCGCCACCCGGGTGAAGGTGACCTGGGGGTCGCAGGGCCGGGCCCGGTAGGTCCGCGCGACGGCGAGCATGGCCGCCTCGACGTCCTCCGCGGCCTCGCCGCAGGCCAGCATCAGCTCACCCACCAGCAGTACCAGGTCCAGGACGGCGGCCACCTCGGCGGGCCCCGGCTCGTCCACGCCGGTCACCGCGCGGTCACCGGCCAGCGGACGGGCAGTGGTCGGGGTGCGCAGCAACGGCAGCATCAGGTCGGGCCAGTGGGCTGCTGCGTCCCTGTCGGCGCGCTCGCTCGGCGCCCCGGACGCGCCGGTGTCCTGGCGGGGCGCCGTCGGCCTTCCGGGCGGCCGCCCAGGGGCAGGGCCGGCCTCCTGGGCCTCACCGGGCTGTCCCTGCGGCGGCACGCGTCGGCCGGCCGAGCCCTCCGCCTCGGCCCACACACCGAACCGCTCGTGTTCCGGCATCATCGCTCCCCGCACCACCCCCACACCGCTACTCTTAGCACCCGCTTGACTACCCGGAGCCATCGATTCGTGAACGTCGCGCCCGGAGTGCGGCGGATTGTTCACGCCCGGCGTCCGGGTATGGCCGGTCGCCAGGCGTCGGGCGTCGGGCGCTGGGGGCTGGGAGCTGGACGCCGGGCGCTGAGGGCTGGGCGCCGATGGGATCACCTGAAAACCGGCCCAGGCGGTGGGTGGGCCCGGCGGCCGACCGGCGTCCGCGGGTCTCAGACGGGCAGCTCCCGGGTGAGCCGGTAGTGCCGCGGGTCGGCGATGCCGTGCAGGTCCTCGGCGGTGAGCGAGCGGTCGTCGCCGCCCAGGAGCTGAAGGCGCCGCAGTTCGCGCACCGGACGCAGCCCGAAGGAGGTCGCCAGCTCCAGGTCGAGCCGGCCCTCCGTACGGGTGAACGACCAGCGGCCGGTGACCTTGCCCTGCAGACCTGCCCTCAGGTGGGTGCCCGTCAGATGGCCGCCCTCGACGGAGTCGTCCGGTACCGCGGTGTCCGCCGAGGGGGCGAGTTCCAGCTCCAGGGACTCCCCGTACTGGGCGTCGCTCTCGATCACCCAGCGGCCGGGCGCCACCACCGCGCCGCCCGCCCGGTCCCACCCGGGGCCGTCACCGGGCCGCGCGTCGGTGGGACGGGTGCCCAGCAGCCGGTGGACCGCAGCGTCCACCTCCCGGGCGTCGCTGCCGGGCGACAGCCGCTCCACCGGCCCCTCCCCGGGCGACAGGGCCGTCCCGTCGAGCGGCCAGACCAGGCACGGCTTGTCGAACGAGTCCGCGTACCGGCGCTGCTCCCGGACGTGGGGGTCGTCGGCCGCGTCCCTGGACCAGAGGAGCAGGAACAGGTCACAGGCGCCCAACTCCTGCAGCACCGGTTCGGCCGGCAGGCCGTCGGAGAGGTCGCGCGACTCGTCCACGGCGGTCCGTACGCCCCCGGCGCGCAGCCGGGCGTCCAACGTGGCGGCCAGGTCGCCGTCCGCGGGCGCGTGGGCGAGGAAGACCCCGGGACGCACCGCCCGTTCCGGGCCGTCGTGCCCGTCACCGTGTGTCAGGTCGGGTGCCGTGCCGCGTTCCTCGCCGTACTCGTCGCGCTCGTCGTCGGGCTTGTCGTGGTGCTCGTCGTGGGGCATGGGCGCCTCAGGCCTCCGCGTCGTAGTCGTCCTTGTCGTGGCTGTGGTACCAGGGGGCCTGCGGGTTGTAGGAGGCGAGGTAGTAGTCCGCCTCGCAGGTGTACGTCTCCGGGAACAGCTGGTGCGCCCGCTGCCGCAGGATGTTCATGGCCGCGATCTCGTTGGCCAGCCCCTGCTGGTCCTGCTGGTTCACCGGCTTGGCCTGCTCCGCGTCCACGAGGATCTGCGCCGCCGCGAGGTTGTTCTGCAGGAACTGGGGCCATTGTGCCGGATTGCCGCTGTACGTGTAGTGCGGGGTGACCCGGTAGTGGATCATCTTGGGCCACGCCTTCTTGGGGTTGCTCAGGGGCGCCGCCGGGTCCAGGACGTGGGTGAGGTTCGGGTGGTCCTGCGCGTACGGTGCCAAGGCTGCCGCGCTCGAATCAGCCCCCTGGATGGCCTGCCCCGGGGCGGCCCAGCCGATGTCGCCGTCGCCGAGGTCGATCGGCGGGTTGGCGGCGAGCCACTGCTCGTAGCTCGCGGCGAGCCCGTGGGTGCCGTCCTGCATGTGGGAGCGGATGTGCTTCTCGACCTTGTTGTAGTGCTCCTGGGTGTTGGACCGGGCGGAGCCCATGAAGATGTTCCAGGCGGTGTTGTTGGCGCCCGCGACGAAGTCGCCGTTGATCGCGTGCATCGCGGTGGCCACGTTCTGCTGGCCGCTGGCGCGCACCAGGTTGACGTCGGCCTGCTTCATGACGGTGATGTCCAGGGGCTCGCCCGGTGCCGAGCCGCCCCCGCTGTTGCTGAGCATCTCCTCCAGGTACACCGAGTTGCCCAGGGTGCCGCCGTTGGCGTAGACGTAGCCGGCCCCCTTCAGGACGTCGGTCGCAAGTCCGCCGAGCGCCGCGTTGCCGGCCGTCATGCCGGTGAACGGCTGGAAGACGCCGCCCGCCCGCTGCAGCACGGCTTCCCCGGTGCGCGGACCGGGGCCGGGTCCGTGGCCGTGCTCGTCCTGGTGCTCCTCGGCCCGGTCCGCCGCGGCGGGCCCGCCGACGGTCACCGCCCTGCGCATCACCCGGACGGCGTTGGCCTCCGCCTCGCGCTCGAACCGGTCGGAGGGGTCGGAGACCCTGAGCCCGGCGCCGTTGTCGGTGCCCGCGACGGGACCGTGGCGCTGTTGGAGGACGTGGGTGAGCTCATGGGCCAGGGTGTGCCGGTCACCGCCGCCCTCCCCGATGACGACGTGGTTGCCGGAGGTGTAGGCGCGGGCGCCGACCTCGGCGGCGGAGGCGCGGGCGGCGCTGTCGTCGTGGATGCGGACGGCGGAGAAGTCCGCGCCCATCCGGCCCTCCATCTCGGAGCGGACGGCGGCGTCCAGCGGACGGCCGGGCGTGCGCAACACGTCGTGGACGGTGGAGCGCTGCACCGCCCCGCCGACCCGCTGCCCCGGTCCTGCCGCCCCCGCCCGGCGGAGCATCTGGACGACGGCCCGGTTCCCGGCGGTGGACTGCAGCGCCGCCAGGCCCGACAGCGGCGCCCGGCCGCCGCCGCGGGCGGAGCGGGCCGTCGAGCCGGTGCGGCCGGCGGCTTGGGTCCTGACGTTGTCTCGGGCGTGCGAGGGAGCGTGCAAGAGGGGCCTCTTCCCGTGCGGGGACAGCAACCCTTCCTGCCTACGCGCTCGACGGCCGCCGCGCCAGGGACCGAAGGGCAGACCAGGGTGCCCCGCCGGCACCCTCGCGGTGCAGCGGCCGCGGACCGGTGCCGCCGGACTGCTTCCGTCCGGCGGCACCGGCAAGGGTGGTGCGGCGTCAGCCCTGGCACAGCCCGCGGGTGTAGTCGTAGGTCGCGGCGGCCTGGGAGTACTGCCACTGCGGGGCGAGCAGCTGGTCGTTGAGCTGCGTCGCGGCGGTACGGTTCTCGACGAGGTAGCCGAAGTCCTGCAGCCAGGCCGGGTAGAGGTTCTTGGAGCCGATGAAGAAGGCGGATCCGTCGACCGAGACCAGCTTGTGGTGCAGCGCGTAGGGGTGGCCGTCGGCCCAGGTGGAGGTGGGGGCGGCGCGGAACGGGGCGAGCTGGAGGTTCCGGCACATCGCCGTCTTCGCCTGGGCCGGGTCGCCGAGGCGGGCGGTGAGGCGGGCGGCGAGGGTGTCGCTGATCTCCTTCAGGGACTTGATCTGCGAGTAGCCGCCGCTGCCGACCGTGCCCCGGTTGCCGGGGTCGCTGACCACGATGCGGACCTTCACGCCGTCGGCGAGCTTGCCCGCGAGCAGGTCGAAGAGCCGTACGTCGTAGCGGGGCATCGGCGGGCAGGTGCCGGTGACGTCCTGCTGGGAGATGTCGATGCGACTGTCCGCGCTCGCGATCAGCGCGCGCAGGGCGTTCTCCTCCGGGTTGACCGTCTCGTAGTCGCGGTCGCCGTTGGTGTTGTCGTGCAGGCCGATCGGGCCGCACTTGACGTCGTCGGCGACGGGCGCCGGGCCCGGGTGGTAGTCGGAGGCGGGGTCGTTGTCGCGGATCCCGACGCCCAGGCCCCCGACGGCAATCACCGACTGGCCGCCGGTGGCGGGCACCCGGTCGACCGAGGGGTTGAGGCGCTGCTCCAGGTCGGGGGTGCAGGCCGCACCGTTGGAGGCGGCGAACCAGGCGGCCGAGAACGTCCCGGTGTTGCGGCAGGTCCAGTCCCACAGGGTGTCCAGGTAGGAACCGGCGGAACCGGCGGCCGGACCGGTCAGCGCGAGGTCGACGTCGGTGACCGGGTGGGCGGTGTCGAGGTAGTCGTTCTTCCAGTTGTTGATCCCACCGGCGATGACGCTCTGCCCGTCGACGACCAGCAGCTTGGAGTGGTTCCAGGAGAACGCGGTCTTGGCGGTGGTCATCGAGGCGACCTCCAGGGTCACGCTGCCGGCGGCGCGACCGAGCTTCGCCACCAGCTCGTCCCGGTACTTGGACGGCAGCGCGGTGATGTTGTACAGCGGCGCGGCCCCGGCGAGGATCCGCACGTGCGGCTTGTTCCCCGCGGCCACCGACGCCTTGAGGCCGTCCACGATGGCGTTCTGGAACGCGCCGTCCGGGAACGGCGCGAGGGTCGAGATGTCGACGGTGCGGGTGGCGTGCGAGATGTTCTCGCGCATCTTGTCGAGCAGCCGGCGGGTGCCGGTGCGCTCGGTGCAGGACGGGTCGCCCCAGCAGCCGGGGGTCTGCAGCAGCCAACCGCCCGGATCGTCGGCCGGCGCGTCGAGCCGGTTGCCCGCCGTGCGCTGCCACACCGTCCCCTCCAGGCCGGGCGACACCTGACGCAGCGTCTGCTCCACCGCGTCCAGGTGCGGGGTGGCGTCGGCTTGCCCGGTGGCGGCCGGGGCCGGGGCGGGAGCCGGATCGGCGAACGCGGGGGCGACGGGCAGCACGCAGACGGCGGTGGCGAGGGCCAGCGCGGAACCGGCGAGACGGCGGCCGGAACGGCGGGGCTGGTGATCGAGCACGTACAAGTCCTTCATGAGAGGCCGGTGACATTCACTCGGATGACACTGTTAAATTACCCTAAAGTAACCTGATCTCGTGTCAGGGCCCCATCAAGAAGGGCGCCGCCCCTCAGGCCGGGCGGGTGGGGATCCGAGCGCCGACTCCCGCGCCGACGACGATCGGTCAGCCCTCACCGACCTCGGGCACGAGGCGGGGAAGGTGACGGTCAACCAGGACGGCGGTGGCGTCGGCTTCCTCGTCGACGCCACCGCGGTCCGGCTGTGCCCGGAGGGCACGATGAACCAGGCCGCCACCGAGGCGGACGTCTTCGCCGGCTGTCCGGACCGCACCGGCTGCGACGCCCCCGTGGCGGGCACTGAGCTCAGCCGGTGACCTCCACCGTGACGTCGTACGTACGCTGCTCGGGCCCGCAGTTGAGGGCCTCGCCGCAGCTGGTGCGGGAGGCGGTGAGGTGGGCGGTGCCGGGCGTGCGGGCGGCGAAGGTGGTGGTGACGGTGCCGCAGCCCCCGCCCGGGCGGCAGGAGGGGGACGGGGAGGTGGTGGGGGAACCGGCCGGGGCGACGGTGTCGGGGGCGGAGCTGGTGACGGCGGACCAGTAGGTGCTGTGCAGGTCGACGGAGACCGTCGTGCCGACGGCGACCTTCAGGGTGGTGTGGTTGGCGTGTTCGTCGGCGGTGACCGCGGCCGGCGTGGTCGTGGGCACCAAGGCAGTGGAGGCCGGGGCGGAGGAGGCCGTCGAGGCCCCGGTCGAGCCGCAGCCGGCCAGGGCCAGCAGGGCGGCGGCGCAGGTCAGAGCCAGGACGGTGGGTCTTCTCAGGTTCACAGTGGTTCCCTTGTGCAGATGTTCGAGGGGTGCCGATTCGACGCACCGGAGGCCGGATCGGATCCCTTGGAAACCAAAAAACCGCACCGGGGCGGGCACGAGGCCCACCCCGGCGCGTTCGGCGTGTCGATCGTCAGGAGACGGTCACGTCGTCGTAGTAGGTGTAGGTCGGGTCACCCGCGTAGTTGTCGTCGTGGTTGCTCAGGGTGAGCGTGTACGAGTGACCGGGGGTGACGGCCGCGCTCTGGTTGGTCCAGGTCGCGGTGGCGGCGCAGGTCTTGGCGAGGACCGTGGTGGTCGTGCCGGTGGTGTTGTCCTTCAGCGTGGCGGTGGCCCAGTCGTAGGTCACGGTGTCCGGGCAGGTGTTGCTGTACCAGAAGGACACCTTGCTGGAGCCGGTCGGCGCGGTGAAGGTCTGGGCGATCGAGGAGTCGCCGGTCGGGTTGGTGGAGCCGACCATCGCGCCGTAGCTGCCGCTGTGGGCGGCGGCGGTGGTGGCGGAGGTGGAGCCGGCGGCGGTCCAGCCGGTCAGGCTGCCGGCCTCGAAGTCACCGTTGGTGACGGCGCTGCCGCCGCCCGAGGTGGAGGACTCGATCCAGGTGAAGGTGGTGTTGCCGGCGGCGCCGGTGGTGTCGGTCGCGGTGACCGTCACGCTGGAGGTGCCGGCGGCGGTCGGCGTGCCGGAGATCAGGCCGGTCGAGGAGTTGATCGACAGGCCGGCGGGCAGGCCGGTGGCCGAGTAGGTCAGGGTCTGACCCGAGGCCGAGTCGCTCGCGTGGACCTGCAGGCTGGCGGCGGTGCCGACCGTGCCGGTCTGGTTGCCCGGGTTGGTGACGGTGACCGTGTTGCCGTGGGTCAGGATGGTGTGCGAGATCGCGCAGGAGTTGGTGTCGTTCGACCAGCTGGCCTGCTCGGCGAAGCTGCCGTAGGAGCCGAACGAGACGTTCGCGGCGCCGCCGGTGCTACCGGGCTTGATCCAGGCACACTCGTCGGAGTTCTCCTGGCCGTTGTACGAGCTGCCGGTCACGTGGTTGGTCCAGCCGCCGGCCGGGTTCTGGTCGGACATCATCTCGTGCCACTCGTGGCCGAGGGTCATCGTCCAACCATCCAGGGTGCCGGGCGAGTTGACGAAGCCGACACCGCAGTTCGCGCCCTGGTCGATGTTGTACGGCTGGTTCGAGAAGGCGATGTCGCCGTAGGGCGAGCTCGCCGCACCGCCGTTGAGGGTGGTGTCACCGTTCCAGTCGTGCCAGGCGCAGTACCCGGTGGTGGGGTTCTGGTAGTCGTCCGGGTTGGTGCCGTGCGGCGACAGGATGATGTAGTACGCGTCGCGGTTGGAGGCGGCCGTGGTGTTGCCGAAGTGGCCGGCGGCCTTGACGGCCTCCTGAGCCAGCTGGTTGCCGCTGGCCTGGGCGGGCGAGGCGGCCGCGTTGTCGTACCAGACGCCGGACAGCACGCCACCGCTCTGGTACGGGATGAAGTTGGCGTTCGACGGGCAGCTGACGGCGCCACTGGCGACGTTCGGACCGTCACACCACTGGGTCAGGTCGGCCGACCAGGTCTCGCCGTTGGTGCCGATGCCCTTGAACATCTGCTGGGTGGCACCGGCGGCGCCCGCCGAGTCGCCCGAGAACTTCGCGTTCCCGTTGGCGTCGGTGGTCTGGGTGCCCCACTGGTTGCCGTAGAAGACCAGGTAGACCTTGGAGTGACCGCTCTGCACGCCGATGCCGTCGACGCCGCCGCCGTAGGACAGCGTCTGCTGGCCGGTGGCCGCAGCCTGGTTGTGGGCGGCGAGCCACTGCTTGTAGTTCTCGTGCTGCTGCTTGCCCGGCACCGCGCCGTGGCGGTACTGGTGCCCGTTCTGCGGGCTCCAGGGGTTGAACTCGTTGGCCGTGCTGCCCTGGGAGCCGGAGATGTCCTGGGCGGCGGCCGGTCCGGCCGCACCGGCCAGGCCGGCGGCGGCGAGCGCGAGCGACGCTATTCCGGTGAGCGCCGCGTACTTGGCGCGCCGCGTTCTGCGGGAGTGACCCATGGGGTGAGGGTGCCTCTCTCGTACCGATCGCCCGTACGGCCGGGGGGCCGCGAACGATCCCTTTGTGGGGAAGGAGCAGACGGCGAATTCCGCCGAAAGCCAAATCCGGTCCTGTGTTCCGACACCGGAATTGACTGCCCGTCGACTGCAGGCCGCCTGCTGGGCATGAAGGAAAGCAGAGCTGATGAACGCGGGTCAACGGCCAAGGGTAAGGAATCATTAAGAATGGATGTCAGGGCAGGTGAAGTCCCTGATGGGCGGTGAAGTTGACGCGTGTAGCCATTCACTGAATAGCGGTCAGAACACTGTTTTCCCATTCAGTGAAACGTCGCATCCTCAACATTTTCGACATGGGCTGTGAACGGCCTTCGACGCGCCGAAACGCGGCAGAGTCGCCGTCGGGAAAATCGCTGCCACAAGCGCCGTCGCCAAGGCGGGACAGGTCAGTTCGGCTGCGAAGCCGCGTTCGACGTCCCACTCGGCCCGGACTGCATCGGATGGCCCTCGATGGGGTTCGGCGGGAGACTGGCCATAGGGGTCGAGGCACGGTTGGAGCGCAGCGATGGTCGATGGGCGGACCCTCGCCGAGGTGATCGCTGCCGACGGGCCGCTGCCGCCGCGCGAGGCGGCCCGGGTCGGCACCCAGATCCTGGCCGCGCTGGTCCGGGGACACCGGTCGGGGCTGGTGCACGGGGCCGTCGAGCCGGGCCGGGTGGTGCTGGAGCGGGGACGGGCGGTGCTCGGCGCGTTCGCGGCCGGTCCGTCGGACGCCTCCCCCGAGTACCGGGCTCCCGAGCGGCTCGCGGGCCGTCCGCCCGGCCCCGAGGCGGATCTGTGGTCACTCGGCGCCACGCTGTACACGGCCGTGGAGGGCCGACCGCCGGCGGAGCAGCCGCCCGCACCGCGTCGGGCCGGTCCGCTCGCACCGGTCATCCAGTCGCTGCTGCGGACGGACCCGGCACAGCGGCCGGGCGCCGAGTGGACCGGGCACATGCTCGACCGGGTGGCAGCCGGCCTCACCGTCGGCCCGGCGACGGCCGAGGCGCTGCCGTCCCGGGAGCCGACCGCGGCAGCCTCCACCCCTCTTCCGGGCGAGCCGCCTCCGGCAGCGCGACGGCCCGGGGCGCTGATCGCGGCGGTGGTCCTCGCCCTGGCCCTGATCGGCGGGCTGGTCTTCCTGCTGGCCGGCCGCGGCACGCAGCACCGGGCGACCATCACGGCCCCGGCCACGCCGCCGTCGGCGACCGCGCCGCCGACACCCGAGACGCCCACGACCCCACCGCCGACACCCGAGACGCCCTCGCCCCAGCCCCCGTCGACCGCTCCCCCGCAGACCCCCGGGGCCGCGGTGCCCCCCGGCTACGTCGAGACCAACGACCCGGCGGGCTTCAGCTTCGCGGCCCCCACCGGCTGGACCCGGACCGACAACGGCATGGGCGCCGGCGACTACTCCCCGGACAACGGCGGCCACGTGTTGCGGTTCACCCTGATCGCCAACCCCTCCAAACAGGCCCCCGTCGACGGCTTCCGCCAGCTCGAACAGTCACTCACCCAGCAGGGCGGCTACACCCGGATCGACCTGCGCGCCGACACCTACCAGGGCAACCCCGCCGCCTCCTGGGAGTTCACCTTCGGCCCGACCCACGTGGGCGCGCAGTCCTTCCTCGCCCCGAACGGCACCGAGTACACCGTCTACCTCTCCACCCCCGACTCCGACTGGGCCTCCTACCAGCCGGTCCTCACGACCGCGCTGAGCACCTTCACCATCCCTTAGGGCCCGGTACGGGGCCCGATCTCCTCGATCCGCCGCCCGTCCACCCAGGCCGACCAGCCGTTGGAGCAGACGATGTGCGCCCAGTCCCCGGCCCGCTGCAACACCTCCAGCTCCACTCTCCCGTCGATCCTGGTGACGGCCTTGAGCGCGGGGTCGGGCGCGGTCCAGGCGGACATGCCGCCGGACGGGACGCGGTGTGTGGGTCGGAAGGCGGGTGCGGTGGGCGGGGCCGGCGGCACGGGCGACGCGGGCGGGCGGCTGAGCGGTTCGGCCACCGGCACCGACACCGTCACCGGCTCCGCCCTCGGGCGGTAGACCTCCTCCGACAGGGTCAGCTCGGGGATCGGCCGCAGGAACTCGTCGGCCAGGTTGCACGCCTCCACGGCGCCGAGCGCCCGCAGCCCGAACCGGACGGCCGACCAGTCCTCGCGGGCCCGGGTGAGGCCCTGGCTGACCAGGGCCCAGACGGTCGGCTCGGTCACCACGAACAGCACCATGTCCTCCTGCGCGACAGGTCGGCCCGCCTCATGGCCGACCACCTGGACGTCGTGCAGGGAGAGCAGGCTGATCCAGGTGAACAGGGTGCCCGCGAAGGTCGCCAGGGTGAGCCCGGGCTCGTACGCCGGCGGATCGCCGGTCCCGACGCGGGCGAGGTATCCGGCCTCCTCGTAGCGCCGCAGCTCCCGTTCGGCGACGGCGGCGGTGACCGGCGGCAGGGTCGCGCCGGTCCGCCCGCCGGGGTGCAGCTGGGAGGCGAACAACTCCGCGACGGCGTGGCTGATCCAGCGCCGGTCGGCCACCCGCAGGGCGTCGTTCTGGGCCTCCAGGACGCCCGCCGAGGAGACGGTGACCGGCGTCGGCTCCGTCCGCCGCCCGGCGAAGGAGCGGAAGAAGGCGGTCTTGTACGCGTCGACCAGCACCAGCAGGAAGGCCAGTTGCTCGGCGGTCAGCTCCTCCTGCGGCAGCGGCATCGGCTGGCCGCTGGAGAACTGCAGCTGGAGCTGCACCCACCAGACGAGGTCCTGCGGCGCGAACGGCGCGAGCAGCTCGTACCCTCCGTCCACCCCGGGCCGCAGGCCGACGAAGACGTCCTCGGACCGGCGGGAGGCGTACAGCCGGCACTGGGTCGGCGCGCTGTTGAACAGGGCGCTGCGGGCGTCCACCACCCGGTCGGGGACGGCGAGCGGGAGCAGCGCGGTCCGCACGGTGACGGTGGGCAGCCCGGTGAACTCCCGGAGCAGCTCGGCGATTTCCCGGATCGGCCCGGTCGTGTCCGGGCTCGGGGCGCCCAGGTCGGTCAGCGGTGACAGCACGCCGGGCTCGGGAAGCTCCAGGTGACGTGCCAGCGGAGCGAATTCGGCCCGGCCGAGACGGATGGTACGGGCCAGGCCGCCCGGCGAGGAGGTGTCGGGTGCCGCCACACCGGTGGCTTCGGTGTCCATGGCTCACTTCCCTTCCGACGGTTCGCCATCACGCGCCGGGCCCGAGGCGATGCCCTTGACCACGTTCCCGGCCTGCCCGCCGACCGCCTGCGCGACGTGGCCGCCGAGCTCGCTCAGGCCGGGACCGGGCAGGGCGCGGAACGCGGGTTGCAGCGCGCCGTGTCCTTGGACGAAGGCCGACAGGTTCGAATCGACCTGCTGGGCCAGGCCGTTGATCGAGGTACCGAACTTCTGCTGGGACAGCAGCTCCATCTGAGACGGGGCGTAGATGCCCTTGCCGCAGTCGCTCAGGAAGCCCTTCATGTCCAGGACCCGCTGGTAGGCGGCGGGGTCCGCGCCCTGGTAGTAGTACATCATCGGTTCGAGCTTGGTGGTGATGTCCTTGGCCACGCCCCGGGCGGTCTCCTGCAGCGCGCTGCCCGGGCTCAGCTCCTTCGGGTTCATGTACGTCTTGTAGGTGGTCACCGACCCGGTCTGCGCGGCCCATTTGGGGTCGGGCGGGTAGCCGAGGGCGTCGTTCTTGAGCACCGGCAGGTCCTGGTAGGCCTCCGGGTGCTTGCTCTGGGTGACGGACTGCAGCGCCTTGTCCGCGTCCTTGCCGCCGGTGGCGTCGCCGTACGCCTTGTTGTATGCGGCCTGGAAGTCCTCGTTGGCCTTGGACGGGCTCACCGGCACGCCGTTGTGCTCCAGTTGGGAGGTGCCCCGGAACTGCTTGAGCTCCTCCAGCAGGTCGTCGGCCCGCAGCGAGGTGGGCGGGACCTTCTCCAACTGGGCGAGGGTCTGGCGGTAGGCCATCTGGTTGAGGGCCAGGTCGCGGTCCATTCCGACGGTGCCCATGCTCTTGGCGTTGCGCAGGTCGATCAGGTCGCCGGTGGTGAGCGGCCGTCCGCCCCTGGTGAAGCCCTGTGCGTTGAGGGCGGCGACGGTGTCCTCCTGGACCTTCGTCAGCACCGGGTTCAGGGCGTCGGCGTACTCCTTCTGGATCTCCTTGGGAACGGTCTTCAGCGTGGCCTTGGCCTGGTACATGGAATTGATGTCGACGGCCTTCTGCTGGAGCGCCTTCTGCGCCGCGGCGATCTCGTCCGCGCTCGCCCCCTGCGCCTTCAGGCCGCGCAGGTCGTCGGCCATCCGCTGGAATTCCTCCGCCGCCTTCTGTCCGGCGGCCTGCTCGGCGCGGTAGGCGGCGTCGGTGGCGGCCTTGGCGGTCGGGACCGGGCCGGGCGGCGGTTGGCCGCCGTGCAGCTGGCTCAGCGCGGAGGTCTCCTTGACCGCGTCGGTGGCCGCCGGACCGATGGTGTTCAGGCCCAGCGAGTGGAGCCCGACGGCGTTGCCGAGGTCCTGGACGAAGGCGAGCGCGATGCTGGCCCGACCGGCCTGCGGCGCCGGGCCGTTGGGGTCGATGACCTGGCCGACGGTGGCCTGGTAGGCGGCCTGCAGGGTGTTGATCGGCAGCACCGCGTTCGCCGCGCCGAGCAGGGCGTGGCCGAGCCCGCCCTCCTCGTACCCGACGCCGAAGCCCTGGACGGCGTTGCGGCCGACCATGAACGCCCCGAGTTGGGCGGCGCCGGCGGCGGTCAGCGGCACCGCGAACGGGGCCAGCAGCATCTCCCCGGCGATGGCGACGTGCTGCCAGCCGACGGCGGCGGCCTCGTGCTCCTGGGCCGCGATCGAATCCAGCTCGGCGGCGGCCGCCTCCGCCTCGTTCCGGCCCTGGGCCTGGGTGAGCAGCGCGGTGGACATCTGGCGCAACGCACCCTCGGTGTCACTGCCCGGGGCGCCGCTCTCGATCTGCTGCAGCACCCGGTTGGCCATCTCGAACTGGCCGGGCGGGAGGTGGTCGATCAGGTTGCTGAGGTAGTTCTCGCGGGCCTCCGTCGCGTCCAGCTGGTGCAGGTAGTCGGTGTAGTCCGCGTCCCGCTTGGTGCCGGCGGCGAGGAGCTTGTCCATGCCGTCGTCGCGGGCCGTCTCCCGGGCTTCCAGTCCCTTCGTGTTGGCGTCCCGGAGATTCCTCTCCAGGTCCGTGATGGTCTGCAGCTGGTCGGGAGCGAGGCCCTTGGCCGGGTCGACGTTGTCGAGCAGGCCCTGCAGCCGCTGCCAGTAGTGCGACGGGTTGTCGGGGTCGGGGTCGTAGTAGTTGGCGTCGCTCAGCGCCTGGAGCCGGTCCCGGATCGCTTGGGCGGGATCGGGTGCGGGCGGCGGCGCGGGCGCGGGAACAGGAGCGGGGGGCTGGTCGGGTATGGGCTGGGCGTCCCCGCTGGGCCCTTCGTCCAGTGGCTCGGGGCCGGGCGGCAGGTCCGGGAGCAGCGGTATCGGTTCGTCCGCCGGGAGCGTGGGGAGCGGTCCGGCGTCCACCGGGAGGTCCGCCCGCGCGCTGGGCAGGGTCAGGGCCGGGTCCGCCATCCCCTGCGCGTGGCGCCAGTTGAGGTACTGGTTGAACTCGGCGTCGGTGGGCGGGTCGGTGAAGCCGGGGTGGGTGGCGCGCCAGCGCTGGAAGGCCGGATCGTCCAGCAGACCCTGGATCCAGTTGTCGATCGCCTGGCGGTCACCGGGCGGCATGTTCGGCTGCGGCTGCCACGGCGGTTCGCCGCCGCCGTCCGGTGGGCCGGTGCCGGGCTCGCCCGCCAGGGTGCCGGCGAGGTTGCCGAGGAACGAGCCCAGGATCCCGCCCGCCGCGGCCGCGGTCGCCCCGGCCGTGGCGTACCGCAGCACCGTGGCGCTGCCGTTGCAGCTCAGCCAGGCCTGGCCGGTGCATTCCAGCGATCCGCCGTCGTCGGCGTGGGCCGGGATCGCGTCGGTGATCCCGTGCAGGAGCACCACGGCGCCGACCAGCAGCACGACGCAGGCGGTGGCGGGCGGGCGGGTGCGGGTGGTGCTGATCAGGACGGCGGCCACCGCGAGGACGCCGGCCAGGACGTACTTGGTCGCGCTGCTGGAGATCAGCGAGGCGACGATCAGTGACGCGGCGGAGCCGAGCAGGCCCACCGTCATCCCGGTGATCCCGGTGATCCGGTGGTGGCGGGTCGGGGCGATCTGCCGGACCACCGCCGACCAGATCCGGCGCAGGAACGTCGACACGATACTCCCGAGCACACTCGGCGCGCCCGCGAGCACCCCGACGGCGAGCACCGCCCCGGCTGCGGGCGGCACGACCTGCGCGGCCAGCAGCGCGACCGCCGCACCCCACAGCAGGTGGACGGAGGCCGACCGGTCGCCCCGGACCAGCCCGCCGAGCGTGCGCGGCAGCGCGCGCAGGTCGGCCAGGAAGCGGGTGGTGCCGACCGCGTGCCAGTAACCGAACACGCCGAACAGCACGGTGGTGAGCAGGCCCCAGAACAGCGCGCCCTGGAAGACGTTGCCGTGGCTCGTGGCCGGCGCCCCGTGCGGCACCTTCCGCCAGCCGCCGTAGCGGACGGCGACCAGCCAGACGTTCATGGCGTAGCCGATCAGACCGCCGACCACCGCCCCGGTCACGGCGGACCAGACGTGCTCGCGCAGCCACCCGGGCAGCCGCCGGACGACGTCGCCGATGGTGGGGACGGTCTGCGGGGCCGTGACCGTGGTCATCTCAGCGCTCCGTCCGGTCCACGATGACGAACCCGCCCGCGTAGGGCTGGTCGGAGGTGCGCACCCGCAACACGGCGTTGCCGCCGGAGGCGAAGCAGGCCGCGGTCGTGCTCCCGGGGTCCAGCCGTGGCGACCCGACGGCGGCGGGCAGGGTGTACGGCACCCCGTCGCCGTTGCGCAGGGTCACGCAGCCGTGCGCGGGCACCCGCAGGTACTGCGGATGGAACCGTCCGTCCAGCACCAGGGCGCTCGGACCCGGCGCCACCCGCTCACCGGCCCGCACGAGCGCCGGGGTGCCGAACGGCCGCTGCCAGACCACCAGCACCAGGAGGAGGGCCAGCAGCGCGTAGGCGGTGGGGTGCGGCCCGACCTCGCGCAGCCGGCGGACGGCGCGTTCGGGATCGGCGACCAGCAGGCCCAGCGGGGCCCCGTAGGCCAGGTGCCCGGCGTAGGCGAGGGCGATCAGCCCGGCCCCGCGCAGCGCGTAGACGCCGGCGACGGGCGAGGCCACCACGAGGGTCTCGATCATCAGGCCCCAGGCCAGGCCCCACTGCCAGCGCCGGCCGGAGGCGATGACGGCGTAGCCGATCCCGAAGCCGATCCCGTTGGAGAAGTGGAACGCCCAGCCGACCAGCCCGGTGCGCGGGCTGGAGGAGACCGCGTCCAGGGCGAGCACGCCGTAGGTGTCGATCGGGGCGAAGAGCCGGACCCCGGCCAGCGCGAACGGCACCCGGAACAGGTCGTAGCCGAGGGTACCGATCAGGCCGCCGACGGTTCCGACGACGAGGGCGCGGTGCAGTCGGAGCAGGCGCGGCCGCCGGGCGCTCCACGCGCCGATGGCGGCGAGCAGCACCAGGCTGGGCACGGTGACCGACCAGAACCAGACGGCGAACGGCGCCAGTCCGTACGCCCAGGCCAGGACGGGGGTGACGGGGAGGAGTCCGAGAAGCGCGCAGAGGGCGCCGACACCTCGCCCACCGGGCCCGGCGGAGGCCCGGACCACTGGGCTGTCCACGGTCGAGGTGCGTTGCTCTCCTGGTGCCCGCTCGGCCATTTCGGGTTCCGATCCGACCTTCTCCTACCACGATTCCACCGGCGGGTGACCGAGGGCAACCGGTGACCGAGGGCTACAGCTCCCAGACCCGGATCGTGCGGTCCGCGCTGGCCGAGACCGCGCGCCGGCCGTCCGGGGTGAAGGCCACGCCGTTGACGTTCCCGGTGTGGCCCTCGTAGCGGGCCAGCTCCCGGCCGTCCCCCGGGTCGACCAGCCGGACCCGGTTGTCGACGCCGAGGGCGGCGAGCAGGTCGGCGTCGTAGTAGTCGGTGCCGCTTCCGGTCAGCAGCCGCCGGCCGTCCGGGGACACCGCCAGACAGCGCAGATTGCCCGCCCCGACCTCGAAGCGGCCCGTCTCCGCGCCCGTGACCGGATCCCACACGTGCAGCAGGTTGTCCATGGTGGTGGCGACGGCGAGGCCGCCCCGGACGGCGAACCCGACGGCGGTGACCGCGAACAGGCCCTCGCCGAAGCGGCGCAGTTCCTTGCCGCCCTCCAGGTCCCACAGCCTTACCTGGTCGGCGCCCGAGTCGTACTGGGCGGAGCCGGAGAGCAGTCGGCTGCGGTCCGGGGAGAACGCGACGGCGGTGACGTCCGCGGTGTGCCCCGGGAAGCGGCGCAGTTCCCGGCCGGTCGCCGGGTCCCAGCAGCGCACGGTGTGGTCCCCGCAGCCGGTCGCCACCAGCCGGCCCTCCGGCGAGAAGACGGCACCGAGGCAGCCCTGCTCCTGCCCGTGGAAGCGGCGTAGTTCGGCGCCGGTGTCGGTGTCCCACAGGACCGCCGGACCCCAGACGCCGCCGGACACCGCGAGCCGACCGTCCGGGGAGAGGGCCGCGCACTGCACCCCGTCCTCGTGGGCGACCCAGCGCCGCAGCTCCGCCCCGGCTTCGAGGTCCCACAGCCTGAGCGTGTGGTCCTCGCTGCCGGAGAGCAGCAGGCGGCCGTCGCGGGAGACGGCGACACAGGTCACCGCCGCCGTGTGGCCGGTCAGCACGGACACCTCGGGCGGCGGGCCCGGCGGTGGACCCGGCGGTGGGCCGGGCGGTGGGCCGGGCGGTGGACCCGGCGGTGGGCCAGGGGGCGGCCCGGGCGGGGGGCCGGGCGGCGGTGTCGCGGTACCTGGCATGTCGGCGCTCCAGCACGAGGGAGGTGACCCGCCCGCGACCACTGTCGACGCTACGCCTCACCCCACCGGGCGACCACGCGCGAGGTGCGCGGACGCCGCGACGGTGCGCGGGGCGCCCGGTCAGCTGCCGGGGTTGTGGGGCCGCGCGTCGACCTCGGCCCAGACCGTCTTGCCGTCGTCCTGGAGCAGGACACCCCAGCGGGTGGCGGCCTGTTGGACGATGAAGAGCCCGTGCCCGCCCGGAAGGCCCGGGCGGTGGGGTCGGCGCGGCTCGGGCAGGACGGTGGACCGGTCGCTGACCTCGATCCGCAGCCGGGTCTCGGAGGCGTCCAGGACGAGGTCCACGGGGCCGTCGGCGTGCAGCATGGCGTTGGCGACCAGTTCGGCAACGAGGAGCACGACGTCGTCCTCGGCGCCGGACGTGCCCGTCGGCCACGACCAGTCGGCGACGGCCTGCGCGGTGTACGCCCGGGCGCGGGCGACGGGCTTCGGCAGACCGGCCAGGTGCAGGCGGCGGCGCTGTCCGCCGGGCGGCAGGGTGGGGCCGGCGCCCGGGCGGTCGCCGTCCAGGGTTGCCCGGCTGGTCGTCATGTGCGGGTTCCCCTTCGGTTTCGGCGCTGAGTGGCTCCGCTTAGTCTGCTCGGTTTCCCGACCACTGCCGGATTATGCGTGCCGGCGGCCGGAGCCGGCCGCACCAGGTACCGTCCACGCCCTCGCCGTCGGCCGACGGCCGTGGTCAGAGCGGTGCGGCGAGCGCGGCGTCCAGGGACGGGTGGAGCGAGAACACGGTGTCGGCGCAGGTCAGTTCCAGCAGTCGGCTCACCGCCGCGGAGGGCGCCGCGAGACGGAACTCCACGTCCGCCGAAGCGGCCGCCATCCGGGTGCGCAGCAGCAGGTTCAGGCCGGAGGAGTCGCAGAAGTCGACGCCCCCGAGGTCCACGACGAGCAGCGGCGGATGCTGCTCCACCAATCCGTCCAGCGCGCTCCTGGCGGGCGCCAGGGTCTCGATGTCGAGGTCACCCGCAAAGGCGCAGACGGCCGCCGGGGTGTCGGTGTGCCAGGTGCGTACCACCAGGTCGGGCCTGGACGGGGCCTCCGGCCGGGAGGAGTCGGAGGGTACGGCGCTCGGCGGCACGGTCGCGGGCTCGTTCTCTGCGGGCATCGTCTTCTCGGCTGGCATCGTCGTCGTGTTCCCTCCACGGGTGTGCTCCACGAGCCTACGCACGCCAACCCGGTACGGCCAGGCCGTGGTTGGCGCGCGCGGCGTCGCGTGTGTCCCTGGTGCCGCGAGGCCGGCTCAGGTGGCGGTGAGGTCCGCGTGCAGGTGCTTCAGGGTGCGGCTGAGGAGACGGGAGACGTGCATCTGGGACAGTCCGAGACGGGCGCCGATCTGGGACTGGGTGAGCTCCTCGCCGAAGCGCAGGGACAGGATGAGCCGGTCGCGTTCCGGCAGGGCGGCGATCAGGGGCTTGAGGACGATCAGGTTCTCGACCGTCGCGAACCTGCCGTCCTCCTCGCCCAGGCGCTGGGCGAGCGGGCTCGGCTCCTCCTCGCCCTCGGTGGCGGAGGTGTCCAGGGAGCCGGCGGTGCGGCCGTTGGCGGCGGCGAGCCCCTCGATCACCTCCTCCTCCGAGAGCCCGAGGTGGTCGGCGAGTTCGGGCACGGTCGGCGCGCGGCCCAGGCGCTGGAACAGCACGTCACGGGCCTTGGCGAGGGTGATGCGCAGCTCCTGCAGGCGTCGCGGCACGTGCACGGCCCAGGTGGTGTCGCGGAAGTACCGGCGGATCTCACCGAGGATGGTGGGCAGGGCGAAGGTGGTGAACTCCGCGCCGAGGTCGGGGTCGAAGCGGTCGATCGCCTTGATCAGTCCGAGCGAGCCGACCTGTATCAGGTCCTCCGTGGGCTCCCGCCGGTTGCCGACCCGGTGGACCGCGAACCGCACCAGGGACAGGTTGAGCTCGATCAGCGTGGCCCGTACGTACGAGTACTCGCGGGTGCCCTCCTCCAGCGTCGAGAGCCGGGCCAGCAGCACCCGGGTCAGCTCGCGCGCGTCGCCGGGCGCGACCCGCCGCGGGTCCTCGATGTCGGCGAGCTCCGGGACGACGGCACCGGGGGCGCCTGGCGCGTCGACCGCCGCGGCCCCGTCCTGTCCCGGCGCTGTCGCCTGGTGGAGGAGTTCGTCACTGGTCGTGGCCATATCGGTCCTTTCCCCTCGGCGTACGGTCCGTCCCCGGGTACCCGCCGAGGCGGTTTCCATGCCCCCTGCCGCTGTGAGGGTTGCGTGAACGGCCCGGTCGGGCGGCTGCCGTTGCGGCGGCGGGCGTGGCGGAGGTCGCACACGCCGTGCATGCCGGGCGGGAATCGGGGCACCCGGACACCCGTGAGCCGCCACCGCGTGGGCGGCGTCGGGGGAGCGGATACCGGAGGTCGAGGAGGGAGAGACGATGGGACGGATCGAGGAGTCGGTCGAGGTGTCGGCGCCGCTCGACGAGGTCTACGGGCACTGGGTACGGTGCGAGGACTTTCCGCGATTCATGCGCGGCGTGGTGAGCGTCGACGTGTCCGGTCCCGGGAGCAGCAGCTGGGTCGTCGAAACCGCGGGCGGCCGCAGGGAGTTCAAGGCCGTGACCACGGAGGTGGTGGAGGGCGAACGGGTGGCCTGGGACGGCGGCGGCACCGCCCCGGTGCGCCACAGCGGCGTGGTCACCTTCCACCACGTGGACGACCGGACCACCCGGGTGATGCTCCAGCTGGAGATCGAGCCGCACGCGCTCTGGGCGCACCTCGCGGAGGCGCTCGGTTTCGTCGACCGCCGTGTCATCGACGACCTGAACGACTTCAAGCGGCACGTCGAGCGGAGCAGCGGACCGGCGGCCGGTTGAACAGGCTCCGCACGCCTTCCGGGCTTCCCGGACGGATCGACGATCCGAGGGCATGAACCGCGGCATCGGGGGCAGCCGAGCGAATACGACCCGCCGGGCCGTACGGGAACGGCCCGGCCCGCGAAGGGCGAACGGAGGCAGTCATGAACGAACGCCACACCATCTGGGAGTTCCGCACCGCCGCCGGTCACACCGCCGGCACCGACCTCGTCGGCTTCCACGTGGAGGCCACCGACGGCTCGATCGGCAAGGTCGACAAGCTGTCCGAGGAGGTCGGCGAGCAGTACCTGGTCGTCGACACCGGCCCCTGGATCTTCGGCAGGCGCGTGCTGCTCCCGGCCGGCACCGTCACGCGCATCGAACTCGCCGAGCGGAAGGTCTACGTCGACCGGTCCAAGGACGACATCAAGCACAGCCCCGACCTCGACGAGGCCGCTCCCCACCAGGAGAACGACACCCGCGAACGCTTCGGGCCCTACTACGACCGGTTCTACGGCGGCCGGATCATGTGAGCGGGCCTCCGGCGGCCGCGCCGGACAGACGTCCGGGCACTACAGAAGACAGCAGAAGACCACAGACGAACACCACAGACAGAACGGGCCGGGACGGCCAGCTGCCGTCCCGGCCCGAAGAACCCGGGAAAGGGAACCCACTCCATGGAACGTCTCGCCACCCGGATCCCCATGCGACTGATGACCGGCGACGAACGCAGCCGGGACCTGGACGTCGGCTGGTCCTACCGGACCGACGACTCCCACGCGATACACCTGGACTTCACCTCCTACCAGGCGGATGCGGTGTGGTCGCTCTCGCGCGAATTGCTCATCACCGGCCTGCACACACCCGCGGGCGAGGGAGACGTCCACGTCGCGCTGTTCGACGACACCAGCCTGCTGATCGCACTCGCCGGTGACGAGGGCATCGCCCTGCTCGCCGCGTCCGCCGAGACGGTCGCCCGATTCCTGGCCGCCACCACCAAGCTCGTCCCGCCCGGGCACGAATACACCCGGATCGACTGGGACCAGGGCCTGGCGGACCTGCTGGCCGCCTGAGCCGCCGGGCCCCGCCCCCGGCGGAAGGCGGGGCCCGGCGTCACCGCACGGTCTCCCGACCGCACCGCACCGAGAGGAGCCCTCGCCCATGACGACCGCACCCGCCCAGCCCGGTCTCCCGCCACCACCGCTGCTTCCGGAACCTCCGGAGCCCCTGGTGCCGCCGGAGCCCCCCGAGCCGCCCCGGCCGCCCGGACCGCCCGTGGTGCCCGACCCGCCGCCGCCACCCGGCTCGCCCGTACCTCCGCCGGATCCGCCTCCGGCGCCCAGTCCCCTCCGGCCGGGCCCCGAACCGCCCGCACCGCAACCGGGCCACCCCCCACCCGACCGAACCACCCGACTGAACTGCCCCACCGAACCGCCCTGCTGAACGACCAGGCTGAACCGCCGTCAGCGGCGGTCAGCGAACCCGGGACCGGGCCGACGGGCGATCACCCGTCGGCCCGGTCTCGAGCCCCTCACCCGCCGGAAGCAGAAAGGAGAGCGGGACATGTGGTGGAGTCTGCTCCGCCTCGCCGCCGTCGGCGTCGCGGCCGCCCTCTTCACCTACGGCCTCGACCGGACGGTGCAGGTGGTGGCGCGACGGCTGGCGGTCCCCGGCGGCACTGTCGGAGTGCCGAGCCTGGTCCGCCGGTGCCGGCGCCCGGTCCTGGCGCTGACGGCGTGCCTCCTGCTCTCCGCCGCGCAGCCGTGGATCGACCCGCCGCCGACCGCCCGCACGGGGCTGCGGCACCTGTCCGTGATCCTCGCGATCGCGTCCGGCGGCTGGCTGTGCGCCCGTCTGGTGGCGCTCCTCGTGGACGGCGCGCTCAGGCTCGCCGTGTACCGCCGCGATGCGGCGTGGGCCGGTCGTGCCCGGACCCAGGCCAGCCTGCTCGGCCGGATCTGCCAGGCGGTCGTCGCCGTCGCGACCCTGGGGGCCGTCCTGATGACCTTCCCGGCGGTCCGCGGCGTCGGTACGAGCCTGCTGGCCTCCGCCGGCCTGGTCGGCGTGGCGGCGGGTGTGGCGGCGCAGAGCACGCTCGCCAACGTCTTCGCCGGGGTGCAGATGGCCTTCGGCGACCTGGCCCGGATCGGTGACGTCGTGGTGGTGGCCGGTGAATGGGGGACGGTGGAGGAGATCACCCTGACGGCCGTGGTGATCGCCACCTGGGACCAGCGACGGCTGGTGATGCCGATGTCGTACTTCGTCGGCCGCCCGTTCGAGAACTGGTCCCGCCGTACCAGCCGGATCACCGGCACGGCGCTGCTCCACCTCGACCACCACACCCCGGTCGCTCTGTTGCGGGAGGAGTTCGACGCCTACCTGGCCAAGAGCGACCTGTGGGACGGCCAGGGCAGCGCCCTCCAGGTGGTCGACACCACCCCCACCACCATGGTGGTCCGGGCGCTGGCCACGGCGGCGAACGCCGACGACGCGTTCGAACTCCGCTGCCGGCTGCGCGAACACCTCATCGGCTACCTGCGCGACCACCACCCCTACGCCCTGCCGCGCATCCCCGTCGCGGACGCGCCGGGGATGCGCCCGGACGCCCGGGGGGCCACCGACACCCCCCGGCCGGACCCTGGCCACCGCACCCCGTAGGGCCCGGGGCTACCCGCGCGGGTCGACGGATCGACGGTGCGGGGAACGCCGGCCGGCGGGCCGAGAGCGATGAGGACCCACCCCGTACCGGCCCCGCCGTGGCCGCCCCGGGCTCACACCTCCTGAACCACCGCCAGGGCCGCGTCGCCGAAGGCCCGGACCCGGGCCGTGGCACCGTCGACGGGCCAGACCAGGCCTCATTCGACCGGCGCCGCGTCCGTGAGACGCACATAGACGACGTCGGGACGGGCGAAGTACCTCCTGGCGTGGGCCCCCCACGACGAAGACCCCCTCCCCCGCGCCCACGAGCGTCAGCGCCTCGTTGAACGTCGTGGCCGCCGGGCCGGCAGAACCGGGCCGGCCGGCGGGCGGCCGCTGCGAACCGCCGCCCTCGCCCACGGAATCCGGGAGCACCTCCGGGATCTCCAGCACCGTCGCCCGGGCCAGGTCCGCCACGGAGAGGGCCTCCCGGCGGGCGAACGGATGCCCGGTCGGCACCGCGAGCATGCGCGCCTCGCTCACCAGCACCGGCCCCATGACGACATCGTCCGCCCGCACCGGATGGCAGGTCAGCGCGAGATCCACCTCGCCGCCACGCAGCCACGACAGCACCTCCGGCGGCCGGGCCTCACGGATCCGGACCTCGCAGTCGGGATGGCGCCCCCGGAACTTCTGCGTGACTCCGACCAGCAACTGGCCCGCCGCCGGCCCGTTGAAGGCCACGTGTAGCAGTCCGGTCAGACCCCGCCCGGCATCGACCGCCCGCACGACCGCGGCGGTGATCCGGGACCACGCGGGCCGGAGCTCCCCGTACAGTTCCCGCCCGACCGGCGCCGACGCCGAACTGGACTTCCGCCCCGCCGCCGCGAAGTGGGGCGCCGAGCCGCCGCTGATGTCCGGGCGGGACACCATCGTCGACACCATCCTGGGCATGTTCACCGGCCGGGTCGACACCACCCACCAGGTCACCAACCCGCGGATCACCGTCGACGGCGACACTGCCCGCCTCACCGCCCTGGTCGAGGCCCAGCACCTGCTCATCGCCGATCCCACCAAGCACGCGCTGCTGAAGACCCCTACGCCGTCGACCTGGTCCGCGACGGCGACCGCTGGGTCATCCGGCGGCTGCGCATCGACAACACCTGGTTCACCGGCGAGCCCGCCGCGATCTTCGGCTGAGCCCGCACCACCTCCGGAGGCGGCCGACCCCACCCCGTGCCCCGACCGCCCACCCGCCCGGCTCAGGGGCTCCTCAGGGGCTCCTCAGGGTCAAGATCAGGGGCCATCCGGAGGTGCGGACGCCGTGTCCGGCCCTAGCGTCGGCGCGGCGGGTGAGCCACGTCCCCGACCGACCCCCAGGGAGAAGGCGAGCGAGTGTTCCGGAACAGGGCAACAGCGGCACGGGCGTCGAGTCCGGCCTCCGTCGGTACGACGGACTCGGGCGGCATCGTGCGCCTGACCGGCGTACACCGGACGTACCGCCGCGGCGACGACCGGGTGCGGGCGCTCGACGGGGTGGACGCCGACTTCGCGACGGGCACGTTCACCGCCATCATGGGCCCCTCGGGCTCGGGCAAGTCGACGCTGCTGCAGTGCGCGGCGGGCCTCGACCGGGTCGACGCGGGCACCGTCCTGCTGGACGGCGCGCCGCTGCACGAGCTCTCCGAACGCGCCCTGACCGAGCTGCGCCGCGAGCACATGGGCTTCGTCTTCCAGTCCTTCAACCTGATCCCGGCGCTGACCGCCCGGCAGAACATCGAGCTGCCGCTGCGGTTGGCCGGGCGCGCGATCGACCCGGCGGCGATCGACCGCGGGCTGGCCGAGGTCGGCCTCGCCGAGCGCGGCGGGCACCGGCCCGCCGAGCTCTCCGGCGGGCAGCAGCAACGGGTCGCCATCGCGCGGGCGCTGGTGACCAGGCCCAAGGTGGTCTTCGCGGACGAGCCGACCGGCGCGCTGGACTCGCGTACCGCGCGCGAGGTCCTGGCGCTGCTGCGCGGCGTCGTCGAGCAGCATCGGCAGACGGTGGTCATGGTCACCCACGACCCGGTGGCCGCTTCGTACTCGCAGCGGGTGCTCTTCCTCGCCGACGGCAGGGTGACCGGCGAACTGGCCGAGCCGACGGCCGAGGGCGTGGCCCTGCGGATGGCCGCGCTGGAGCCCGGATCCCAGCCCGGCGGAAGCGGGACGAGCCCGTGCTGAGGATCGCCGCAGCCACCCTGCGCCACCGGCTGACCGGCTTCCTGGGCGCCTTCCTCGCGCTCGCGCTCGGCACGACCATGATCGGCATGATGACGCTGACCCTGGCGGCCACCTTCGGCACGCCGCACCCGGGGCCGCAGCGGTTCGGGGAAGCCCGGGTGGTGGTCGCGCCGCAGGGCTTCGAGGGGCGCCCGATGAAGGCCCCGGCGGTGCTGCCGGACGAGGTCGTGGCGAAGGTGACCGCGGCCGGGAAAGCCACCCCCGACCGCAGCTTCCCGGTGCGGCTGGACCCCGGCACTGCGGGGACGACCGGGCACCCCTGGTCCTCCGCCGCCTTCGCGGGCTACCGGCTGACGGCCGGTCGCGCGCCGCAGGCCCCGGACGAGATCGCCGTCGGCGGCGGCGGCGAGTCGCTGATCGGGCGTCAGGCCGAGGCCGTCACCGCCGACGGCACCGGGCGCTACCGGGTGGTGGGGGTCACCGACGCCCGCTGGTTCGAGGACGCGGTCTTCTTCAGCGACGCCGAGGCGCAGCGCCTGTCGCCCGGCGTCAACGCCCTGGTCACCGACCGGAACGCGAAGCAGCTGTCCTCGCTCGTGGACGGCCGGGCCGTGGTCCTTAGCGGCGGCGAGCTGACCCGGATCGACCCCGACCCCACCGGCGGCGCCCAGGCGCTGGCCAACGCCCAGGCGATGGCGGGCAGTACCACCGGACTCGCGGTCTGCGTCGCGGTGTTCGTCGTCATCGCGACCTTCGCCTTCGCCACCGAGCAGCGCCGCCGCGAACTGGCGCTGCTGCGGCTGGTGGGTGCCGCGCCCCGGCAGGTGCGGCGCATGGTGCTCGGCGAGGCGCTGATGGTCGGCCTGGCGGCGGCGGTCGTCGGCTGCCTCCTCGCCCCGTTGGGCACCGCGCCGCTGCGATCCTGGATGCTGGACCACCACGTGGCCCCGGCCTGGTTCACCATCCCCTTCGCCCCCCTGCCGTTGCTGGTCTCCTTCGTCATCGGTGTGGCCGCGGCGCTGGCCGGCTCGGCCGCCACCCTGGTCCGGGTCTCGCTGATCCGGCCGATCGAAGTCCTGCGCGAGAGCGCGGTGGAGCGCCGGGGGATGACGCCGGTCCGCTGGCTGCTGGGTGCCGGGATGCTGGTCGGCGCGGTCGCGGCGGGGATCGTCATCGCCCGGACCGAGCCGTACCTCGCGGCCAACGCCCGCAAGTACCAGGCGGTCCCGGTCCTCTACGTCGGCGCCGTCGCCCTGCTGGCACCGATCCTGCTACGGCCGGTCACCCGGCTGCTCATCGGCCCGCTGCGCCGCTCGGCCAAGGCCGGGCCGCTGCTGGTGCGCGAGAACATCCTCACCGCCCGGCGGCGTACGGCTGCCACGGTGGCGCCGCTCGTGGTGGCCGTCGGGCTGGTCGGCACCCTGCTGACGGTGCAGAAGTCCGGTGACGCGGCGGTGCTCGCCCGGCAGAAGCAGGAGGTCCACGCGGCGGACGTGGTGGTACCCGGCGGCTCCGGGACCCCCGGGGCCGCCGGGACCTCCGGGACCTCCGGCATCGACGCCCGGACGCTGGAGCGGCTGGCGGCCGTACCCGGGGTCCGGGTCACCCCGGTCACCTCGATGAACATCCGGATCGGGACCGCGAAGGGAGAGCAGATCGACTCTCTGAGCACGAACGCGGTGCCCGCGGCGGCACTCGGCACGACCGTCACACCGCCGGTGCTCTCCGGCTCGCTCGCCTCGCCGCCGGACGGCTTCCTGGTCATCGACGAGCACGCGGCCCGGTCCGACGGCCTGTCGGCCGGGGACGAGGTGGTCACGCTGCTGCCGACCGGCGCCCGGGTCCGGACCGTCATCGCGGCGGTCGTCGCCCGCGGCCTACACGGCGACGACACCTACCTGTCCGCCGCGCTGACCGGCGCGGTGATGCCGAGCCTGGTCTACCTCGACTCCTCGACGGGCCCGGGCCTGCCGCTCGACGCCCAGCAGACGGCCGCGGTGAACCGGGCGCTGGCCGGCTCCGGCGCGCACGTCACGACCTACGCCGCCTACCTGTCGGCCCAGCGCGCGCACGCCGCGGAGCAGACGGACAACGCCGCGGTGGTCCTCCTGGGGGTCGCGCTGGCCTATGCGCTGATCGCGGTCGCCAACACCCTGGTCATGGCGATGGCCGGGCGGCGACGGGAGTTCGCCCTACTCGGACTGGCCGGCGCGGTGCGCGGCCAGATCGTGAAGGTGGCCGCCGCCGAGTCCGCCGTGGCGGTGGTCGTCGGCACCGTACTCGCCGCAGTGGCGACCGGCCTCGCCGCGGTGACCCAGCACGTCTCGCTGAGCAGGCTCGCGGCCGGGGCGCCGACGGTGATCCCCTGGGCGCCGCTCCTGGGGACCGTCGCACTCTGCGCCGTCGTCACCGTGGTCACCGCGTCGGGGGCGGCCGGACGGACGACCCGCTCACGGGCGATCGAGGCCTCGGGCCTGCGCGAGTAGGACACCGCCGGGCGTTCGGGCTTCCTCCCGAACGCCCGGGCCCCGGTGAATCGGCGGACACCGCAGCCCGCTCACGCCGGACAGGCCTCGATCAGGGCGTCGATCACGACACCGACCGAGGGGCGCGCGGCCGAGGTGGATCGCCAGATGGCGAAGACCCGGCGCCGCGGGGCGTCCGCCAGGGGCACGAACCGCACCGGAGCGGCGGTCGGCTCACGTCCCAGGTGCGGGATGATGGCGATGCCCAGTCCTGCCGCGACCAGTGCGATCTGGGTCGGGTGTTCCGCGGCGGTGTGGGTGATTCGGGCCTGCTCGAGGCTGCGCACCAGCCATCCGTGGCACAGCTGCCCGTCGCTCGAGGTGATCCAGTCCTCATCACCGAGGTCGGCCAGGCTCAGCGTCGCGCGGCCGGCGAGCCGATGGTCCGGGGGCAGGGCGATGTCGTAGGTGTCGTCGAGGAGAGTGCGGTGCTCCAGCCCCTGCGGGAGGGCGAGCGGATCGTCGATCCAGTCCTCGACGACTGCCAGGTCGAGCAGCCCGCGCCGCACCGCCGGGATGGCGTCGGACGGCTCTTGTTCCCGCGCCGACACCGTCAGATCCGGGTAACGCGACCGCAGCGCCCGCAGCGCCGGCGGGAGCAGTCCGCGGGCGGCGGTGGGGAAGGCCGCGATCGTGAGGTTGCCGGTCACCTCTCCGCGGTGCTGCGCCATCGTCGTCATCACGCGCTCGACCTGCGCGAGCAGCTCTGCGGCCTGATCGGCGAGCAAGGTGCCGGCCTCGGTCAGGCGGATGCCCCGGCCTTGACGTTCCACCAGGTGCGCGCCGGTCTCCTGCTCAAGGCGTGCCATCTGCTGCGAGACCGCCGAGGTGGTGACGTGCAGGAGCCGTGCGGCACCGACGACGGATCCGGTCGTCGCCACCGCGTGCAGCACCCGCAGGCGTTCGAGGTTCAACATCTCAGCGATGCTACGAGATGCGGTCCACAGACATTCACTTGTGCTTCTCGGTGATCGAATCCAGAGTTGGCGGAGTGCGACAGGCCGAGGCCATCGGGGGAGTGCCGAAACCCGATCGCTCGGGTTCGGTGCGGTGCGCGTCCCAGGGGCCGCGCACTCTCGGCCTGGTGCCGGCGCTGTCGAGGGACCCTCGCAGCGCTTCGAGGTCGACGCGTCCGTCCGCCCGTGACATCCCGGTGGCGGACGCGTCGCCACCTCGCTTCCTCCAGGGCCTCCCCCGCACCGCATTCCTCAGGAGGCACCACCGTGTCCGCCGTGCGCGACAAGATCGCGCTGTTCGCCGCCACGGCCGGCCTCGCGCCCAGCGGTGACCGGCGAGGATCACCCGGAGTCGTCGATCGAGAACTCGATCCGGAGCCGCCTGCCCACCCCGCGCACCACGTGCCCCGTTCGAGCGGTGGGTGAAGCCCCGACGGGTCAGGCCGGGGCGCGGCGGATGGTGAGCATGTCCTGGGTGTGGCCGATGGCGTAGCCACCGTCGGGCTGGATGAAGTGCTCGCGGACGTAGGCGGTGAGGGCGGCGCGGGTGGGGCGGGGGTCGAGGGTGGCGAGGTCGGCGACGTTGACCATGAACTCTGCGACGTCGACGGCCTCGTTGAGGTGGGGAGTGCGGTAGTGCAGGGCGAGGGTTTCCAGGGCGTAGCCGTGCGCGGGGTGTTGGGCGCGGAGGCGGTCCTGGAGGGGGCGTAGGTCGTAGCGGGCGCCGGTGAAGTGGGCGGCCATCCGCATGCAGGGGCTGTCGGGGTTCTGCAGGACGATCAGGAGGGTGCCGCCGGGGGCCGTCCAGTCGAGGGCCCGGGTGACGGTGGGGAGCCAGTCGGGTTCCGGGACGTAGTAGAGCACGTGCGAGAAGTGGACCAGGTCGGCCGGCTCGGGCGGCTGGGCCCGGTCGATCGGCTCCGGGAGGACGAGGGCCTCGGGGCAGGTGGTGCGGAGCTTCTCGCGCATGGCGGCGCTGGGTTCGATGGCGATCACCCGGTCGAAGTGCCGGGCCAGGTGGGCGGTGGTGCGGCCGTCACCGGCGCCCATGTCGAGCAGGACGCGGCGGTGCGGGAGGGCGGCCACGATCTCGCTCAGCCGGGCGTGGGTGCGGGGCTTCTCGTCGGTACCGGCGAGGAAGAGTTCGAAGGCCCTGCGGTAGTCGGTGCCCGAGACGTCGAGTACTCGGACCGGAACGGTGTCGGTTGCCGGGGGTTCCATCGGTCTCCATGCAGTGTGCGGGCTCGGCGGCGGGCTTCATTGCATCGGGTCGGGGTCCCGGCGAGGTGCAGGCACGTTCCTGCCCGCGTGTCGCGCCGCGCGGTCTGGCCGCCCTTCGTCAACTCCCTGAGTGGCAACTTCACCTGGCGGGGTGGTTAGCCTTCGCCGTTCCGTAGGTAGTCGAACCGCCCTGTCCGATCAGCCTGGTACGAATACGGAGCGAAGGAGATCCGGTACGTGGGGGCGCAGTTGCGGCAGCCCCACCGGAGTGGCGTGGGAGGGAGGCGGAGCGGATGAGGGCACGTGCGGGAGTCCGGACCGTAGCCGTGGCCGGGGTGGAGTTCGGGTGGGGCAGTTCGGGGAAGTTGAGCGCGGTGCTCTCCGCCCTGCGCGACCGCGGCGGAGGGAAGCTCAGATTCGTCGGGCTGGCCTCGGGGCTGGGGCGGCCGGTGCTGGCCGGGCAACCGGTGGAGCGCTGGTTCGACCTGCCGGAGGGTGAGTCGGGCGAGGAACTCGGGCGGATCGTCCGGGCGCAGCGTGTGCAGGCGGCGCTGGTGGTGCTGGACGGGCGGCTGGCGAAGGCGCTGCGCGCGTGCGGGGTGCCGGTGGTGTTCGTGGACAGCCTGCCGTTCCTCTGGACGGAGGGCGACCGGCCCGACCTCCCGCTGGACGCCGAGGTGTACTGCGCCCAGCGCTGCGTGGAGCTGCCGCCGGAAGGCGCCGGGGTGCTGGCGGACGCACCCCGCCTACGCTGGGTGGACGCGGTGATCGCCGACGGCGGAGTCACCCGTCGTGCCGCGCCGACGCAGCGCCACCGCAGTGCCCTGATCAGCCTCGGCGGGCTGCGCGCGCCCCAACTCGCCGACTGGGCCGGCTATCCGCGCATCGTGCTGCCGGCAGCACTGGAGGCCCTGACCGCGAGCGGGGTCACCGCGGTGCACATCGCGGGGAACCTACCCGCCTGGCTGGCCGCGCAGTTGGTGGACTCCTGCCTGCACCCGGCCGTCACCACCGTGGGCGCGCTCCCGCACGAGGACTTCCTACGCCGCCTCGCCGAGTGCGATGTGTTGCTCACCTCCCCCGGGCTGACCACCCTGTTGGAGGCGGGGCGAATCGGAACCCCGACGCTCTGTCTGCCGCCGCAGAACCTGAGCCAGATCTTCAACGGCCGCTTCCACAGCCGGGCGCTCGGTGTCGAGGTCCGCGTCCCCTGGCCCACGGGTGTATTCGGCGAGGACGAGGCCCTCGCGCTCCGCGCCCACGGCGAGGGGAAGGCCCTCGACCTGATCTACGGCGGGATCACCCGGGCCGCCGACCTGGACCGGCAGCGGACGGCGACGGCCGTCCGGGTAGGGCTCGTCGAGAAGCTCAGACACCTGGCCGCTGGGCCGGGCGTCGACTGGACGGCGCTGACCACGGCGGTCGGCACCGACGGCGCGGCACAGGTCGCCGACGCCCTGGTCGAACTCCTGGGGGCCACCGCCCCCGCCCGCCGCTAAGTGCCCGCTGATGTACCCGCCGCACTGTGCCGCGCAACCGAGCGAGCAACAGTGCAACCGACGAACCGGTCCCAGACGAAACGGTCCCAGGTGTCCTCGTGTCCTCCACCACGCACCCGCGCCCCCGCTACCTGTTCATCCGCATCCTCGAAGCCTGCAACGCCGACTGTTTCATGTGCGACTTCGCACTGTCCCGCGACACCTTCCGCTTCTCCCCCGCCGACTTCGCCGAGTTGCTGCCGAAGGCCCGCGCCGTCGGGGTGGCGTACGTCCGCTTCACCGGCGGCGAGCCGCTGATGCACCCGGAGGTCGTGGACCTGGTCAGGGCCGGCACCGAGGCCGGGATGAAGATGTCGATCATCACCAACGGCTCCCTCCTGCCCAAGCACGCCAAAGACCTGGCGGCGGCCGGGCTGGCCCAGGTGATCGTCAGCCTGGACGGCGCCTCGGCCGGGACCCACGACACCTACCGCCGCTCCCCGGGCATGTTCGAGGCCGGTCTGCGCGGGCTGCGGCTCGCCGCCGAACTCGGTGTGCTGCCGCGGGTCAACACCGTGGTCGGGCCGCACAACTACGCCGAGATGCCCGAACTCCAACGAGTGTTGACCGAAGCCGGGGTGCGCCAGTGGGAGCTGTCGGCGCTCAAGCTGGACCGCACCATCCGCTACCCCGACCCGGAGCACGTACGCGCCGTCTGCGACCCGTTGTACGAGGCCGACCCGGCAAGCGTCCTGGTCCCGATGGGCAAGCGCTTCTACGGGGACACGCCCGAGGAGCAGTGGCAGTACTTCGAGGATTCGACCCCGCCCCGGGCCTCGCTGCCGCTCTGCCACGTCACCGACGACGTGATCTACATCGACGGCAAGCGCGGCCGGATGCACGCCTGCAGCTGCATCCCGCACCGGGACGACGCCGACGGGCCGGGTGGCGCGCCGATCCGTGAAGGCGGGGTCATCCTGCTGGACACCCCCGCCTTCCGGGCGCGCGTCGACCACTTCCGGGAGCGCGGCCCGCGGGTGTGCAGTGGCTGCTCGACCACGGCGGCGGGGTACAGCGACGACGTCGCCCGGCTCGGGACGGTGACGCCGTGGCAGTACTGACCAACCGGGCGTCCGTCCTGCTCGCCTGCCACGAGGAGCAGTTGGACTCCCTGCTGGCCCTGCGCCGGATCGCCGCCCACCTCGGCGACTTGCCCCGGTTCGGCGACCTGCCCCACCTCGGCGACCTGCCCCACCTCGACGACCCGCCCCACCTCGACGACCCGCCCAGGCTCGGCACCGCCGACGCCGAGCGGCCGGCGGCTGCCCTGGTCTGCGACGACGAGGCGGTCACCGCGCGGCTCACCCGCCTCGGTGTTCCGGTGCTGCACCTGTCCTCGGCCCTGCCCGAGGCTCCGGTGGCCGGCCCGGCCACCGGTTCAGCCGAAGGCCTCCTCACCCGCGCCCACTGGCCCGGCTGGCTGGACCACCCGCCCGGCATCCGCCCCACCGGTCTGCTCGCCCCCGCCCGGCTGACCCGCAACCGCGACCGCCGGGGCACCCTGCTGCTGATCTCCCTCTGGGGTCTCCCCACGGCGGAGACCGGGGCCTTCACCGACCGCCGGCTCCCCGCCCTGGTCGGGGAAGCCGTCCGCCGCACCGGCTCCTGCACCGTCGTCTGCGACACCTCCCTCGACCAGGTCCGCGCAGCCACAGCTCACCTGCCGGACACCACCACCCTCCGCGCCGCCGACATCGACGTCGACGCCCGGCACGCCGAGGCCGAACTCCTGCTCGCCTCCCCCACCATGGCCGCCCTCGCGCTGGCCCGCGCCCGCCGCGCCCCGCTCGCCTTCCTGCCGCCGCTCGGCCCCGCGCAACGCGCCCTGGCCGAACGGATCGCCCACCTCGTCCCGGTCCCCACCGCCGACCCCGCCGACCCGACCCGCTGGGAGCAGCCGCCGGCAGAGGTCCAGTGGGCCGCTCTCGGCCGAGATCTGGACGATCTGCGCGGCGCCCAGGCCCTCGCCCGTACCGTCCGCCAACTGCTGCTCGCGCCGCTGTAGTCGCCCGACGACCGCCCCACCGACCGCGCCCGACACCCGCCGCCCCGTACGGAGCCACCGTGTCCCACTCCGCCCGAACCGAACGAGACCACACCGGACGAGACCACCCCGAGCGAGACCGACCCGCCGCCGAGCCAACCCCCGCCGAGTGGGACGACTGGCGCTGGCACATGCGCAAGCGCATCAACACCGCCGAGAAGGCCCGGCAGTGGATCAACCTCACCGCCGACGAGGAGCGCGCCATCGCCGGGGTGGCCGGGCGCTACCGCTGGAGCGTCACCCCGTACTACGCCTCCCTGATGGACCCTGACGACCCGAGCTGCCCCGTCCGGCAGCAGGCCGTCCCGGCTGCGGAGGAGCTGCTGGACTTCCCGGGCGCCGAGGTCGACCCGGTCGGCGACACCCTCTACCGGCGGACCAACCGGGTGGTCCACAAGTACCCGGACCGGGTGATCCTGCTGGTCACCGAGACCTGCCCGGTCTACTGCCGGCACTGCACCCGCAAGTTCCACACCACCGACCTCCAGGGCAGCTACTTCCGCGACGACGAGGGCGGCTCCTACGACGAGGACCTCCGCTACATCGCCGACCACCCCGAGATCCGGGACGTGCTGCTGACCGGCGGCGACCCGCTCAGCTACCAGGACGGCCGGCTGGAGGAGATCGTCGCCGGCCTGCGGGCGATCCCCAGCGTCGAGATCATCCGGATCGGCTCGCGCTTCCCCGTGCTCCTCCCCCAGCGGATCACCGACGAGCTGTGCACGATGCTCTCCCGCTACCACCCGGTGTGGTTGAACACCCACTTCAACCATCCCAAGGAGATCACCCCCGAGTCCGCCGCCGCCGTCGACCGCCTGCTGCGGCACGGCGTCCCGGTCGGCAACCAGACCGTGCTGCTGCGCGGCGTCAACGACGACGTGCCCACCATGCGCCGTCTGATGACCGAGCTGCTGCGGATCCGGGTGCGTCCCTACTACCTGTACCACTGCGACAACGTGACCGGCGTCGCGCACTTCATGACCTCCGTCGAGAAGGGCTGGGAGATCATGGACGGCCTCCAGGGCCACATCACCGGTTTCGCCGTGCCGCAGTACGTCCTGACCACGAAGATCGGCAAGATCCCGGTCTCCCGCCCCTCCTTCACCGAGACGCCCGACGGCGGCCTGCTGCTGCACAACTTCCGCGGCCAACAGCTGCGCGTCGACGGCTCCACGCACCCGATCACGGAGACGGACGCCCGATGACCCTCCACCACCGGCAAGGCCAGCGCTTCCTCCCGTACGGCGCCAACTACCTCGACTGGCAGGACATGACGGAACTGCGGGAGGTGATCGACCACAAGGTGCTGTTCCGCTACCAGACCGAACAGGAGAGCACGGCCTCCCGGCTGGAGCGCCTGGTGAGCGAACGCCTGGGCGCCGCACGGACCCTGGCCGTGCACAACTGCACCGAGGCGCTGCGGCTGGCGCTGGTCTCCACCCGCCCCTCGGTCGGCGACCTGGTGTACGTCCCGGCGGTCACCTTCGTCGCGGTGGCCGGTGCGGTGCTCTCCAGTGGTCTGATCCCCGTCCTGGTGGACGCCGACGAGTCGCTCGCCCTGGACGCGTCGTTGCTCCCGCCGGACGCCCAACGGGTGATCTTCGCCCACATGGAGGGCGCGGTCGCCGCCGTGCCGCAGGGCGTGCCGTACGTCATCGAGGACTGCGCGCAGACCCTCGGCGGGCGGTTCCCGGACGGCCGGGAGGTCGGCACGGCCGGCTACGCGGGCGTGTTCAGCTTCCACCACAACAAGGTGCTCACCTCCGGCGAGGGCGGGCTGGTGGTGACCGACGACGAGCAGGCCTGGGCGGCGATGCGCTGTTACCACGACCACGGGTCCGCGCGCGTCCCCGGCCACTACCCGACCTGGAACCAGGACGCCTACTACGGCGAGAACTTCGTCACCAGCGAGGAGGTCGCGGCGATCCAGTGCCAGCAGTTCCGGCACCTGGACGAGGTGCTCGCCGGGCTGGAGCGGATGTACGGCCTGGCGATGGAGTCCCTGCCCAACCGCACCGACCTCCACGTGCTCCCGCGCACCAGGGGCGACGTCAAGGTGAGCCTGCGGTTCCGCTGCGAGTCCCGCGAGCTGCGCGACGCCGCCGTGGCCGCCCTCACCGCCGAGGGCATCGCCAACTGGACGCTCGGCAAGTACCTGCTGCCCGAGCACCCGGTGTTGACCGGCCGCCGCTCGCTGTACGCCGACGGCTTCCCCTGGAACCTCGCCCCCGAGGGCCGTCCGCTCGCGCTCAGTCGGGACGGCTTCGCCCGCACCCGCGACCTGCTGGACCGCACCCTGTGCGTGCCGCTCTCGCCCGAACTGCCGCAGGAGCAGCAGGCGGTGGCGGTCAAGGCGATCCGGCGCGCGCTGGAGGCGGTGTGAGCACGCCCGACCCGGTACTGCTGCTGGTGGACGACCGGCCGTCCTCCTTCACCCACCACGCCGCCGCTACGCTCCCCGAGCACCTGGTGCTGCTGCGCTTCGAGGAGCTGCGCGACGACCTCTCCGAGGACCACCTGCGCCGCACCGACCACCTGCCCGCCTTCTGGGTGCGCGCCGGGGTCCCGCTGGAGCAGCAGGCGGCGCGCTACCGCGACTGGGTGACGGGGCGACTCCCCGTCGCGCCCACCCGGTTCTGCAATCCCTCCGAGCCGCGCCAGGCCCTGGCCCACCGCTTCGCGGCACTGGCCGGACTGCCGCACCTGACCGGGCAGCAGGTCGCCTGGGTGCGCGACAAGGCCGAGATGAAACGGCGCTTCCGTGAACTCGGCCTGCGCACCGCCGAGTTCAAACTCGTCCGGACGGCCGCCGAGATCGAGTGGTTCGCCGCCACGCACGGCTGGCCGCTGGTGCTCAAACCGGTGGACTCCTTCGCCTGCGTGGACACCCACCGCCTCGACGGCCCGCAGTCCCTCGACGGCATCGACCTCACCGCCCGGGACTGGATGGTCGAACAGTTCCTGGGCGGCACCGAGTGGGAGGTCTGCGCGGTCATCCACCGGGGCGACGTGCTGGACGCCTGGCCGAGCGCGATGCCCTGCCGCCCGCTGGACATCGTGGACGGCGCGATGAACGCCAACATCAGCGTCGCGACCGACGAGGCCCCGCCGGTCGACCTGCGTGCCCTGCTGCAGCGGATCGTCACGGGCATGGGCATCGACCACGGCTACGCGCACATGGAGTTCTTCCTGATCGACGGCCGGCTGTACGCCGGGGAGTTCGGGCTGCGGCTGGCCGGCTGCGAGATCCCGGCCAACCACGGGCACGCGTACGGCTTCGATGTCTTCGGCGCCACCCTCGACGTCTACCGGGGCATCCGTCCCGACCTGCGCTACCGGCAACGGCGCTGCGCGGGCGACCTCCTGCTGCCGCTGCCGGGCTCAGGGAGGGTCCACCGGATCACCCCGACGGAGGAACTGCTGCGTGTCCCCGGGGTGGTCCAGGCCGTTCTCAAGGTCGGTGTCGGCGACACGGTGTCCGCCCGACGGGCCTCGCACAACGCCTCGGGGTACGTCCATGTGGTGGGTGCCTCGATCGAGGAGGTGGAGCGGAGGATGCGCGAGGTGCTCGGCAGGTTCACCATCGAGCTCACGCCCGCGCCCGTCGAGGGCGCCACGCGGACGGACCGCCCGGCCTCGGAAGGCGCCCGGTGAGCGAAACCCTGCCCCACGAGACCACCCCGCCGCCCAGGGACACCCTGGCCCGCCGCCTCGGCTCCCTGCTGCGCCGCCCGCGCGTGCCGGCCGTCGCCGGGTGGAGCGTGGTGTCCCGGCTGCCGGTCTACCTGATGTCGCTGGCCACCGTCCTGGTGGTGCGCGAGCAGGACGGCAGCTTCGCCCAGGCCGGGCTGACCAGCGCGCTCTACACCGCCGGGATGGCGGCCGGCGGCCCGTTGGTCGCCCGGCGGCTGGACCGCGCGGGGCGCCGGCCCGTCCTGCTCGTCACCGGCCTGCTCTACCCGGCGGCGCTGGCCGCGCTCGTCTGGGGCACCCGACCGGGCGGCTGGGCCCAGCCGGCCGTCGCCGCCCTGGCCGGTGTCGCCCTGCCGCCCGCCAACGCCTGCATGCGCTCGCTCTGGGCCCGACTGCCGCTCGCGGACACCGAGCGGGACACCGCCTACCTCTGGGAGGCGATCCTCGCCGAGGTGCTGGTGATCGGCGCACCGTTGATGCTGGCCGGGCTGATGCTGGCGGGTTCCGCCGCCCTGGCCCTCACCGCCGTGGCGGCGCTCGGCGGCCTGGGCGCGCTCGGACTCGCCCTGGTCAGGCTGCCCGCCGGGACGGAACCCGAGCCGTCCACCGAGCGGCGCGACCTGATCGGTCCGCTGCGCAGCCCCGCCATGCTGGCGCTGGCCGCGGTGATGGCCGCCTGCGCGGTGCCGATCGGGCTGCTCACCCTGGCCATCCCGGCGTTCGTCGCCGCGCACGGCTCCCCCGGCGGCACGGGCGCGGTCTACGCCTGCTGGGGAGTGGGCAGCGCGCTGGGCGCCGTCTGGCTCGGCCGCTCGCAGTCCGACGTCCCCGCTCCGGTGCGCTTGCCCCGCCTGGTCCTGGCGTACGCGCTGGGCACGGGCCTGACCCTGGCCGCCACCTCCCAACCGCTGTTGGCGGCTGCTCTCGCGGTGGGCGGCGCGCCGATCGCCCTGGTGTCGGCGGTGGAGATGACCCTGGTCGGCGCGGTGGCGGACGAACGCTCACTGGCGGAGGCCTTCACCTGGGCCTCGCTGGCGACGGTGCTCGGCGACGCGGCGGGCCAGCAGGCCGGCGGGCTGCTGGTGGAGCCGCTCGGGCCGCGCGGGGTCTTCGCGGTCGCCTTCGGCGCCGCACTGGCCGCGGCCGCTCTGGCCTTCGCCTGCCGCCCGCTGCTCTCCCGCGCCACTACTGCCGCCAAGGCCGCCACCGCCTCGACCGACTCGACCGCCGTCACCGAGCCGGAGTGCGCCGCATGACAGCACCTCCTTCCCGTCCTTCCTGCCCTTCCTGCCCTTCCTGCCCTTCCTGCCCTTCCTGCCCTTCCTGCCCACGAGATCCCTCCCGACCCCGAGGTCACCGACGATGAAGTCCGCAGACCAGCTCTTCCGGCCGGTCAAGTTCGCCCAACTCCCGTCAGCCGTGAAGGAGTTCCTGGAGTCAGCGGAGGCCGACGGGGCTCCCGGGCCGGCGGCGGTGCCCGTCCCGGTCGAGGGCCGGGACGACCTGGCGCAGAGCATCGAGCTCGCCGCCCGGCTGTACACCGCACTCGACCGGCCGCGCCCACTGGACCACGGCGTCCTCCTCGGCGCGGAACGACTCCCCGACGGTGTCGCCGACCTGGCCCGCCCGCTGGCCCGCGAGTGGCTGACCGAGGAGCAACTCGCCGACGCCCCGGCCTTCCTGCGCGACCACCACGGCACCCTGCTGCTGGTCGGCTGCTACGACCGGCTCACCCTCGACCCGGTGCGCTCGCTGCTGCTCGCCACCTACCGCAGCCGCACCCACGCCCTCACCCTGCTCAGCGGGCGCGACGCCGCCTCGCTCGCCTGGAGCGTCGCCAAGCAGTACGTCCGCCCGGACGCCGGGGTGGACGGCGTCGGCCTGTTCACCGACACCGACCGACCGCCGCACCTGCCCGGCATCCAGGTCTTCGACGACCGGGACTTCGAGCGGGTCGACATCCAGTCCGCGATCCTCGCCGGCCGCTGGCGCAAGGTCGCCTTCCAGGGCCACGGCAAGGACGACAGCGTCAACCTGGGCGAGTTCACCATCTGCGGCCTCAACCCGGCCGCCCCCGCGCGCCCCGGACTGCTCGGCCCGCGCTGCGCCTACGGGCTGCCCTGCTACAAGCCCGAGGACAAGCTCGTCCCGCTGCACCGGGTGCCCGCCGTCGAGGTGGTGCTCAGCGCCTGCAACAGCGGGCCGCTGGCCGACCTCGCGCTGTACGACCCCAAGTACCAGCTGCTGCTGAACGCCCTGGACGGGCCCGCCCGTACGGTCGTCGCGGCCGTCTCGGTGCACGACTCGGACCGGCCGGAGAACGTCGCCTGGATGCGCTCCGCGCTGGCCGGCGGCGACACCGTGGACACCCTGAACGCCAGCCTGGCCGGCTCCCACCCGTACCCGGCCTTCCTGCGCTTCGGTCTGCCGGACTCGACCCCGACCGCGCAGCCCGTCTTCGCCGACCACCGGCCGGCCCCCCTGCTGCTCACCGTCGGCCGCCGGCTGACCGCCCTGCTCGGCTCCGAACTCCTGCCGCACAACCACGCCTTGCGACCCCGGCTGACCAAGCTGGCCCGCAAGGTGGACCTCTGGGTGGCCCGCCCCACCCATCTGGCCGACCAGTCCGCCGACGAGGTCCGCGCCTCGCTCACCGCCGACCTCCAGTCACTCGACCACGTGATCGCCGGGCAGGTCGCGGCGAACCCCGAGGACGAGCTGATGAACTACCCGGCGCACTTCGGCGACCGCAGCTCGCTCGACCCCGAGGTCCGCGAGGTGACCTGCCACTGCGGGCGACCCGCTCAGGAGTTCACCCGGCGCGGCCTGCTGCCCAACGTGCTCGACACCGTCTGCGCGGTCTGCATGCGCTGCGGGGACGTCACCTTCCGGCTACCGGAGGCGCCCGCCCTGCTGGCGTACAGCGCCGACGAGGTCCGCCAGGGCGGTGTCCTGGAGGTGCGCGCCTCGCTCTCGCCCGCCCGCAGCGGTCCGGTGCGGCTCGGCCTGTTCGTGCCCGGCTATCTGCGCGAGGACGCCACCGTCGAGCCGGAGTCGGCGAAGGTCCGCGCCGTCGCCGGACAGCCGCAGGATGTGCGTTTCCGAGTCCGCTTCGACCCTGCCACCGCCCCGCAGGCGTACTACTTCACCGTCTTCGCCGTCCAGGACCTCGCCGTCTCCACGGCCCGGCGCCACTTCGGCGTCCTGCCCGGCTGAACCCCAGCGCCCCCGCACCCCCGACCGGAGGACACCCCCGTGACCACCACGCCCAGCACCGAGCCCGAGATCCGACTCATCGAGCAGAACGGCGAGGTGACCCTCAGCATCGGCGGCGAGCAGGCCATGCAGGCCTGGGAGCGGGACCTGATGTGGGCCAGCGCCGACCTGCTGTGCGAGTACGGCCAGGACTTCTACGAGGTGGGCCTGGGCCTCGGCCTGTCCGCCCTGCGGATCGCCGGGAACCCGGCCACCCGCAGCCACACCGTGCTCGAACTGTTCGACGAGGTCGAGGAGTTGTTCCGAGCCCAGCACCCACAGCCGCCCGCCAACCTGGCCGTCGAGCGCGGCGACTTCTTCCAGCGGATCTTCGAGCTGCCCGCGGAGAGCATCGACGGCATGTTCTTCGACCCGGCCCTGGACATGGAGGTGTGGACCGACACCGAGCTCTGGGCCCGGACCATGCCCGAGGTGGTCCGGGTCTTGCGCCCGGGCGGCGTCTTCATCCCCTTCTTCAGCACCAGGCCCGAGCTGCGCTGGCAGTACACCCCGCACTTCCGCCGCATCCGGGTCGAGCGCCACCCGTACACGGCCTACGACACCACCGAGTACACCTATGGCACCAGCGGCGATGCCTACATCCAGTGCTTCCTGAAGGACTGACCGCCATGACCGAGCACACCCACGCCCCACCCCGGTCCCTCTTCCTGGCAGGCCCGTTCATCCAGCTGCTCGACCCGGCGACCGGCGAGATGCCGGCCGCCGCCCGGGCGCCCTTCGACCTGCTGATCAAGCACTTCGAGGCCCAGGGCACCGCCGTACACAACGCCCACCGCCGGGAGGCCTGGGGCGCCGAACTGATGCGGCCCGAGCAGTGCACCAAGCTCGACCAGGACGAGATCCGCAAGGCCGAGCTGTTCGTCGCCCTGCCCGGCTCGCCGGCCTCACCCGGCACCCACATCGAGATCGGCTGGGCCAGCGCCTTCGGCAAGCCGATCGTGCTGCTGCTGGAACGCGGCCGGGAGTACACCTTCCTGGTCCAGGGCCTGCACACGGTCGCGACCGTCGAGGACGTGGTCTACACCGACCTCGCCACCGCACTGCCCGCCGTCGACCGCGCGGTCCAGCGGGTGCTGGCCCGACACCTCACCTGATTCCCGCACCACCGACAGGAGTTCACAGCGTGCGACGCCCCCTCATCCTGTTCGCCGTCCTCGCCGTGCTCCTGTCGGTGGCCGCCGCCCCGCCCGGCCGCGCCCCCGCCGACCCGACGCGCACCCCCGACACACCCGCCTACACCGCCGAGCTGCGCAGCGACGCCACCGGCGCGCACTGGCGCGGCCACGAGCGGATCACCTTCGCCAATGCCTCGCCCGAACCGCTGCGTGAGGTGTACCTGCGACTCTGGGACAACTTTCGCGGCGGCTGCGCCTCCCCGTCCGTCCAGGTGACCGGCCTGGACGGCACCTCCGAGGTCGCCTGCACCGCACTGCGCGTCCCACTGCCCCGCCCGCTGGCCCAAGGCGCCTCCGGAACCGTCGAGTTCGACCTCGCCATCGACGTCCCGGACGGCATCGACCGCTTCGGCCGCGACGGCGCCTTCAGCTTCGTCGGCAACGCCCTGCCCGTCCTCGCCGTCCACGACGGGGCGGGCTGGCACCTCGACCCGTACTCCGAGCTCGGGGAGTCCTTCTACGCCCTCACCTCCGACTTCGCCGTCACCCTCGACCACCCCGCCGACCTGTCGGTCCCCGCTACCGGCACCGCCGTCGACACCCCCGGCGAGCCGGGCCGTACGGTCACCCGGGCGGCCGCCAAGCGCGTACGCGAGTTCGCCTGGGCGGCCGGGCCGTTCAGGCGGATCGCGGGCCAGTCCGGCGACGGCGTCCGGATCGCCGTCTACTCGGCCGCCGGCGTCAGCGCCGAGGACGCCCGCGCGATGCTCGACCTGTCGCTGCGGACCATCGACGCGCACTCCGCGAACTACGGCACCTACCCGTACGGCGACCTGGCCCTGGTGCTCGACAACGCCTTCCCGTTCGGCGGTATGGAGTATCCGGCCTTCGTCCTCGCCCGGGTCAGGCCCTCCGCCGTGATCCACGAGTTGGCGCACCAGTGGTGGTACGGCATCGTCGGCGACGACCAGTACCACGCGCCCTGGCTGGACGAGTCCTTCGCCGAGTACGCCATGGACCTCGCCCTCAACGACATGGGCGAGGGCTGCACCGCCACCACGCCCTGGAAGGCCGCGGCCGAACGCCTCACCAATCCGATGAGCTACTGGGACACCCACCCCGACCGCTACGAGGCCGTCATCTACGACCACGGCTCCTGCGCCCTGCACGAACTGCGCCGCCTGATCGGCCCGGACACCATGTCCGCCCTTCTGCGCGACTACGCCCACGCGCACTGGAACGGCGTCTCCACCACCGCCGAGTTCAAGGCCGCCGCCCAGGCCGCCACCCGCGTCGACCTGGGTCCCTTCTGGCGCGAGCACCGCATCGACTAGGGCCCTGCCTCCCGGGCGTTGTCGCGGGCCCGGCAGGAGCCCGAGCGGCAGGCCCTGAGCCTCCGCCGGCTCCGTTAATCGGTGGCCCGGCCCGCCCGCGCGCTCCTACAGTGTCCGACGGATCAAGGACGTTCAGGGAGCCGGACATGCGAGTGCACTACCCCCGGACGCCGCATCTCCCCTGGTCACCGGGGGCGACGGCGGACGACGTACGGGCTGGGGACCTCTCCGGCCTGGCCGGGGCGGAGGTCGTCGTCACCGAGAAGCTCGACGGCGAGAACACCACCCTCTATCCCGACGGCTCGCACGCCCGCTCGCTGGACTCCGCGCACCACCCCTCCCGGGCCTGGGTCAAGGGCCTGCAGAGCCGGATCGGCGCCAGGATCCCGGACGGCTGGCGGATCTGCGGAGAGAACCTGTTCGCCCGGCACTCCATCCCGTACACCGACCTGGACAGCTGGTTCTACGGCTTCTCCGTCTGGACCGACCAGGACCACTGCCTGGACTGGGACGACACCGTCCGCTTCCTGCGCCACCTCGGCGTCCCCGCACCCCGGGTGCTGTGGCGCGGCCGCTACGACGAACGCGCGCTGCGCGCCCTGCGGTTGGACCTCGACCGGCAGGAGGGGTACGTCGTCCGAACCGTCCAGGGCTTCCCCCGGGCCGAGTTCGGCGAGCGGATCGCCAAGTGGGTCCGCCCGCAGCACGTGCGCACCGACACCCACTGGATGCACGCCGCCGTGGTGGAGAACGGGCTCGGGCCGAACGCCGCGCTGTGGTCGGTGCGTTCGGGCCAGCCGCCCGAACTCCCGCTGCTGGCCGAGGCCCTGGGACTGCCCGAACCGAGCTGCCCGCCGGAGGAGTCGGCGGAGGTCTCCGCCCGGCTGGACGAACTCGGCCGCACCGGGGACGCCCGGCTGGCCGGCGTGCTCGCCACCGCACTGCGCACCGCCCGCCGGGAGCAGCTGGCACCGCGGCTCGCCGGGCGGCTCGGCCTGCCGCTGGCCCGGCGGGTCGCCGACCTGGTCGGGCTGCACCCCCGGCTGCAGCAGCCGTACCCGGACGAGGACCGCCGCGCCGGGCTCGTCCGGCTCTCCTGCGCCGCCGACCTCGGCGTACTGCATGCGGTGGCCGCGACCGCCGCCCCCGGCCAGGCCGAGCGCGAGCAGGTGGCCTGGTCCGCCCTGCACGCCGAGGACGCCGGACTGCTCGGCCCCGACCCGCTCGGCCGGCTGCGCACCGGCCTGCGCGAGGCGCTCGCCGACCTCGACCGCGACGCCGCCGACCGCTGCTGGGCGCAGGCCCGCGAGGCCTACGCGCTCGGCCGGATCTCCACCGTCGAGGAAGCGGTCGCCGCCTCCTGGCGCTGGCGGGACGGCCGCTTCCCCCGACTGGTCCAGCTGAGCGGCCCGGCCGGCAGCGGCAAGAGCACCTTCGCCGCCACACTGCCCGGGGCCGCCACCCGGATCAGCCTGGACGACCTGCGCGCCGCCCGCGGCTCGCGCGCCGACCAGCGCGACAACCCCGAGGTGCTGCGCGAGGCCCTGGACCGGCTGGACGACGCTCTCGCCGACCCGGCCGCCACCGTGGTCTGGGACGCCACCTCGCTCAACCGCCACCAGCGCTCCCACGTCCACGCCATCGCGCAGCGTCGCGACGCCCTGGTCACCCAGGTGGTGCTGCCGGTCGGCGAGGAGGAGCTGCTGCGCCGCAACGCCGTCCGGCTGCACCCGGTACCGCCCGAGGTGCTCACGGCCCAGCTGCACCGCTACAGCCCGCCCTACCCCGGCCAGGCCCACCGCACCTGGTACGTCGGCCCGGGTGGCACCGTGGAGGACACGGCGGGCACGCTCCACACGCCCGACACGCCCGACTCGCTCGGCCCCGAGGAGGACTGATGCGCCCCATCGAACAGGTCTGCCAGCGCATCCGCTGGGACGCCCGCTTCGACCCGGCCCGGTTCACCCTGGGTGTGCGCCAGCGCGACGACCGCACCAAGCGCGTCCCGCTGGAGGCCTTCGCCGCCTCCGGCGAGATCCCCTGGCACCGGGTGCACTGGGTCGAGGCCGACGGTGTGCGGGTCTGGGACCGCGCCACCGGCGTGGACATCCTCGACACCACCGGGGCCGGACACCGGACCGAGCCGCGCCGACTGCCCGCCCCCTTCTTCACCGCCACCGCGCCGCACGTCTGGCGGCCGGAGGGCGGCTGGCAGCCCGGCGGCGATGCCGGCGCTGACGCCCCCACTGCCGCCACGGACAGCCTGCGCGTCGTCACCTGGAACACCCTGTGGGACCGCTACGACGCCGACCGGATCGACACCGCCCGCCGCCGGCCGCTGCTGCTCGCCGCGCTGGAGGCCGCCGACGCCGACGTCATCGCGCTGCAGGAGGTCGAACCCGCCCTGGTGGCCCTGCTGTTGGCCGCGCCCTGGGTCCGCGACGGTTACACGCTGGGCACCGACCCGGCCAGCCCTGACGTGGCCGACCACGGGCTGCTGCTGCTCAGCCGCCTCCCGGCGCTGGAGGCCGGACGGCACCAGCTCGGCCCGCACAAGGCCGCCATCGCCGTCACCGTCCGGACCGCCGATGTGCCGCTGACCGTCGCCGCCGTCCACCTGACCAGCGACCACTCGACGGACGGCCCGGCCCGACGGCAGGCCGAGCTCGCCGAGCTGGCCGAGGGATTGGGCGGGGTGGAGGGCGAGCTGCTGGTGCTCGGGGACTTCAACGACGGCCGTTCCGGCCCGGCCGGCCCGGCCGCCGCCCTCGGGCTGCGGGACGCCTGGTCCCAGGTGCACGGCCCGGCCGACGACACCCCCACCTTCGACCCGACCGCCAACCCGCTCGCCGCCGTCTCCTCGCTCACCGGCCGCGCCGGCCGCCTCGACCGCGTGCTACTCCGCTCCGACCGCGCCCGCGCCACCGCGGCCGCCCTTCTCGGCGACCGGCCGACGGAGGACGGGCTCCACCCCTCCGACCATTACGGCGTGGCCGTGGACCTCGCCCTCGGCGGCGGCTCCACCGCGGAGACGCTCGACGCCGCACCGACCGCACGCACCGCCGTCGCCTGGCTGCCGCCCGAGGAACTGTGGCCGCCGATCCAGCGGCTGCGCGCCGCGTACGACCCCCAGCTGCGGCGCTGGCCCCCACACGTCAACCTGCTGTTCGGTTTCGTCCCGGAGTCCGAGTTCGACCGCGCCCTGCCGCTGCTCGGCGCGGCCGCCGCCGAGGTCGCGCCGTTCACCGCCCGCCTCGACGGCGTGCACACGTTCGGCCACCGCGAGGACGCCACCGTCTGGCTGGACCCGGCCGCCGCCTCCCCCGAGCCCTGGGCGGCTCTGCGGCACGCCCTCGAACGGCGCTTCCCCCGCTGCCGGGGCCGCGCCGAGGGCTACACCCCGCACCTGTCCCTCGGACGCAGCACGGACCCGCAGCGGGTGGCCGCCGACTGCGCGGCCCGGCTCAGCGGGGTCTCGGCCCGGGTGGGCGAGCTGGTGGTGCTCTCCCGGCGGGGCGGCGAGCCGATGCGGACCCGGGCGGTGGTCTCGCTGGGAACAGGCGAGGTGCGGGTGCCGCCGGAGGAGCCGGTGGTCTCGCTGCGGCCTGAACCCGCTGAACAGACCGCTGCCGCCGTCGAGTTGGCCTCGCGGATCGCTTCGTCGCTGCCCGAGGGGGTGGTCCACACCGTCGGCTCGCGGCGGTTGGGCTGCCAGTTGGACGGCGGCGACCTTGACCTGGTGGTGGCCCTGCCCGGCCCGGCCGACCTGGCCGGCGTCCGCGCCCGGGTGTCGGCCGCACTGCCGCAGGCGCGGCAGGTACGCGAGGTGCGCGGCGCCCGGGTGCCGGGGCTGCGACTGGAGGCGGGCGGGCTCGCCGTCGACCTGGTCGTGGTCTTCACCGGTTCGCTCGACCCCGCCCGAGCCGTCGCCCGGCGGGCCGAGTTGGGCGAAGCGGCGGCGATCGCGCTGAGCGCCGTCACGGACGCCGAGGCGATCCTGACGGCGGTCGGTGGGCGGCACCGGCACTTCGTCCGGCTGGCCCGGGAAGTCAAGACCTGGGCGCGGGCGCACGGCCTAGACTCCGCGCCGTTCGGCCAACTGCCCTCGCTGGCCTGGTCGGTACTGGCCGCGCGGACCGTCCTGGATGCGCACGACACCGCCGCGGGAGACCTGTTCCAGCGCTTCGCCGAGACCTGGGCGTCCCGCGACTGGCGCCAACCCGTCGGCCTGGCCGCCGACTCGACCGACCGCCCCGACGCACCCCTGACCGTGCTCACCCCCTCCGCCCCGGTCCGCAGCTGCACCACCCAGGTCAGCTCCGACACCCGCGACCTGCTCACCGAGGAGCTCTACCGCGCCTGGGAGCTCACCACCGAGCGTGCCGACCCCTGGCCCGCCCTGCTCTCCCCGCCCCCACTGCACCGCCGCCACGCCGCCTGGGCCGTCGTCACCACCGGCGAGGAGTCCCTGGGCGCCGTCCGCGGCCGGCTCCGGGCCCTCCTCGCCGCCCTGGAGGAAGCCGGTGCCACCCGCCTCCACGCCTGGCCCCATCCCTATCGCACCCGCGACGGCCGCGCCCACCTCCCCATCGGCCTCGGCCCCGCCCCCCTGACCCGCGCCCAGCTCGCCCCGATCACCACCGCCTGGGCCCGAGGCCTCGCGGGCGTCCAGGTGGACTACGTCGAGGGCGGCGCGGTCCCGACGGTTTAGCACGAGTTCCCGGCCCGGCTGGTCGCGCCGCCGTCTCAGCCGACACCAGGAGGTCATTTGACGGTTCGTCATGTGAGGAGGTTGTGAGCGGTCGCGGTGGATCGGGCGGCCCGAATGCCGGATGATCGGCCCACGGGGACCGGGCCGGTACCCGGCGGATACCGAACAGAGGGGCTGCGAAGATGGAGACGGCGCGCACACTCGTCCTGGTGGCGGCCACCCTGACCTGCGGACTGACCGCCGGACTGTTCTACGCGTACGCGTGCTCGGTGATGCCCGCGCTCGCCCGGGTCGATGACCGGACGTTCATCGAGGTCATGCAGCGCGTCAACGTGGCGATCCTGAACGGCTGGTTCGTGCTCGGCTTCGTCGGCACCCTGCTCACCACGGCGGCCGCGGTGGCCCTGCACCTGCCCTCGGACGGCCATGACGTGCTGCCCGCGACGGTGGCCGCCCTGGTGCTGTACGCGGCGGCGATCGGGGTCACCCGTTCGGTCAACATCCCGCTGAACGACGAGTTGGCGGCCGCCGGAACACCGCGGGCGATCGCCGACCCGGCGGCGGTCCGCGGGCGTTTCGAGGTGCGATGGGTGCGCTTCAACGTGCTGCGCGCCCTGCTGTGCACCGCCGCGCTCGGGTGCCTCGCCTGGGCGCTGATCCTCAACGGGCGGAGCTGACGGTCCCGCGACCAAGGGTCGGCCACCGGGCCGGCCCTTGCGCGTCTGCGCCTGCCCGGTCAGCCGAAGGTCCCCTGGTCAGGGCGGGATCGCCCGGTCAGCACAGGATCCCGAAGCTGTACCCGCGCGCCTTGAGGGTGGACAGGATCGTCGGCAGCGCGGCTGCGGTCTGGCTGCGGTCGCCGCCGCCGTCGTGCAGCAGGATCACCGAACCCGAACGGACGTTGTTCAGCACCCGCGACTGGATCGCGCCCGTCCCCGGTCGGGACCAGTCCGCCGGGTCGACCGACCAGAGCACCACCTGCTTGCCCAGCCCCGCCGCCCGGGAGCGCACCGTGCCGTTGACCGCGCCGTACGGCGGGCGCAGGCACTTGGGGGCGCGGCCGGTCTGGGCGCGGATGGCCTGATCGGTCCTGCTCACCTGGGCGTTGAAGGAGGTCGCGGAGAGCCGGCGCAGGTCCGGGTGCGACCAGGAGTGGTTCTGCACGCTGTGCCCCTGGCGGGCGACCTGCTTGGTCAGCGAGGGATGGGCCGCAACGTTCTCACCGATCTCGAAGAAGGTGGCGTGCACCCCGTAGCGGTCGAGGATCGACAGGATCCGCGGCGTGTAGGCGGGGCTGGGGCCGTCGTCGAAGGTCAGGTACACGACCTTGCCCCCGGCCGCCTCCGCCGGTGCGGCCGGCACCCCGACCACCACTCCCGCCACCAGCGCGACGGCGAGCGCGCCGATCGCGGTGCGGATCCGTCCAACTGCCCTGCGCCTGCCGGGTCGTACGGCCATGCCTACCCCTTGCGGTCGGAACTCCCGTGCACGGACCAGTCTGCGCCCGAGCGCCACGCCCCCGCGACCCACCTGGGGACGAAAAGGGATGAAATCGGCCAGCCGAGCGGCGGGTTGACTTGTTCGACGATCGCCCCGCGCGTGGAAGGGCACGACCGAGCGCCCCCGGCGGAATCCACCGAGGGCGACTTCGCCCTGCCCTCCAGCGGTCCCTGAGCGCCGACGGACGGGCGCGGGCCGAATCGGTGTGGCGGACGGCGGCGGCGGGCGCTATGCTCCCCGGCGATGACCACTCTCGCTGATCACAGATCGGAGGGCCCGTCCGCGCAAGGTGAGTGCTGATGAACACTCACACCGCGAACGGGTACGACTCCCACCTTTCCTTCTGGCGGCGCGTACGCGAGTACGCCGTGCCGCCCTCCATGATCGAAACCGCCACCGAGCGACGCCGGGTCGGCGACTGGGCCGGGGCCTGCGCTGCGGCGAACGTCGAGGTCGAGTTCCGGCTTCGGGACGTCTCGCGCACCCACGGCCAACAGATCGCCGACCGGGTGCGGAGCGATCTGCGCCGCCTGGCACCGGACTTGCTGCGCTGGCACCTGCCGAGGACCGCCCCCGACGGGCTGCTGCGGCCGGGGCTCACCATGGCGCTGGCCCGGTACCCGGGCGAGCGGCCGGTGTCCCTGGTGGTCCGTACGCCACCCGCCTGGGCGGCGTACGGGCAGCACATCAGCCTCGCACTCTGGGACGGCTACGACGACGGCGGGCCCCGGCATCCGCACCCGCATCCCAGCCGCCGGTTCCGCTACGACCTGCACCGGCACCTGTGGGACGCGGACCGGAGCGGGGAGTTGGCGTTGCGCGCCGGGGCCGGTCCGCCGAGCTCCCAGGAGGCTGAGGGCCTCGGCACGCCTGCGCTGCGCTGCGCCGTCGACCGGTGGGCCGCCGAGGCCGAGCTACTGCTACGCGCCGACGGGCGCCCGGCCGGACCCGTCGTGGTGCGGCTGGGGCGTCGGCGGCACGTGCTGCTCAGGGCGGGCGAACCCGCTGCGGAGGCCGCCGGAAACTTCCAGGCGCTGCCGCTGCTGCCCGACGCGGCGACCTGGGCGCTGCCCGACCTCGACCTGCTGCACAGCGGCGCGATCGAGCCGGACCGGCTGCACCCACTGGTCGCGGCCGCGCTCGCGCCCGGACACCAGCCGAGCCGGACGCTCCAATTACCGCCCACGCAACGGCTGGTGGACTGTCGCGGCGCCCGGCACCGGATCGCCGTGGTCGACGGGGTGCTCACCCCGCTCGACCACGACCCGGCCCAGCTGCGCCGTGAGGAGCTGCTCGCGGCGCTGTCCGGCACCCCGCTGCCCTGCCTGCGGGCCGTCGACCAGGCGTACCGCAATCCGGCCGAACTGGCCGGTGTGCGCGAGCGGTTGGACCACGGCGACACCGCCGGGGCGCTGGCCGTGGTCGAGGACCTGCTCGGTCCCCGGGCGGTACTGCGCCCGGGCCCGCTGCGGGACGAACTGACGGCGGCCGTGAAGCGCCGGACGGCCTACGGCCTCTACCGGGCGGGCCTGACCGACCCGGGGCCCAACGGCTTCCCGTTCCGCCGGCGCCCGTGCCGACGCCGCTCCCGCCTGTACACCGCCGCGCGCTGCAACCCGCAGTGCGGCCCACACTGCAACCCGCGCACCGGCACGCGCTGAAGCCTGCCGGAACCCCTGGCCGAGCCCCTCTACTTCCGACGTCCCGAGCTTCCGACGTCCTGAGCTTCCGACTTCCCGAGGTGATCACCCATGCCCACGCACGCCCCCGCCGCCCGGCTCGACGTCGCCCGCGAGCTGCTCACCCTGCTGAACGACACCAGCACCGAGCCCCGCGCCGACATCCAACTGGAGGCCCTCACCCTGGCCGTCGCCGCCGACCTGCCCGTCCTGCTCTGGGGCGAGCCCGGAATCGGCAAGACCGCCGCCCTCAACCAGCTCGCCGAGGCCCTGGAGCTGCCGCTCACCACGGTGATCGCCAGCGTCCACGAGCCCTCGGACTTCTCCGGCCTGCCCATCGTCGGAGACGATCCGGCGCAGCAGGGCGTCCCGCTGGCCCCGCCGGACTGGGCGGTGCGCCTGGTCCGGGCCGGGCGCGGGCTGCTGTTCCTCGACGAACTGTCCACCGCGCCGCCCGCCGTCCAGGCCGCACTGCTCCGGCTGGTCCTGGAGCGGCGCATCGGCGCCCTCCAACTGCCGCCCGGCGTACGGATCGTGGCCGCCGCCAACCCGCGCTCCTCGGCGGCCGACGGGTGGGAGCTGAGCCCGCCGCTGGCCAACCGGTTCGTCCATCTGCAGTGGGTGCACGACCACGAGGTGGTGGTGCGCGGCCTCGGCGGGGTGTGGCCGGTCGCCACCCTTCCGCAGCTCGATCCGGCGCAGCTGCCGGCCGCGGTCGCCTTCGCCCGCCGCGCGGTGTGTGAACTGCTCTCCGCCCGGCCGGAGTTGGTGCACCGACTGCCCACCACCGAGACCCGGCGCGGCGGGGCCTGGCCGTCCCCGCGCAGCTGGGACATGACGCTGCGGCTGATCGCCTTCGCCACCGCGGCCGGCTCCTCCCGAGAGGTGCTGTCGCTGCTGGTGCGGGGAACCGTCGGGGACGGTCCGGGGCTGGAGCTGATGGCGAGCATGGAGCGGATGGACCTGCCGGACCCGGAGAAGCTGCTCGCCGACCCGGCGGACGCGGTGTTGCCCGAGCGCGGGGACCTGCGCCAGGTGGTGCTGGACGGGGTGGTGGCCGCGGTACGCAACCGGCCGGAGCGGGCGAGGTGGGACTCGGCCTGGGCGCTGCTGGTGCGGGCGATGGAGACCGGCGCGCCGGATGTACTGGTCGTCCCGGCCACCACGCTGGCCTCGCTGCGTCGGGAGGACTGGGAGGTACCGGAGTCGATCGAGCACCTGGCCTCGGCGGTGGCCGTGTCCCGGCGGGCCGACCGCGCCGCCGCCCGGGCCGACGCGAAGACCCGCCGATGAGCGCGGGCATGACGCCGCTGGACGTCGGCGGGCGCATCAGGCCGAAGGTCGCCAGGCCGGCCCCCACACCCCTGGACGCCGGCTGGCAGATCAAGCCGCAGGCCAGCCGGCTGGACCTCGACAAGCTGTACGCCGCCCGACTGCAGGCCGTCCGGGCCCGCCCCTACCTGGCGACCGCGCTGTTCGCCCTGCACCTGGTGGAGTCCCGGCAGGTACCGACGATGGCCGTGGACCGCTACTGGCGCTGCTACGCCTCGCCGGCCTTCGTCGAGCGCACCCCGGTGGAGGACCTGGCCTCGGTGTGGGTGCACGAGGTGTCGCACCTGCTGCGCGACCATCACGGGCGCAGCGACCGGCTGGCCCACGACCTCGGGCTGAAGGGCCGGGACGACCGGCTGCGGATGAACATCGCCGCCGACTGCGAGATCAACGACGACGCGTACGGGGACGGGCTGGTCACCCCCGTGGGCGCCCTGACGCCCAGGCGCCTCCACCTGCCGGAGGGGCAGCTGATGGAGGACTACCTCCGCGGCTTCGGCTTCGACCTGCGCAAACCGGGGCTGGCCTGGCTGGACTGCGGCAGCGGCGCCGACGGCGTGGACCGCCCCTGGGAGCTGGGGCCGGACGGCGCCGACGGGCTGACCCCGCAGGAGCGGGACGCCGTCCGCTTCCGGGTCGCCGAGGGCATCCGGGCCCGCCCCGGCGACACGCCGGCGAGTTGGCGGCGCTGGGCCGAGGAGGCGTTCCACCCGCCGCAGCCCTGGCGCCAGCTGCTGGGCGCGGCGATGCGCTCGGCGGTCTCCGGGCCCGGCTCGGGCGGGGACTACAGCTACGGCCGGCCCGCCCGCCGCTCGACCGCCCTGCCGGGCGCGGTGCTGCCGAGCCTGCGGCGGCGCCCGCCGCGCGTCTCGGTGGTGATCGACACCTCGGGGTCGGTCTCCGACGACGAGCTGGGCAGCGCGCTGCTGGAGGTCGCGGCGATCGGCCGGGCGGTCGGCGGCCGTCACGACCAGGTCACCGTCCTGTCCTGTGACGCGGCCGCGCAGACCGTCCAGCCGATCTGTCAGGCGGCGGGCATCTCCCTGATCGGCGGCGGGGGCACCGATCTGCGCACGGGCTTCGCCGCGGCGCTGCGGACCCGGCCGCAGCCGGACGTGGTGGTGGTGCTGACGGACGGGCAGACTCCCTGGCCCGAGGTCGCGCCGTCCTGTCGTACGGTGGTCGGCCTGTTCCGCAGGCCGGTGCGGTACAACGAGGCCAACCCCGACTACCGGCCGGACGCGCCACCCGCGTGGGCGCGGGTGGTGACCATCGGCTGAGGCGGTCGGGTGGGCTCCCGGCCGACGCGACCGGGTCGGCCGAAGCGGCGGACCGGGCGCCCGACGAGCACGCACGGTTCGCCCGCTACCGCCGGGCGCTCGCGGAGGTGGCACCGGAGGACGCGGCCGGGCCGGCGGCACGGGTGCTCGCCGATCCCGATCGGGCTGCGGCAGCCGGGCGGAGGAGTCCGGTGCCGGACTCCTCCGCCGCATGCGCCGGCCTCAGCCGACCATGGCCGCCAGGACGGTTCGCCAGTCCTCCCCCGGTTCCGGCCGCAGCGCGGCCGCGAGGGTCTCCGCCCGGTAGTGCCAGGGGCGGCGCAGCTCCGGGTCGGCGTCGGGGCGCTGGTCCAGCGTGCTCTCCGAGCCGAGCAGCCGGATCAGCTCGGCGGTGAACTCCGCCCAGGAGACGTGCCCGCTGATCGCGTTCACGACGCGTCCGGCGGCGGGGTGGTCGGGCACCGCGCAGGCGGCGAGGGCGCGGGCGAGGGCCGCCGAGTGCACCCAGGCGGCGCCGTTCCAGGCGTCGCGCCCGCCGGGGGCTGGGGCGGGCAGGGAGATGGGCCGGCCGGCCAGCGCGGCCTGGTACAGCTCGCCGGTGGAGCCCCAGCGGAGCTGGTCGCGCAGCCGCTGCTGCGGGCCCCAGACGATCGGGGCGCGCACGGCGGTGACCGGGCCGCGGCCGCCCACCTCGGCGGCCTCGAAGAGCAGCTGTTCGCAGTCCAGCTTCGCCTGCCCGTAGGCGGTGACCGGCGCGCCGCTCGGACCGCCCTCGGCGACGTCCGCGCCGGTTGGCCGTCCGTAGGCGTCGATGCTGCTGACGAACACGAACGGCCCGCCGGACCAGCCGTCCAGCAGGGCGCGCATGGCGGCGACGTCGGTGGCGTGCTCGGTGAAGGTGCAGGCGGAGTGGATGACCGCGTCCACGCCCTTGACCGCGCGGTGGAGGCTGTCCAGGTCGGCCAGGTCGCCTTCGGCGATCTCGGCGCCGTGCAGGGTCGGCAGGTGCGCGGACTCCGGTCGGACCAGGACCCGCACCGGGCGGCCCTGGGCCATCAGCTCCTGCAGTACGGCCGCGCCGACGCCACCGGTGGCACCGGTGAGCAACACGGTCCCGGTGCGGGACTCGGTGCGGGGGTGGGCGCCGGTCCGGGCGAGGGCGGCACGGCGCTCGTCCGCGCGGGTGGCGAGCAGCCCGGCGAGGGCGCGCGGGGTGCGCTGTTCCAGGATGTCGAGACCGGTGAGCGGCAGCCCGACGCGGGTGCGCAGGCGTTCGGCGAGCTGGACGGCGACCAGCGAGTGGCCGCCGAGGGCGAAGAAGTCGCCGTCGGCGGGCGGGACGCTGCCGAGCAGTTCACCGAAGGCGGTGCGGACCAGGTCGAGTGGGCCGGGTCGCGCGGAGGCGCCGGCCGGGGCGGCACCGGGCAGTCGGCCTCGGTCGACGGCGCCGTCCACGGCACGCGGGATCCGGTCCAACAGGGTGATCGCGAGCGGGAGTTCGGCAGCAGCGAGGCTGCGTCGCAGGACCGAACGCAGGTCGCTGCCGCTGGGGGTGACCGGGCCGCGCACCACGGCGTAGGCGAGCGGCGGACCGCCGGCGGCCTCGACCACCGCCGCCTCGGCCACCCTCGGGTCGGCCAACAGCGCGTCCACCAGCGGGTGTTGGGTGGCGACCAGACGGCTTCCGGGCAGCTCCGCCAGCGGCCGGTCGGCGTCCGAGGCCACCGCGCCGAGCACGGCGGCGAAGGCGTCGAGCAACCGCGCGGCGGTGGCCTCGTCCAGCGCGTCCCGGTCGTGCTGGACCAGGCAGCGCGGCTGCGGCCCGTCCTCCAGCAGCAGGGCGAGGCCGAACTTGGCCAGCCCGAGGTCGAGTTCGATGTTCTCGACGTCCAGCCCGGGAAGTTCCAGCGGCGTGACGGGCTGGACCAGGTCGCAGCTGACCGACAGCAGCGGGGTGCCGTCCGCGCCGCGCGAGGCCGCGCCGAGCCGCTCGACCACCAGGTCGAAGGGCACCTGGTGGTGGTGCTGCGCATCGAGCAGCGCGCCACGTACCAGGGCCAGCGCCTCGCTGAAGGTCTGCTCCCCGGCCAGCTCGGCCCGCACCGCGAGAGTGTTGACGCCGAGGCCGACGGTCCGGCGCAGCTCGGGCCGGGCCCGATGGCCGCTGGCGCAGCCCAGGGTGAGGTCGTTCTGGCCGGAGGCGGTGCGCAGGGTGGCGAAGGCGGCGGCGAGCACGACGGCGAACAGCGTCGCGCCGTGCCGGGTGCCGAGCTGCCGCAGGCCCTCGACGGTGGCGGGGTCGAGCGGTGCGGCGTGCAGGGCGGCACGGCGTTCGCGGGTGCCGGGCGGGACGGGCCGCAGCAGCGGCAGCGGCCGGGCCCCGGCCAGGTGGGCGGCGCGGGCGTCGGCGGCGGCGGTGAGTTCGGCGTCGCGTGCGCGCTCCTGGCGGGCGTACTCGGCGTACGGCATGCCCGGCGCCGGGAGCCCCGGCTCGACGCCGTCACGGGCCGCGGTGTAGAGCGCGGCAAGGTCGGCCGCGAGCACCGGGAGCGATCCGCCGTCCACCGCGATGTGATGGATCGTCAGCAGCAGGGTGTGGTCCTCGGGACCGTGCCGGAGCAGCAGTGCGCGCAGCATCGGGCCGGTGGCCAGGTCGAACGGCCGGGCGGCCTCGACGGCGAGCCGGTCCGTGCCGTCGGCGTCCACGATCGGCAGCGGCACCGGGGCGGCCGGTTCGATCCGCTGGTACGGCTGGTCGCCCCGGCGGGGGTAGCGGGTACGCAGCACGGCGTGCCGCTCGGTGAGGGCGGTGAGCGCGGCGGCCAGGGCTGCCGGGTCGAGCGGGCCGCGCAGTCGGGCGGCGAGCGGGACGTTGTAGAGGGCGCCGCCCTGGCCGAGGTGGTCCATCAGCCACATCCGCTGCTGGGCGTGGGAGAGCGGGGCCGGGCCGGCCGGGCTCTCCGGGGCTGCCGCCGGGCGGCCGGGCGCGGTGGCGGCGCGGCGGTTGCGGGCGCGGCGCAACAGGTCGCTCTGGTCGGTGGTGCTCATCGGTCGGCTCCGGGGGTGTCGTCGGCGGCCCGCAGGGCGCGCTCCAGCAGTTCGGCCTGCGCCGCCACGGTGGGGTGGTCGAGGAAGTCGGCGAGGGAGAGTTCGACGCCGAGGTCCTCGCGCAGGTCGTCGACGATCCACATGGCGAGCAGCGAGTGGCCGCCCTCGGCGAGGAAGTCGGCGGCCGGGTCGGCGATCCGGCGCTCCAGGGCGCGACTCCAGGCCTCGGCGACGGCCTGCTGAATCGGGGTGAGCGCGGCCTCGGCCGGGCCGGAGGCGGCGGCCGGGTCGGGGGCGGTGGCGAGCGCCCGCCGGTCGACCTTGCCGCTGCCGGTGAGCGGCAGCACGTCGAGGACCGTCCAGGCGGTGGGCACCAGGTGGGCGGGCAGCCGCTCGGCGAGCCGGGTGCGCAGGGTCTCGACGCCCGGTCGGGCGCCCTCGGCGAGGACCAGGCAGGCGGTGAGCGCGGCGTCGGGCTGCCCGGCGCGGCGTACCACCACGGCCGCCTCGGCGACCTCGGGGAGCTGCAGCAGCGCGTGCTCGACCTCACCGGGTTCGATCCGGAAGCCCCGGACCTTGACCTGGTCGTCGGTGCGTCCGTGGAACTCCAGGACACCGTCCGGCCGTTGGCGCACCAGGTCACCGCTGCGGTAGGCGCGGCCGTGGCCCGGGAGCACGCGGAAGCGCTCAGCGGTCAGCTCGGGCCGGTTGAGGTAGCCCTGGGCGAGCCGCCCGCCGGCGATCCAGAGCTCGCCCACCGTGCCGGGCTCCACCGGCGCGAGCCGCTCGTCCAGGACGAGAACCCGGGCGTCGCCGAAGGGTCGACCGATCGGGACGGCACCGTTGTCACAGTCGGCCGGGGCGACCCGGTGCAGGGTGGTGAAGGTGGTGGCCTCGGTGGGCCCGTACCCGTTGCACAGCTCCAGCCACGGGAAGGCCCGCAGCACCGCCCCGGCGTGCTCGGCGGACATCGCCTCGCCGCCGACGACCACGGTGCGCAGCACGCCGAAGACCCGGGACTGCTTGGCGGCCAGGTGGTGGAAGAGCGCGGTGGTGAGGAGGAGGGTTGTGACGCCGAACCGCTCGACGTCGCGGACGAGTTCCTCGGTGGAGGGCCGTTCGGCAGGGGAGATCGCGACGGCGGCGCCCCGGGCGAGCGGGGCCCACAGTTCGAAGGTGGCGGCGTCGAAGGAGACGGTGGAGTGGAAGAGCACCCGGTCGCGCGGGCCGAGGGCGACCGCGTCCGGGGCGGTGACCAGGTCGGCGACGGCGCCGTGCGGGACGAGCACGCCCTTGGGGCGGCCGGTGGAGCCGGAGGTGTAGTAGAGCAGGGCGGGCGCGGCCGCCTCAGCGGCGTCCGGCACCGTCTCCGCGGTCGCCTCGGTGCCGCGCTCGGTCAGCACCAGGGCACGTTCCTCGGGCAGTCCGACCTCGGCGAGCAGCGCCTTGTCGCCGAGGACGAGGCGCACGTCCGCGTCGGCGGTCATCTCGGCGATGCGCGGGCGCGGGTAGGCCGGGTCGAGCGGGAGGACGTGGCCGCCGGCCCGCCAGACGGCGAGCTGGGCGACGGCCAGGCGGGTCGAGCGGGCGCAGAGCAGGCCGACGGCGCTGCCGGGGCCGATCCCGCGCGCGGCCAGGACGGCGGCCAACCGGCCGGAGGCGTCCAGGAGTTCACGGTAGGTGAGGAAGGTGGAGCCGTCGGTCACGGCGAGCGCGCTCGGGTGCCTCTCGGCCTGCCGGGCGATCAGAGCGGGGAGGGTGGAGACGGTGGGGAGGGTGGAGACGGTGGGGATGGTGAGCGTCATGGCTGGTTCCCTTCCGGGCGCCCCGGCGGCGAGGCCGGGGCGCCCGTGCTCAGGCGGGGTGGACGGACGGCTCCTACGCGAGCGAGGTGCTGGGCATTCGCTCCTCGACCAGCCGCGCGATCGCCCGCAGGTCGGGCTGGCGCAGCAGCAGGGCGGCGCGCAGCCGCACGCCGTACTCCCCCTCCAGGGACTCCAGCAGGCGGGCGGCGGCGAGCGAATTCCCGCCCGACGCCAGGAAGTTGTCGCCCGGACCGAGGTCGGCGCGGCCGATCAGCTCGCGGCAGAGCTTCAGCACGGTGCGCTCGACCGGGGTGTCGCCCTCCTCGACCTCCGAGACTCCCGAAGCCCCCGAGACTCCCAAGGCCCCCGCGCCCGCGGCGACCGGCGGCTCGGCGGCGAGCAGCGCCGCGCGGTCCACCTTGCCGTTGGCGTCCAGCGGGTAACGGTCGACCAGCCGGACGACCGAGGGCACGGCCTGCTCGGGCAGCCAGGGCCGCACCGCGCCCAGCAGGGCCTCGGCCTGCGCACCGTCCTCGGCCTGGACGAAGGCCACCAGCCGGGCGCCGCCCGTCGCCGCGGCCTCGGCGGCGACCACGGCCCGGCGTACCCGCGGGTCGCGCTCGAAGGCGGCCTCGACCTCGGCGGGTTCGATCCGCACTCCGCTGACCTTGACCTGGTCGTCCAGACGACCGTGGAACTCCAGCACGCCGTCGGCGCGCATCACCACCCGGTCGCCGCTGCGGTAGAGCCGGTCGATGCCGTCCACGCCGGGCGGCACCTCGACGAAGCGGCGGGCGGTCAGCTCGGGGTCGAGGTAGCCGGCCGCCAGGCCCCGGCCGCCGATCCGCAGCTCGCCGGCCACTCCTCTGGGCACCGGGCGGCCCTGCTCGTCGGTGACCAGGACGACCGCGCCCGGGACGGGCAGTCCGATCGGCGGCGCGCCGTCCCCGTGGTCGCCGCCGGGCGCCATGGTGTGCACGGTGGTGGTGACGGTGGCCTCCGCGGGGCCGTAGGCGTTGTGGACGGTCGCGGTGACGTCCGGCCCGGGGGCGCGGCGCAGCCGGTCGCCGCCGACGGTCAGATGGCGCAGCGCCAGCCCGGCGGGCCAGGGCCGGCCGAGGACGGGTTCGGCCAGCGGGGTGGGCAGCACGGTGACGGTGATCCGCGCCTCGCGGAGCCAGTCGGTGAGCGCGCCGGAGTCCCACCGGACGGCCTCGGGGGCGACGACCAGCGCGGCACCGGAGGTGAGGCCGGCCCACAGCTCCATCAGGTGCGGGTCGAAGGCGACCCCGATCAGCAGGCTGTGCCGGGCGCCGGGACCGAGGTCGGTCAGTTCGCGGTACCAGTGCAGCAGCGCGCCGAGCGCCGGTTCGGTGACGGCGACGGCCTTGGGGGTGCCGGTGGAGCCCGAGGTCAGCACCGCGTAGTGGGTGCCGACCGGGACGGCGGCCTGATCGCCGGAGGCCAGCACGGCCTCCACCACGCCGGTGGCGGGCAGGTCCAGCGACAGCCGCTCGCCGCCGGCCGGCAGGACGGCCGGCTCGCCGACCAGGCAGGACGGCCGCAGCTGCTCGGCGACGGCCTGCAGCCGCCGCTCGCCCGGGCGCGGGCCGAGCGGCAGGTGGACGGCGCCGAGCTTGGCGGCGGCCAGGGTGACGGCGACCAGCGCGGCCGAGTGGCCGAGGCAGACGCCGAGCAGGTCGCCCTTGCCGACCCGGCCGCGCAGGGTCTCGGCGACGGCCTCGGCGAGGCGGTCGAGCTCGGCGTAGCTGTAGCTCTGCTCGCCGTCGATCAGGGCGGGTGCGTGCGGGGTGCGGTGCACCCAGCCGGTGAACAGGTCAAGGACCCCGCCGTCCCGGTGCGGACGGCCGTACCCGATGCTCAGGGATTCCATCATCGACTCCAGATAGGTGACTAGTCGTCAGTTCAAACCCATGGAACGGGCAATGATCACCTTCTGGACCTCGGAGGTACCTTCGATGATCGTGGTCATCCGGACATAGCGGTACAGGAACTCCAGCGGGTGGCCGCGCACCCAACCGGTGGCGCCGTGCACCTGGAGCGAGCGGTCCACGGCGCGCACCGCCGTCTCGGAGGCGGTGAGCTTGGCGAGTGCCGCGTTCTCGGGCGCCTCGGTGCCCTCGTCCACCAGCCGGGCGCAGGCGAGGGTGAGCAGTTTGGACGCCTCCACCTCGGCGCGGGTGGTCACCAGGTGCTCCTGCACGTGCTGGTACTCGCCGATCACCCGGCCGAAGGCGCGCCGCTCGCGGGCGTACTCGACGCCGGCGCGCAGCGCGTACTCGGCGATGCCGTTGCACATCGCGGCGACCACCAGACGGCCGCGGGAGAGGCTGTCCATGGCGAGGGCGGTGGCCGCCGCGATGCCCTCCTCGCCGCCGATGACGGCCTCCGAGCCGACGCTGACCCCATCGAGCAGCAACTCGAACAGCGGCTCGCCGGACATGCCCTCGTAGCGCTGGCCGATCCGCAGCCCCGGTTGGTCCATCGGCAGCACGAAGGCGGTGGCCCCGGCGGTGGGCCCGGCGCCGTCGCCGAGGTCGGTGGCGGCGACCACCAGCGCGATCCCGGCGTGCTCGGCGTTGCTGACGAAGGTCTTGCGCCCGTTCAGCACCCAGCCGTCACCGGTGCGCACGGCGGTGGTGGTGAGCCGGAACGCGTCCGAACCGGCCTGCGGCTCGGTCAGCGCCAGGCAGCGGGTCTGTTCGCCGCGCACCAGCGGGACGAGGTGGCGCTCGATCTGCTCGGGGGTGCCGTGCCGCAGCAGCGGGCTGGGGCCGTCGGAACCGGCCAGCGCGTACGGGGCGAGCACGCAGCCGCTGCGCCCGGCGGCGTGGTGCAGCAGCACGACGGCAGTGAATGGCATGTCGGCGCCGCCGAGTTCCTCGGGGTAGTCCCCGGCGTAGAAGCCGAGCGCGGCGGAGCGCTTGCGCACATAGGCCCGCAGGTCGGCCGGGACCTGGTCGGCGGTCTCGGGCAACTCGGCGGCGAGCGGGACGAGTTCGCGGCGCACGAAGCTCTCGAAGGCGTCGACGAGTTCGCGGTGGCCGGCTTCGAGGACGGCGGAAGGGGCACTCACTTGGAGCCTCCGGCGAGGACGCGGGCCTGGTCGGCCAGCACGGCGTGGCGGAACAGGGTGCGCAGCGGCGGGCGGCTGCCCAGGTGCGGCTCCAGGAAGGCGGCCAGCTGGGCGGCGAGCAGCGAGTGGCCGCCGACCTCGAAGAAGTGCGAGTCGGCGGTGAAGCGGTCGTGGCCGAGCACCTCGCGCCAGGCGGCGGCGATCAGTTCCTGGCCGGGGTCGGCGAAGGCACTGGGCGCGCTCTCCTGCTGCTCGGGGGTCTCGTCGGCGAACCGGGCGAGGGCGGCGCGGTCGGGCTTGCCGCCGGGCAGGGTGGGCATCGAGGGGACGGCTGTCCAGGTGGCGGGGACGAGTCCGCCGGGCAGCCGGCGGGCCAGCGCCGCGTGGAGAGCGGCCTGGTCGGGGCGGTCGGTGCCCTCCAGGAAACCGACCAGGCGGGGGCCGGTCTGCGGGTCGGTGTGCAGCAGCACCGCGCAGGAGCGGCCGCCGAGTTCGGTGGAGGCCGCGGCCTCGATCTCCTCCAGTTCGATCCGGTGGCCGCGCAGCTTGACCTGGTTGTCGGCGCGGCCGAGGAACCGCAGTCGGCCCTCGGTGTCGCGGTAGCCGCGGTCGCCGGTGCGGTAGACCCGGGCGCCACCGAGTGCGGGGACGGTGGTGAAGCGGGCGGCGGTGGGCTCCGGCAGGCCGACGTAGCCCTCGGCCAACAGGTCGCCGCCGACGACGAGTTCACCGACACAGCCGGCCGGGAGCGGGCGCAGGGTCTCGTCCAGGACGTGGATCCGCACGCCGTCGATCTCGGTGCCGAGCGGGATCTCGCCGTCCTCGGCGACGTCGGCCTCGGTGACCCGGTGGACGGTGGAGGTGACGGTGGCCTCGGTGACGCCGTAGGCGTTGAGCACGGTGGTGGACTCGGTCAAGCCGGTCAGCGCGCGGGCGGGCAGACGCTCGCCGCCGAGGACGAGCAGCCGGGGCGTCCAACGGCCGTCCCGCAGCGCCTCGCGCAGGTCCTCGCGCACGCCCAGCAGGTAGCTGGTCGGCAGGTTGGCGACGGTGACGCCGCGGGCGGCGAGCACGGCGACCAGCTCGGGCCCGGTGGGCACCTCGCGCTGCGGCAGCACGAGCGCGGCGCCGACGGCGAGGGCGGGCAGCACCTCCTCCAGTGCCACGTCGAAGGACGGCCGGGCGAACAGCAACACCCGGTCGGCGGACGTGAGTTCGTAGCGGGCCGCGATCGCGGCGACGTACCCGGCGAGCGCCTCACGGCCGACCAGGACGGGCTTGGGCACACCGGTGGAGCCGGAGGTGTGGATGACGTAGGCGGCGCCCTCCAGCACGGCGGCGGGCTCAGCCTTCGGGAACGCGGGGCCGTCCAGCAGCGCCGGGGTGACTCCCTCGGCGGGCAGCGCGAGCGCGCTCTGCCGGGTGGCCAGGACCAGCGCGGGGGCGAGTCGCTCCAGCAGCAGGCCGAGCCGGGCGGCCGGGTCCTCGGTGGACAGCGGCGCGTAGACGGCGCCGAGGCGCAGGCAGGCGAGCAGGGCGACCACGCTGTCGGTGCCGCGCGGCAGCACGGCGGCCACCGGCTGGCCGGGGGTGACCCCGGCGGCGCGCAGCCGGTCGGTCAACTCGCCGACCCGGCGGTCGAGTTCGCCGTAGCTGAGCCGCTCGGTGCCGGCCAGCAGGGCGAGCGCGGTGGGGTCGTGGGCGGCGGCCGGGTCCATCCCGGCCGGGGTGACCGGGGCGGCGGGCTCGGCCTCGGCCGTGGGGGCGAGCTCGGCGAGCGGCGCCTGCGGCCGGTCGAGGTAGCACCGCAGCAGCTCCAGCAGGCGGTCGGCCAGCAGCACGGCCCCGGCCTCGCCGAAGAGGTCGGCGTCGTAGTCCCAGACCAGGGTCATCCCGGCGGCGCCGTGCTTCTCGCCGACCACCCGGCGGTCGTCGGGCAGCAGCACCAGGTCGAGGTCGAAGCGGGTGGTGCCGGTGTTGAAGCCCTCGTAGAGCGAGACCTCCAGGTCGGGTGCCTGGACGTCGGGCAGCGCGGCGTCGTGCGCGCTGAACATCACGTTGAACAGCGGGTTGTCGGCGCCGCCGGTGTGCAGCCCCAGGCGGCGGGTCAGCTCCTGCACCGGCAGGTCCTGGTGCGGCAGGGCGCGCAACAGGACGTCGGTGGCCTCGTCCACGGCTTCGGTGCCGGGGGCGGCCGGGTCGAGCCGCAGGCGCAGCGGCACGGTGTTGACGAACATGCCGACGGTGCTCTCGAAGCCCTCCGGCCGGTTGCCGACGGCGGTGCCGATGACGAGTTCGCGGTGGCCGCTGTGGCGGCGCAGCAGTTCCGCGAACAAGGTGAGCAGGGTGCTGAACGGGGTGTGGCCGTCGGCCTTGCTGCGCTCGCGCAGCCGCTCGGCGAGGTCGGCCCCGATCGACTGGCGCAGCTGCCCGCCGCGGTGGCGGCGCTCGACGCCCGGCTTGGCCAGCCCGGGAAGGGTGACCTCGCGCGGGGCGTCGGCCAGCTCCCGGGTCCAGAAGGCGAGAGCGCGCTCACGGGCGTCGGGGTCGACCGAGCGGCGGGCGTGCTGCTCGTACGAGGGGGCGGCGGGCAGCTCGTACGGCTGGTCGAGGACGTGGGCGCGGTAGACGGTGAACAGGTCGCGCAGCAGGATGGCGAAGGAGTGGCCGTCGTGGACGAGGTGGTGCTCGACGTGGATCAACCGGTGGTGGTCCTCGCCGAGTCGGACCAGGTGCCAGCGCAGCACCGGGGCGCACTCGGTGTCCAGCGGCTCCTCGGCCTCGGCGGCGAGCAGCCGGCGGAAGGCGGCCTCCGGATCGGCCTCGGCGCTGAAGTCGCTGTGGCGCAGCACCGGTTGGCAGTTCTCGGCGACCCGCTGGCCAGGCAGGCCCTCCGCTCGGGCGACCAACTCCAGCCGCAGGCCCGGGTGGTGGCCCAGGACTGCGGCGAGGCCTGCGTGCAGCGCGTCGCGGTCGAGGGTGCCCCACAGGTCGAGCACGGCGGTGAAGTTGTAGGCGCGGCTGCCCGGCAGCATCTGCTCGTGCAGCCAGACGATCTCCTGCGAGGGAGAGAGTGCGAACATGGGTGATTCCCTTGTGTGGTGGGCGTGTTGGCACTGCGGTGACCGGGCGCGGGTGTGGGGTGGTCCCGCGGCGGCCGGTGGGGGCCGGGCCGCACCGGGGTGAGGGTGCGGCCCGAGGTTCGAAGGGACTGGCCTGTCTGAAGGGACTGGCCTGCCGGAAGGGGGTGGCCCCGCTGGAAGGGGCTGGGCCTAGGAGAGGTGGTGGCGCAGCACGGCGAGCAGCTGTTCGAAGGCGGCCTCGGCGTCCGCGGCGGGGAAGCGCTCGCTGTCCCAGGCCAAACGGACCAGCAGCTCGTCACCGTGCGCGGCGGCGACGGCCAGTGGCGCGGCGAGCGGCCGTCCGGCGAGGTGGACCTCCCGGCCGGGGACGCCGCCGAGCACCAGCGGCGGGCGCCGCTGGAGGTCCTCCAGGGTGAGCATCGCGTCCAGCGCGCCGGACCAGCGGGAGCCGGCGGCCCGGGCCGCGCGCACCACCTCGTCGAAGGGGGTGCCGGCGTGGTCGAGGTCGTCCCACCAGTCGTCGCAGAGCGCCTCCAGGTCGGCGGCGGGTTGCGTCGGCACGGCGTGCACCAGGGTGTTGAGGAAGCAGCCGAGCGCGGCGGGCGCGCCGGGCGGGCGGCCGCCCCACGGATAGCCGAGCGCCAGCGGGCCGTCCGCGCGGTGCAGCCGCTGGGCGGCGGCGCCGACGGCGTCCAGCAGGGCGGGGAAGACGGCGCTGCGGGCGGCGCCCTCGGCGGCGGGTAGCCGCTCGGTGAGCATGCCGGTGGCCGTGGCCGCGCCGCCGCCGGCCCCGGTCAGGGCGCCGAGCCGGCGCCCCCAGTGGGCCTGGGCGGCCTCGCCGGCGGCGGCCTCCTCGGCGGCCAGCTGGAGTTCGACGGCCTCCCGGAAGTCGGCCAGGACCTGCGGGTCAGGGCCGGGCGCGGGCGACTCGTCTCGCCGGTAGGCCTCGGTGAGTTCGCCGACGAGCACCCCGAGGGACTGTTCGTCGCAGGCCGCGTGGTCCAGCGCGAGGGCGAGCAACTCCTCGTCCCCGTCCGGCTCCTGGGCGATCAGCAGGCGCAGCGCGGGCCCGTCGAGGGGCCAGTCCAGCAGGGCCGCGCGCAGCGCAGCCTCGGCGGCGCCGCCGCTGAGGGTTCCGCCGCTGGGGGTTCCGCCGCCAGGGGTTCCGTTCGGTGCGACGGCGATCCGGGCGACCTCGACCGAGGGCCCGCCGGCCCGCAGCACGGGTGTACCGCGTACGGTGGCGAAGCCGCCGCACAGTGCGGGGTGGCGGGCGGCGACCGCGGCGGCCGCACGCCCCAGCCGGGCCAGGTCGAGGGTGCCGCGCGGGTAGGCGAAGAACAGCGGGACGATGTCGGAGCGGATCAGCGGCGCGAGTCGGCGGGTGATCAGGAACCGCCGCTGGGCGCCGGTCAGCGGGAGCAGCTCCACCGGGGAGTCGGCGGCGGCGGAGCGGTACCGGGCGAGGTAGGCGGCGGTGATGCTGGCGTGCACGGAACGGTCTCCGGTTTCCGGTCTCGGCTCGGGTGCTCGGTCAGGGGTCAGGGGTCAGGAAGTGGTCGGGCTCGCAGTAGGCTGCTCGGCGGTCTCGGCACTCTCGGCGCGCTCGGTACTCTGGGCGTGCTTGGCGTGCTGGGCGTCCTGGGCTTCCGTGGCCGCAGCACCCTGGACCTCCACGGGCGCGGTGGCCCCGGCTTCCGCCTTGGGCAGGTCGCGCATCCGCCGCAGCGGCGACAACAGCAGCGGCACCGGCACCAACAGGAATCCCGCCGCGCAGAGCCACAGGGCGGCGCGCGGCCCGGCCCGGTCGGCGACGAGCCCGCCACCGAGGGCGCCGATCGGCATGGTGCCCCAGACCAGGAAGCGCATGGTGGCGTTCATCCGCCCGAGCAGCTCGGGCGGGCAGACGCTCTGCCGGAAGCTCACCTGGGCGACGTTGTAGGCCACCGCACCGAACAGCACCACGCCCGCGGCCAGACCGAACAGCCATGCGCCCGCGCCGCCCTCGGACAGCGGCCACAGCACCGCGAACGGCGCGGTCACCACGGTGGACAGCCAGATCAGCCGGGCCTGCCCGACCCAGCGGGACAGCTGCCCCGCGCACAGCGCGCCCGCCAGTCCGCCGAGGGCGGAGGCCGACAGCAGCGCGCCGATGGCGCCGGGTGACAGGTCGAGAACCCGTACCCAGAACACCGTCTGCACGGCCATCAGCACGGCGGCGAACAGGTTGGACACGGCGGTGGCGGTGGCGATCGCCCGCAGCAGCGGGTGCCCGAGGACGAACCGCACACCCTCGGCCACCTCGGCCCGCAGTGAGCGCCCCGGCTCGGGCTCCGGCCGCGCCTCCTCGACCCGGATCCGGGTGAGCAGCAGCGCGGAGGCGAGGTAGCCGCAGGCGTCCGCCACGATGGCGAGCGGCGCGCCGAGCAGCTGGACCAGCCCGCCGCCCAGGCCCGGCCCGGCGATCTGCGCCGAGGACCGGACCGTCTCCAGTGCCCCGTTGCCGCCGACCAGTCGCTCGCGCGGCAGGACGGCGGGCAGGAACGACTGGTGGGCCACGTCGAAGAACACCGTGGCCACCCCGGTGACCAGCGCGACCAGGTACAGCTGCGGCATGGTCAGCACCCCGAGCGCCGCCGCCGGCGGGATCGAGCCGACGGCGATGCAGCGCACCACGTCGGCGCGGATCAGCACCGGGAGCTTGCGCATCCGGTCCAGCCAGGCCCCGGCGGGCAGGCCGACCAGCAGGAAGGCGGCGGTCTCGGCGGCGGTCAACAGGCCGACCTCGAACGGTGTGGCGTCGAGCACCACCACCGCCACCAACGGCAGGGCGACCAGGGTGACCTGGCTGCCCGTCTGGGCCGCCGCGGCTCCGGCCAACAGGAGCCGGAAGTCGCGGTGGTCGAGCAGACGGGCCTGGCGGGGGCGAAGCATCTCGTTCATCAATGCGACTCTCGGTCACCTCTTCGATACGCGGCAACCGGCGGAACCGTTTCCAGACGAACCGCAGGTCGGCAGGATCCCGCCACTGCCCTGACCTGCTCTTGCTCCTCCCTTACGGCCCCTTATGCCCCGGCGCCGATCCGCCGCGACGCCGCACCCGCCCGTTACCCAAGGCAGCGCGGCCCGACAGGGGATCCGCACCGCCCACGGGAGCAGCGGTCCATTTCGCCGTCCGATATTCGGACGTCTGGTTTCCGGCCACCGGAGGACGTCACTCAACTTGGCCGGATTTTATGGAGCACTCACCTTCCGTAACTTCATCGTGATATCAGCGTGACCGGGCTGAGCCGTGAAACACGTGTGCGATCGGCGCCCCGGTGTGCGCTGCGGCGGGTCACCTTGTCGCCGTTCGGCGGGTCACCCCGCGTCCGTTCGGCCGGTCACCCCGTCGCCGTTCGGCTGGTGACGGCGAGCACCGCCATGTCATCGTCGCGCGGCCCACCCGTCCACCGCGCCACGTCCGCCACCAGCGCGTCCAGCACTTCCCCCGGCCCCGCGAACGGACCGAGCGGGGCCAGCCCGAGCACCGGGTCGTAGAACTCCCCCGCCGAATTCCGGGCCTCGGTCACCCCGTCGGTCACCAGCAGCAGCGTGCACCCCGGCGGGAACGCCCGGGTCTCCGGTTCCGGCCGCGCCACGCCCAGGGCTCCCATCCCGAGCGGCAGCCCCGGGTCGGCCGCGTCCCACCGGCACACCGTCGGCCCACCGCCCAGCAGGTACGGCCCGGGGTGCCCGCAGTCCAGCGTGCGCGCGAGCGCCTCCCCCGGCGGGAACTCCACCAGCAGCGCCGTGATGAACCCCTCCAGTCGCACTTCCTCGCTCAGCTGGGCGCTCTCCCTGGTCAGCGAGCGCTCCAGGCCGTCAGCGAGCACGACGAGGTCCGGCGCGCGGTGCGACTCCTCGCGGAACGCGCCCAGCAGCACCGACACCGCCCCCACCGCGTGCAGCCCCTTGCCCCGCACGTCCGCGATCAGCACCCGCACGCCGTACGGGGTCGCCTGCAGCGCGTAGGCGTCCCCGCCGATCAGCGCCTCGTCCTGGGCCGCCCGGTAACAGGCCGCGACCTCCAGTTCCCCCACCCGCCCCGGCGGCGCCGGCAGCACCGCCCGCTGCGCCGCCTCCGCCACCGACCGCACCCGGGCCAGCCGCCGCCCGTGCCGCGACACCACCCGGTTCACCCCGACCCCGAGCAGCGCCGCGAACAGCGTGTTGAACAGCTCCAGATAGCCGGCCCGGGTCCCGATCGACCCGTCCTGCGCGGACAGCAGCAGGATCCCGGTCACGTTCGCCACCGCGACGGCCACCGTGTCCCGCAGCGTCAGCAGCGCTCCCGCCAGTACGGCGGCCGCCGCCAGCAGCGGATCGCCCCAGTAGGCGGTCGGTTCCAGCGCGTTCCACACCAGCCCGCCGACGATCAGCAACCACGGCGCGACCCGCACGTACGGCGGCCACTGCGCGGACCTCGGGGCCATCGGCGACCTGGCTTCCGTCTCGCCATCCACTCGGAAGGGGTGCTTCCGATCGTAGGCACTGCGCGCGTCCCGCGCAGCCCCCTACCGATCCCACCCGAACCGCTCCGCCCCCTCCCCCGCCAGCAGCCCGCGCGGCACCCGCCGCCCGTACGCCACCAGCAGCAGGTGCTCCGCCCGGCCCTCCACCACCGAGCGCCCTTCCCCGTACGACCACTCCACATCCGTCGCCCGCAGCCGCACACCCTCCAGCCGGGCGCCGAAGAAGCGCACGCTCCGCGCCGAGACCGCGCCCAGCAGCGCGGCGGCGCGGGGCAGCGGGAGGCGCGCGGGCATCCCGAGGGCCACGGTGATGTCGAGACCGTGGACCGCGTCATGGGCGAGGCCCGCGATCCGGCCGCCGACCGGGGGCCGCCAGGGGTGCCGCGCGTGGTCGGCCAGGGCGGCGGACAGCTCACGGTCGGTGAGGGCGGCAGCGTCCCGGCGGGCGACGCGGTCCGCCATCCGATGGATGTTCCCGCCGGAGCGGGCCAGCTCCCAGGCCGTCCGAGCCTTGGAGTGCCGGAAGCCGGTGCTCATGTGGGCGGCCACCTCCCGTACCCGCCAACCGTCGCACAGCGAGGGCGAGTTCCACTGGTCCGCCGTGAGGCCGGCGAACACCCCGGCGAGTTCCCGTCGCTCCGCCGCGATCTGCTCGCGGATCCATTCCACACCCTGGTCCTGCCGCACGCTCTCCATGCCCCTCAGCCTGCAGTGCCCGCCGTCCGCACGTCCAAGACCAGGCAGTTCTGCCACCTATGATCAACAGTTATGGAACTCCGGCAGCTCCAGTACTTCGTCACCGTCGCCCAGCACGGCAGCTTCACCCGGGCGGCCGAACTGCTGCACCTGAGCCAGCCCGGAGTGAGCGCCCAGATCCGGCAGCTGGAAAGGGAGTTGGGGCACCCGCTGCTCGATCGCTCGGGCCGCACCGTCCGGCTGACCCGGGTCGGCGAGGCGGTGCTGCCGCACGCCCGGGCCGCACTCTCCGCAGCGGCGGCCGCCCGGCAGACGGCGCAGGAGTTCGGCGGGCTGCGGCGCGGGCACGTGCGGCTCGGCATGGTCGCCGGTGCGGCGCTCACCCCGCCGTCCGCTCTGGGCACCTTCCCGGGGCTCGCCACCACGCTCGCCGCCTTCCGCCAGGAGCACCCCGGCATCGACTTCTCACTCGCCGAGGACACCACCGCACGGATGCTGGCCGCCCTGCGTGAGGGCAGGCTGGACCTCGGCGTGATCGGCCTGCCGACCGCCGCGCGCGGGCAGGAGGGAGACGACGGCTGGACGAGCCTCACCGGGCTCGACCTGCACACCGTGCTGGAGACACCGCTGGTCGCGGTGTGCCCCGAGGACCATCCGCTCGCCGCCGCCCCGGACGTTCCCCTGCCCGTCTCCGCGCTCGCCGGGCACGCCCTGGTGAGCACACCGCGCGGCACCGGTCTGCGGACGGCCCTGGAACGCGCCCTCGCCGAGGTGGGGGCGAGCCCGACCGTGACCGTCGAGGCCGCCGCCCCACCCCAGTTGGCCGAACTCGCCGCGCACGGGCTCGGCGTGGCGGTGCTGCCGGACCCGGGGCCCTCCCCCGATCTGCGGATCCGGCAGCTCACCGACCCCGTCCCACGCGTGCGGATCGCCCTGGCCTGGCCGAGCGGGCGGCGGCCGGCACCGCCGACCGCCGCCCTGCTGGACCATCTGCGCGCCGCCTACCCGGGACCTTGACGAACCCCTACCCGGCCGCCGCCGCGCCGTCGCCGACGTGCAGCACGGCGGCCGCCCCACGGAGGGTCGAGCGGTCGAAGCGGTAGCCCTGCTGCGGGACCGTGTCGGCACGGGCACGGGCTTCGCCGAGCGCCGAGGCCGCCACCAAGCCCCATGCCCTGTCCGGCCTCTGCAGCAGGGCCTCGTACGTCCCGGGCGCCGGCTCGCCCAAGCCGAGCGCCTCGCTGCGCCCGAGGCTCCCGGCGACGTAGACGTACCGCTCGCCCAGCAGCGGGCCGACGATGCGGCCCGCACCGTTCCAGCGGCAGTCCAGCTCCCCTCCCGCCCAGCTGCTCGGGGCCTGCTGGAGGTGCAGGTTGTGGGCGAACACCAGGGTCGGCCCGCGCTCCGCCTCGGCGGCGCGGATGTCGAGCAGGTTCTGCGCCATCAGCGCGTCCCGCAGCCCGAGCAGCCCGGCCACCCGGTCGCTCAGCCCGAGGCCCTGGATCGCGGCCTGCGCGTGGTAGCGCAGCAGCCCGATCCCGGCCCGCAGATGCGTCCCGGCCCGGAGCCAGTCGGCTCGCGAGCCTGCCGCGATCAACTCGGGCCCCCGTACGTACAGTTGGATCAGCATGTCGTCGGCGACGCGGCGCAGCGTCCCGGCCTCGGCCGTGGCGCCGGGCGAGCTCGCCGCGTCCAGTACCGCCTGCTCGCGGCTCCAGCGCTCGTCCTCGCCCGTCAACGCCGCGATGTCGACATCGAGTTGGAGGTAGTCGCGGGCGTGTTCGAGATAGCCGCGGGGGCTGGGGGCCATGGTGTTCTCGGTCGGGATGTCGAAGCCGTAAAAGGCCAGCCGCTCCCCGGGCTCCCGGTCGCGGTTGAACTCCCGCGTCCAGGCGACGAGTCGGCGGTTTCCGGGCTGGGTGCCGAAGCCGTGCGTGAAGCCCTCGGCCAGCACCGCGTCGAGGGTGCCCGGGCCGCCCTGAACGTAGTCGTCCACGGCGAGCGCGGCCACCCGGTCGGTCTCCAGGGCGATCGACCGGTAGCCCCGCTCGACCAGTCGGGCGAAGAGTTCGTTGCGGACCCGCCCGAAGGCCGGTTCCTGGTGCGTCGGCTCGCCGAGCGCCAGGAGTTCGCAGGAGGGGGTGAGGAAGTCTCTGATGTCCTGACTCATGGACCTCAAGCGTATCCTTGAAAGCTCGGTTGAGACTTTCAGTGACAGCACCGCTCAACTCTGGGGAAAAGTATCAAACGAGAGGCCAACACCACCATGCGCCCCGCCGACCTCGCACGCGAACACGGCCTCTCGACCCAGGCCGTCCGCAACTACGAACGCGACGGCTTCCTCCCGCCCGCCGAGCGCACCCCCAACGGCTACCGGATCTACACCGAACCGCACGCCGCCGCCCTGCGCGCCTACCTCGCCCTGGTCGCCGCGTATGGGCACGCCACCGGCGGCCGGATCATGACCGCCGTCCACGCCGACCGCCTCGACGAGGCCCTGACCGCCGTCGACCAGGGCCACGCCCAACTCCTGCGCGACCGCGAGACCCTCACCGCCGTCCGCCGAGCCGTCGACCACCTGACGGCCGAGCCCGCCGACCCCCGAGAACCCGCCGAGCACCGCCCGCGCATCCCCGGCCCGCTCAGCATCGGCGACCTCGCCCACCGCCTCGCCCTCACCCCCGCCACCCTGCGCACCTGGGAGGCCGCCGGCATCCTCACCCCACCCCGCGACCGCATCACCGGCCACCGCCGCTACAGCCCCGACGACGTCCGCGACGCCGAACTCGCCCATCTCCTGCGCCGCGGCGGCTACCCACTGCCCCACATCGCCACCGTGCTGGAGCAGGTCCGCACGGCGGGTGGAACGGACTCCCTGGCCGACACCCTCGACGCCTGGCACCACCGCCTCACCACCCGCGGCCGCGCGATGCTCACCGCCGCCACCCGCCTCGACGCCTACCTCGCCCTCAGGCCCGGCGGCCTCGCATAGCACCGAGGAGACCCCGCCCGACCAGGCGGCTCGGCGCACCTGCGACGGCGCGCTGTGCCTGGCGGCGGAGGAAGCGGCTCGGCCCTGACCGCGCGTCAGGGTTGGAGCCTGCTCGCACGACGGACGAGAACAGCCCTGAAGCAGGTCAATGAGCCGCCGTGACGCGCAGGTTGGCGAGCAGCCGGGTACCGTCCGCGCTGACCGCGAGCACCCGGCCGGTGCGGTGCCAGCAGGTGATCGCACCGCCGTGCGCCCGCAGGCCCATCGGCGTGGCCGCCGCCCCGGGCACGACGGCGGTGAAGGCGGCGCCGGCGGCCGCTCCGACGGTGACGCGCAGGCCGTCCTCGGACGGGGACGCGAACAGCCAGTGGGCGCCGTCCGCGGCGAGGATGACCCGGCCGGGGACGGTCTGTTCGGCCGTGCCGTTGCCGCTCCAGCGGAGCACGCTCCGGCCGGGGGTGTCGCTGGGCGTGGCGGCGAGCATGCGTCCGTCGGCGAGGGTCGCGGCACCCACGGCGTCGGTCGGGTTGACCGCCGTACGGGCGCGCAGCTCCCAGCCCGGCTGGTCCCAGCGCCACAGTTCGGTCAGTTCGGCGGCGAGGGCGCCGGCCCGGGTGTGCACCAGGGCCGCGCAGCTGTCGGGGGTGCGGGCGATCCGTCTCAAGGCGACCTGATCGCCGCCGAGTTCGCGGTGGACGACGGTCGGGCGCGGGGTGAGCGTGTCGAGCACGGCGATGCCGTCCTGGTCGACGGTGAGCAGATGGCGGCCGTCGTAGGAGGGGACGAGCTGACGTACCCGCAGCGCTGTCCAGCGTTCGACCTTGCGGGTGGCGAGGTCGAGCCGGAACAGCTCGCGGACCTCGCCGTAGCGGGCGACCAGCAGCGCGGTGCCGCCGTGGTCGGCGAGGACCAGCTGGGCGGCGGGCACGTCCCAGCGCGCGCGGGTGCGGCCGTCCGGGCCGATCAGTCGGACGCCTGCCTGGCCGCAGGCCGCCAGAACGGCTCCGCAGTCCAGGTGGGCCGCGTCCAGGACGGGCAGGGCGCCGGGGCGGTCGGCGGCGGTGACCAGCAGCGGGCCGCCGCCGGATCGGGCTGGTCGCGGCTTCGCCAGGTCGGCGGCGACCAGCGGGTCGGCGCGCTTCAACAGCCGGGTGTGGACGGCGGCGGCGCCGCGCGCGTCGCGGTGTCCGGCGAGCCCGTCGGTGCGGACCAGGGAGCGCACGGCGGCGGTGGCGAGTTCGCGGTCCAGGACCGGGTCGACGCACCGCAGGTCGGCGAGGGCGGTGAGGGCGGCGGCGAGGGCGGTACCTTCGGCGCCCTCCGCGGCGAACAGGGCCCGCGCAAGCTCCGCGACGTCCTCACCGAGGGCCAGCAGGTGGACCAGGGCGCGACCGCGCGCCGCCCCGCCCAGTTCCAGCGCCTCCCGCAGGTCGCCGACCAGCCCCGGGCGCAGCGTCTCGTCCGGCCAGGCGGCGTCGACCGCGCCGAGCCGATCGCCCGCCCGGCGGCGGTGCTCCGCCCAGGCGGTGCGCAGTTCGCGGGCGGACGCCGGGTCGCTCTCGCTGAGGCGCTCGACGGCGGCGGCGAAGGCGCCGCGCCGCTGGGCGATCCGTACCGCCCGCTCGCGCTGCCCGGCCCGCCACCAGAGCCGGACCACCAGCTCCGCCGCCAGCCCGCGCCCCTCGGCGAGTTCGGCGGCCTGCGTGGCACGGCCGTGCCGGTCCAGCAGGGCGACGGCCTCGGCGGGCGCGACCAGCAGGTCGGCGAGGACGTACGCGGCCTCGTCGATCCGCCCCTCCCGTTCCAGTGCCTCGGCGGCCTCCCGGTAGAGGTCGGTGAGGAGCTGGTGGACGGTCGGCCCGCTGATCGGCGAGGCCATCGGCGTCCCGTCGCGCTCCTGCGGGCTGGGCCGCAGCTCGCCCGCGTACCGGTCGGGCAGGCGCAAGGACAGCAGCCCCGACCGCGATGTGCCCTCGGCCAGCGGGAGGGCGTCGCGCAGGGCGTCCTCCCAGCGGCGCCGCTGGAACGAGCGGGTGAGCTGATTCAGGTAGCGGACGTGCCGTTCCTGGAACAGCGGACCGACGGGGGTGCGCAGGGCGAGCCTGGCCAGCCACTGTCCGCGCGGGCGCCGCGACGGGCGCTGTCGCGCCGCGGCGGTTCCGGCGCCGGCTCTGCGGGCGGCCGCCTGCGCCGGCCGGGCGGTACGAGCGGCGCGGGCACGCTCGGCGACGACCGGGATCCGCGGCAGCACGGACACGGCGACCCCGCAGGCCCCGAGGAGCGTCAGCAGGAGCAGTCCGCCGGCGAATCCCGTGGCGATGAGCCCGGCGACGCCGAACAGGAGGCACAGGAGGGCGGGGACGAAGAAGGACCACCACTCGCGTCCCCCGGCGAGCCCGCTCCGGACGATCCGGACACTTCGGCCAGTCCGGCCCTTACGGCCGTAACGGCCGCTCCGGGTTCGGGCGTACGGCACGACCGACAGACCGACGAGCGCGCCGATGCCGACCGGGAAGATGATCGGGACGCTGGCGAACCTGCCATAGGTGGTCAGCGCGAGGTAGAGCGCCAGGGCCACGACCACGCCGACGACGAGCAGCTGCCAGGACGGGCGCGTTCGCCCCGCCGTTCCGCGGCGCTCGCCCAGGAACCGTCCGGCGCGCTCGCTGGGCTCGGCGATGCCGGCCGCGGCCCGCAGGTCCATGGCGGGCGGGCGCGGGAGGTCGGTCTCAACCGGCTCCGCCACGGCGGGAGTTCCGACCGGCGCCAGCCGGTGGAGGGTGAGGCCGCTCAGGTCCAGCCAGTCCGACGGGTCCAACGTGCGCAGCTCGGGGATGACATGACGTTTCGTCACACCAGCCACAGTCAGGGCGACTTCACCCGAGGAGCCGCCCGACGCCCCGGCCGCGACCAGCGCCCCACCGGCAGCCCGCAGTGGCTCGCCGGGCGCGCGGTCGACGCGGATCCGGACCGGCTCGACCAGGGTCAACAGCCAGCGGCCGTCCGGCAGTTCGGAGAGCCGAGCGCCGTCCTGCCAGTGAGCGAGGGTGCGCTCGGCCGCCTCGGCGGCGCCGATCACCGGCACGTCGAGCACGAACCCGACCGCGTCGACGGGGGACGTCACGGGGGAACTCATCAGTCGGTACTCCTGATCACAGCGTGCGACCGCCCGCTGACCGCGTGGGCGACCACCACCCGGCCCGGGCGCGGTTCTGCGGCGATCAGCGGCAGCCGGGGGTGGACGGCGGGGGCGGTCGAGCCGCCGGACAGGCCGGTGAGCGTCCGGACGCCGTCGGCGCGGACGGCACGGACCAGCCCGGCGGCGGTGGTGCGGGTGATCAGCACGGGTTCGGTCCCGTCCTCGACCAGCCCGATCACCTCGTCCGCCCCGCCCCCGAGGACGATCCGCCGGCTCCCGTTCATGCCCTGCACCTCCCACTCCCGTCCGTCGGCGGACCAGCCGACCGAGCCCGCGCCGTGCACCAGGTGCGCCGCCTCGGCCGCCGCGCGCGGCACCGGGGCGGCCGACAGCCTGGGCTCGCGGGCCCGGCAGAACGGCCGCCCGCCCTCGGTGGAGACCACCGGCCCGTCGTTGCCCACCCGGCCGCCGGGGGCGATCCGCCGCCACTGGCCGGCCAGCGGCAGCAGGAGGTCGTCGCCCTCGCGCAGCAGCGGCAGCACGGGCTGTGCCATCAGCTCGGCGAACTCGGCGGAGCCGGCCCTGGGCAGATCGACGTCCACCGCCTTGACCGTGTAGCGGTCGGGGTCGCCCAGCGCGCGGCCGCTCACATGCAGCGTCAGCCGGTCAGCGTGGCTGTACAGCACCAGCAGCCGCCCGCCCTGGCGCCCGGCCGCGATGACCGGACCGGGCAGCTGGTGGCGGCGCGGCCGCGCGGCGCCGTCGACGGCTCCGCCGCCCGCCAGCCCCAGGGCGATCAGCACGAAGGACTCCCGGCCCCGGGTGAGCAGGGCGCTGGCGCCGGTGGTGAAGGCGGGCAGCGCGCCCCCGACGCCGGACAGCGGCGCGCTCAGGTCCGCCGAGTTGCCGAACTCGGCGCCGCGCAGGGCCCGTACCGCGATCCGCGCCGGGGGCAGCGGGAGTTCCACGGCCGGTTCGCCGTTCACCCGGACCCGGACCTGCCCGACCCCGTCGGCGTTCCAGGAGGCCTCCTCACTGACCACTGTCCGCCTCCGGGCGGGCAGTTGAGCCGCGAGGCGGGGCGAGGTGAGCAGCCAGGTCCGGGCGGCGGCGTCCAGCGCCCGCTCCGCGTAGCGGACGTCCTCGGGGGTGGGGTCGCCGTGCCGCCGGGCCTTGAGCCAGCGCGGCAGCAGCTCGGCGAGGTCGCCGCCGATCAGCTGCCCGGGCGGGTCCCCGAGCACGCCGACCAGCAGCTCACTGCCGTGGGCGGCGGCGCGTCGGTGCAGGACCAGCAGCGCGGCCAGCTGGACCAGCCGGGCGGCTCCCGCCTGCGCCGGACCGGCGTCCACCAGCGCGACGACCTGGCCCCGGCTGACCGGTTCGTTCAACTCGGGCGCCAGATGGAGCAGTTCGTTGTCGCTCCAGCGGCGCAGGAACTCCTCGGGGAACTCCTCGGCGAGCAGCCACTCGGAGGGCAGCAACTGCTCCGGCCGGCCGCTACGCGCCAGCCCGCCGTACCCGTCCGGCTCCCCCTCGGCCCCGGTGACGGACTCACGCTCGCCGATCAGCGCGTCCAGGCACCGCAGCAACGGGCCCAGCGCGGTGGCGAGTTCGGGCGTGAGCGCGGAGAGCGTCGCGGCCCACGGCGCGAGCGCGGTGGTCATGCCGGGGCTCCGTTGTCATCGCGCCGGTGCCGCTCGTCCGAGGACGCGAGGAAGGCGGCCCCCGGCTCGTCATGGAGCTTGTGGTGCCCGGTCCGGTCGATCATGCGCTCGGTCCCCCTTCGGCCGCGGTGGTGCCGTCCTCCTGAGCCGCGCCGCCCAGGAACGGGTCCAGCCCCGTCGGGTCGCAGCCGGGCGCCGGCGGGTCGGTGACCAGCGCGTGCCCGGGGACCAGCACGCAGAGCCGTTCCTCCGTCGCCCCGAGGGCCGCTCGCCACAGCGCGGCCGGCGGCTGGGGGCGGGCCGTGGTCGGGACCAGCACTCCGCCCTCCGAGCCGAGGTAGCGGGCGCCGTCGGCCCACGGCAGGTCCGCCACCTCGCCGAGGACCAGCAGCGCGCCCTCGTCGCCCGCCACCGCGAGTCGGCGACCGGACTGAATCCGGGACCGCGCCGCGGCCGCGAGGACGGGAACCGCAGACCCGAGGGCCAGCACGGCCACGGCCTCCAGCGGGGGTTCGCGGCGCTCCCAGCGGAGCGGAACACCGGTCACGAGGGTGCGACCACCGCGACCAGGCCCGCCCGGATGCCGGCCAGCGGTGCCGGCAGGTCCGCCGGGTCGAAGCCGGCGTCGATCTCGCGCAGTACGGCCTCCAGCCGCAGCCGGGAGTCCGGACCGTCCGGCAGCCCGCCGTGCTCGGCGAGCAGCGCGGCGCCGGTGCGCATCAGCCGTTCGGCGCGGGCGGCGGTGCTGCGGGAGAGCTCCTCGGCGGTGTGCGTCAGGCTGCGGTTGGCGGCCTGGTCGATCAGATCGGCCAGGGTCTCGCGGGCCAGGGTCTGGCTGTCGGCGGTGGGGGCGATCAGCGGGAGCACCCACAGGTCGCGGGCGGAGGCGGCGGTGCGGCCGTCGAGGACGGCGGCGGCCGCGACGAGGTTCTGGGAGCGGACGGCGCGTCGGTCGCTGATCGGCACGCCCGCCGCCCGCAGTCGGCGCAGGGCGGTGGCCAGCAGCGGGGTGACGGCGTCCAGGTCGCAGTCACGGGCGGCGGCGGCCAGCCGGTCGAGCGCGCCGAGCAGGTCTGCGGTGGCGCTGGGGGCGGCCGGGCGGCGGCCGGACTCCAGGAGCTCCTCCAGGCGGGCGTCCGCGACCGGCTCGACGAAGACCCGGGCGAGGAAGCGGTCGGCGAAGGCGGCCAGCGCCGGGTCCTCGGGCAGGTGGTTGGCGGCGCCGACGCAGATCCGCAGCGGGCTGGCGAGGGTGGTGCGGCCGCGCCGGAAGACCCGTTCGTTGAGCAGGCCGAGCAGGGTGTTGAGGACAGCGGTGGAGCCGAGGAAGATCTCGTCCAGGAAGGCGATCTCGGCCTCGGGCAGCATTCCGGCGGTCTCGAACTCGACCCGCCCCTCCCGGAGTCGGCGCAGGTCGACGGGGCCGAACAGTTCGTTGGGCTCGGTGAAGCGGCCGAGCAGGTACTCGAAGTACCGGCCGCCGAGCTGCGCCGCGACCCGCCGGACCGCCTCCGACTTGGCCGTGCCCGGGGCGCCGACCACCAACAGGTGCTCACCCGCGACCGCGCACAGCGCCACCACCTCGGCCACGGTCTCGCGCCCGACCATTCCCCTTCCGGCGGCGGCCACGGCGGCGGCTATCAGCTCGGCGTCGGAGGGCGAGGCGGCGGGGCCGGGCGTCGGGGCGGTGGTGATGGTCTCGGTCACGAGCACGGGAGTCTACGGCGGCCCGGGCGGCGCCTACCAGCGGGTTTCCGTTGGTGGGCCTCCAGGGCCTCCAGGGCCTCGCCGCGTCGGCCGGAGCGGTGCAGGGCGATCACGGACCGGCCGTGCGGGCCCTGATGGGTGCGGTAGCGGTCGACCGGGAATCACACTCCGTCAGTTCGGTTTCACGGCAGCGGTTCCCACCCGGCCGAGTGAGCGGTCGGGGAGGATGACGACGAAGAGCAGGGCCGCACCGCCGAGCATGAACAGCGCGAGGTGGTGCAGCCCGCCCGTGGTGGCGCCGTCCGGGAAGGAGGCGGCGGTCGCCGCCGAGGCCGCCATCGCGCCGAGGTACATGAAGGTGCGCAGTAGCCCGGCCGCGGCGGCGACGGCGGCCGGGTCGGCCTGGTGGTACAGGGCGCTCTGGTTGCCGAGTCCGATCAGCCCCTGCGGGATGCCGGCCAGGACGCCGACGGCGATCAGCAGTGCGACTCCACTGGTCGAACCCAGCAGCAACAGGGCGGCGCAGGCGGCCATTTGGAAGACCGATCCGATCACCAGCTTGCCACGCACGGCCGCACTGCGGCCGGTGACGGCGGCGGACGCGAGGCCGGTGAGCGAGAGCGGCAGCACGACCAGCCCGGCGGAGGCCGCGCTCAGGCCGCGCCCCTCCTCCAGCCACTGGGTGTAGCCGTAGAGGAAGGCGTAGGTGCCGGTGCTGCCGAGGACCTGGCGCAGATAGGTGGCGATCAGCGGACGGTTGCGGGCGAGCGCCCGCAGGTCGATGAAGGGGTTGCGGGTCCGCGTCTCGCGCACCGCGAAGCCGACGGCGGCCAGGACGGTGAGCACCGGCAGGTACCAGCGCGCGGTGCCGGGCTTCATCACGAACAGCATCAGCGCCAGCAGGAGGATCGCGAACAGCGCGATCCCGGCGTGGTCGAGCCGGTTCCCCCGGCCACGGCGCGGCGCCGTGGCGGGCAGGCGGGCGGCGCCGAGCGCCAGACAGGTCAGCGACAGCGGGACGTTGACGGCGAAGACCGTCCGCCAGCCGCCGAGTCCGATCAGCAGACCCCCGAGGGTGGGCCCGATCACCGCGACGGTCTGGCCGGCGACGGCGAGCACGGCCAGCACACCGGCGGGGCTGCTCTGCCCGGTCCGCTCGGCTTCGCTGCGGGTGAGGTGTATCGCGGCGGGGTAGGCGGCGGAGGTGCCGAGGCCGAGCAGCACCCGGGCGACGACCAGCGCCCCGAGCGAGGGCGCCAGCGCGCCGAGCACTCCGGCCAGACCGACCAGGGCCGTTCCGGCCAGGTAGAGCCGGCGCGGCCCGTAGTCGTCCACCAGCCGCCCGATCACCGGTTGACCGACGGCCGTGGCGAGGTAGAGCGCGGTGACCAGCCAGGCGGTCTCGGCGGGCGACGCACCGAAGGCGGCGCCGATCGGGACCAGGGCCACCGCGATCATCGAGGAGTTGATCGGGTTGAGCACCGAACCGAGCACCATCGGCGCGAGCAGCCGATGGTTGAACTCGGCGCCCGGGGTGGGCTGTTCATCGTGACGCTCGGGCAGCTGACCACCCGGCGAACAACGGCGGCCCCGGAGCCGGGCGAGCAGGGTCGACGGGCCGGTCATCGCCGGTTCAACCGATCGATCAGCGGCAACGCCTCCAGCACGGCGGCCCGCTCGGCCTCGGTGAACTCCTCCTGGAGGGCCCGGGCCAGCCACTCCTCACGCGCCCGACGGCTGTCCGCGATCCACGCCAGGCCCGCCTCGGTCAGACCGACCAGCTGGCGGCGGCCGTCCTCGGGGTCGGGCCGCCGCCCGACCAGCCCGTGCTCCTCCAGTGCGGCCAGGGTGGCGGCCATGGACTGCGGACGGACCCGCTCGGCGGCGGCCAGCGCGCTGGGCGAGGCCGGGCCCTCGCCGATCAGCCTGCTGAGCACGGCGGTCTGGGAGGGGGTGAGATCGCTGCCGCCCTGGATCTTCTCCAGGAGGGTACGGCGCAGCCGGCTGAAGACGGCGCGCAGTTCCCGGGCTGCCACGGCCGCGGAGTCCGCAAGGTCGGCGGGGTGCGTGGAGTCGGCGGGGGTTTCGAGGGCGGCTGGGGAGGTTCGCTTCTCGGTCACGGTTCCACGGTAATTTCATCAGTCTGGACTGTCCAGTCTCGCTGTATATTTTCCGTCGACGCCGGACTCCCGCACCCGGCGGTCCCGGCACACCCCGATAATGGCGTCATGATCGACAAGCAGCTCCGCGTCGTCCTCGCCGAGGACTCGGTGATCCTCCGGGACGGCATGGTCGAGCTCCTGACCGCCCGCGGCTGCACGGTGGTCGCCATCGCCGGTACGGCCCCCGAGCTGATCGCCGCCGTGGCCGAGCACCGGCCCGACGTGGCCGTGGTGGACATCCGGATGCCGCCCACCCACACCGACGAGGGCATCCGGGCGGCGGTCGAGATCCGGGCCGCCTCGCCCGAGGTCGGGATCCTGGTCTTCTCCCAGCACGTGGAGACCGCCTGGGCGGCCCGGCTGCTCGCCGGCGGCGCCGCCGGCATCGGCTACCTGCTCAAGGAACGGGTGGCCCGCACCTCCGAGTTCGTGGACGCCCTGCACCGGGTCGCCGAGGGCGGCACGGCGCTCGACCCGGAGATCGTCAACGGGCTGATGAACGGCGGCCGACGCAGCCGGGTGGACTCGCTCACCGCACGCGAGCGGGAGGTGCTGGAGCTGATGGCCCAGGGCCGTTCCAACCGCTCGATCGCCGGGCTGCTCACGGTGTCGGAGCGGGCGGTGGAGAAGCACGTGGCCGCCGTGTTCACCAAGTTCGCCCTGCCCGCGACGGACGCCGACAACCGACGGGTCAAGGCGGTCCTCGCCTACCTCGCGGAGACCGGCGCCTGACCGGCCTCCCGGCGCAGGCGCGGGTTCGGTCCGGGGCCCGGCCCAGGCGCAGATGCAGGCGCAGATGCAGGCGCAGGTGCGGGTGAGAGTGAGGGTGCGGGTGGGTGCGCGCGGGTCCGGGTCCGGGTGCGTCACAACCTGCCGGGCAGCTCGGCGGTGACGGTCGTCGGCCCGCCGGGCGGGCTGTCCACCCGCAGCATCCCGTCCACCGCCGCGAGCCGTTCGATCAGCCCCGCCAGCCCGGTGCCCGCGCCGATCGCCGCACCGCCGCGACCGTCGTCACGGACCGTCAGCCGTACCCGCCCGCCGGCCGCGCTCGCGGTCAGCTCGGCCGTGTCCGCGCCGCTGTGCTTGGCGACGTTGGTGAGCAGCTCCGCCGCGCAGAAGTAGACGGCGTGCTCGATCACCTCCTCCGGCCGCTCCCGCAGGTCCAGCCGGACCGTGACCGGGACCGGCGAGGTGGCGGTGAGTCCGGGCAGCGCCTCGGCCAACCCGCCGTCCAGCGCCACCGGGTGGATGCCCCGGGTCAGGCGGCGCAGCCCGGCGATGGTGTCATCGGTCTGCCCGCGGGCCCGGTCGACCAGGGCGCGCAGCCGTCCGATCCCGGCGCCGGGGCCCGGGTCGGGGGCCAGGTCGGCGAGGGCGTCGTCGGCCAGCGAGAGGGTGATGGCGAGCGCGACCAACTGCGCCTGGGTGCCGTCGTGCAGGTCGCGTTCCAATCGCCGCAGCCGGTCGGTGCTCTCGGCGAGCAGCGTGGCCCGCGCGCTCTCCAGCTCGCGCACCCGCTGCTGCGAGCGCACCGGCCCGAGCAGCACCCGGGCGAGGACGCGGTTGGCGCGACTCAGGGCCCGCAGCGCGGCCGGTACGGCGGCGAGCACCGCGAGGCCGGCCGGCAGCCCCAGCACGTCCAGCCAGCCCACCGGCCGTGGCCCCGGCTCCAACAGCCGTACCCACAGCGGGAAGCCCGCCAGCCAGACGCAGCTCAGCGGCAGCCCGACCACGACCAGGAAGCCGAGCGTCCCGAGCGGCAGCCGTAGGAAGAGGTAGAGCAGCGCCCGCCAGGCCACCGGGTCGGTCAGCACCACCCTCCCCCGGGCGAGCGCCCCGGAGGGACGTTCCCGCGGCGGCGGCGCGGCCACCTGCTCGCCCAGCAGCCGCCCGACCAGCCGCCGGTGCAGCCCACCGATCCCCCGCGCCCCGACCAGGGCGGCCACCAGGAACGGCAGCCCCAGGACGGTGAGCGAGAGCAGCACCCCCGCGTAGAGCACGGCCACGGCGTAGACCCCGCCCAGCACCCCGAGCGGCAGCCCCAGGACGGCGAACGCCACGTCACCGCCCCGCACCGTCAGAACCCGCCGCCATCTAGCCACCACGCGCCTCACCGTCCACTGATCAACCGGCCCCCAGCATCCCCCGGGCACCGGCCCGACCGCCGCACACCCACCCCGGCGACCGCCAGGTCACACGGCCCTCAGCACCCACCGCCACGGCCGGCCGCCCGGACCATCGCGCATCTCACCTCCCACTCCCCGAGCCGCCGCCAACACCCGCCGCTCACCACCCGCAACCCGACGCCTCATCCCCGCTCCCCGCCCACCTCCCGCACCGCACTCCCGCCGACCGCCCACAGCCCCGTGCCCACGATCCCCGGCACCGTGAGCACCGCCGCGCCGGCCACCACCCAGGCGCAGGCCGTGCCCGGCACCACCGGAACCATCGAGCCGGTGACCGCCCGGCTGAAAGCCCCCGTCGCCGCGGCCGCCACCGCTGCGCCCAGCAGCACACCCACCGCCGTCGTCAGGGCGGCCTCGACGGACAGCATCCGCAACAGCTGCCCGCGCGTCGCCCCGACCAGCCGCAGCAGCGCGAACTCGCGGCGCCGGTCGGCGGTCAGCGCGATCAGGGTGTTGACCGTGGAGACCGCCGCGAAGCAGACCAGCAGCCCGAGCTCCGCCTGCCGCAGCCAGACATCGCTCGCCTTGGTGACGCTGGTCGTCGCACCGGTCGCCAGGGCCGCGTGCTCGGCGGTGGTGGTCGTGATCAGCATCGTCGCCGAGAGCCCGACCAGCAGCGCGACCGGCACCACCGCCGAGGCGAGCCGGGCCGCGTACCCCCGCAGGTTGGCGTCCGCCAGCCAGCCCGCCCGAGGCACCAGCACCCGGACCGGGACGCCCAGCACCGCTGCCGGCACCCGCGCCGCCAGTGGCCCCAGCAGCCCGACCGCCGCCAGCAGCACCAGCGAACCGAGCATCGCCGCCTGCCCCGCCTTGTCCAACTCCCCGGCCGGCCTGCCGGCGGCCAGCCGCAGCAACAGGACACCGCCCGTCGACACCGCCGCCCCCGCCAGCAACCGCAGCACCCCCGTCCGCCGCTGTCCGGCCGCGCCGTCGGTCAGCGCGGCGGCCGGGGCGGGCCGGGTGACCCGCCGGACCGCGACGGCGGTGGCCGCCAGGCCGACGAGCAGCGCCACCGCGAGCGCGATCAGCATCGGCACGGGCGTCCCGGGTATCCGCAGGCCGGGCGCGGCCATGCCACGCCGCTGGAGCGCGGCGAGGACGGCGCGGGCCCCGAGCGAGCCCACCGCGCAGCCGGGGACGACGGCCAACAGGACCGTCGCCGCGACCTGGGCGCGGACCAGCCGCCGGATCTGCCGGGGTGTCGCCGCGACCGTCCGCAGCAGCGCGAGGTCACGGTGCTGCTGCCGGAGGGTGAAGCCCAGCGCGTTGACCACGACGAACAGCGCGACCAGGACGGCGATCTCGCCGAACGCCCCGGCGATCACCACCAGGCCGGGCCCGGCCACCGCGGCCCGGGTCACGGCCGCCGGGGCCGTGAGCTGCGCCGCGGCCAGTGAGCCGAACAGCGTCACCGCCCCGACCGCCAGGAACAGCGCCGCCGCCAAACCGGCGAAGGCCGTCGGTCGGCGCCGGATCTGACCGACCGCCAGGGCCAGCACGGACCCACTCATCGCCCTCACCCGCCCAACCGGCTCAGCCGCTCGCCGACCTGCGCCGCCGTGGGCCGGATCAGCTCGTCCACCAGCACCCCGTCCGCAAGCAGCAGCACCCGGTCCGCGTACCCGGCGGCCACCGGATCGTGCGTGACCATCACGCACGTCTGCCCGTCCACGTCCACCCCCGCACGCAGCAGGTCGAGGATGTCGTGGCCGGTCGCCCGGTCCAGCGCGCCGGTGGGCTCGTCGGCGAACAGCACCTCCGGCCGGGCGACCAGCGCGCGGGCGATCGCCACCCGCTGCTGCTGGCCGCCCGACAGCTCGCCGGGCCGGTGGCGCTCTCGCCCGGCCAGGCCGACCCGGGCGAGCGCCTCCCGAACCCGGGCGCGCTCCGGTGGACGGCCGGCCAACCGGCCTGGCAGCTCGACGTTCTGCGCGACGGTCATCGCGGGCATCAGGTTGAAGGACTGGAAGACGAACCCGACCCTGGCGCGCCGTAGTTCCGCCAGCCGCCGTTCGGGCAGCCGGGACACCTCCGTACCGCCCCAGCGGACGGCGCCCCGGGTGGGGCGGTCCATCCCGGCCAGGCAGTGCAGCAGGGTGGTCTTGCCCGAGCCCGAGGGCCCCATCACCGCCGTGAACGTCCCCGGCGCGAAGGCCACGGAGACCCCGCGCAGCGCCCGGACGGCGGCCGCGCCGCGCCCGTACTCGCGGTGCAGCCCCTCACCGGTGAGCGCCGCGCCCGTCACCGTGTCGCGCGCCGCCCCTGCGGCGGCTGTCGTCCTCCCGTTCATGCCCTCAATCCTGGGCATCCGGGACCGGGAGATCGATTGTGCTGGCACCCCGATGCGGGGTTCGGAAAACCGAACCCCGCGGGGGGCCGGTGATCCTGAGTCAGGGAATCGTCGTCGGGGCCGCCCGGGGCGCGGTTCGACCGGTCGGCGGCAAAGGCCCGGGGCTGCTCGAAGGGCCGCCCGGGGCCCGCACCCGTCCGGCCGCGAAAACCGGCTCCCCTCGACCCGCCCCAGGAGGGATCATGATCAGGTGACCATCGACCTGCTGCCCGGCCACGGCGTCCGCCTGCCCGCCCCGCTGCCCGAACTGCGCTTCGGCCTCACCGAGGCGGCGGTGCGCGCGCTGCTGGCCCCGCACGGCGAGCTGCTGCCGGACGGGGTGCGTCCGACCTTCGTCTGCGGCTCCCGCTGGGCGCTGGGCTTCGAGCTGCCCGGAGTGGCGGTCACACTCTCCTCGGGCGACGGTGACGACCTGCGGAGCGTCGTGGTGGGCCGGAACCCGAACGACGACCGGCCCGTCTGCCCGGTCGGGTACCACGGGATCGATCTGTTCGGCTGGCCCGCCCACGAGTTGGTGGAGGCGCTGCGTGCCGAAGGCCTGCCCGTGCCCGATCCGAGTGACGGGGGCAGTCTGTGGTACGACACGCTTCACCTCTCCCGGCACGTCCGACACCGCCCGCCCCTGGCCCCCGGCCGGAAGCCGCGCCACCAGCCGCCCTTCCGCTTCGACCACGCCTCCCTCCACCGCACCGCCCCCCGAGGCCACCGCGTAGCCACGCACCCGACCGGCACCGCCACCGGTCCGCACGACGCCGCCTTCCTCCCCCGCCTGGAGCTCTCCCCGCGCCGGGCCGGGCAGCCGATCACCGCCCCGGTCCCCAAGCTCGGCGGCCGGCCCTGCTGGCTGGCCGAACCCGCCTGGCCGCTCTCCCCCACCACCGGCGAACCGCTGGTGTTCATCGGCCAGTTCCCCGTCCCGGGCGAGGAGTCGCGGCTCGCCTACCTCTTCCTCGCCGCGGACGACGCCCTCATGGGCGGCCGCGATCCCGAGGCGGGCGACGGCCTGCTGCTCATCCAGCCGGGCGGGCGGATCCCGCCCTTCGCCGTCATCGGCCCGCCCGGCACCCGGGGCCGTACGCTCTGGCGGCGCGAGCCCGACGGCGAGCGGACCCCGGTCGAGTTCCACCTCGACCTGGTGCCGCTGTCGGCCGACCTGAACCGGTCGATGGACGGACGGGCCGCCTTCCAGCGGTACTGGCGCGGCGAGGGCCCCGAGGTCCCGTTCCCGGACGGCCCGCACGTCCACGACCACCTCGGTGGCATCCCCTCCTTCCCGAGCGGCCGGGCCGAGGTCGGCCCGGACTGGCGGTACCTCTTCTCCCTCTCGGACGCCTGTGAGGAGGACGATCCGTTCTTCCTCGACTTCGACTACGGCGACGGCTTCGGCTTCCTCAGCCCGGACGGCCTGGAGGGCCGCTTCTTCTGGGACGTCGGGGTGTAGCCGCAGCCAATCCACAGCCACCCCCGATCCACCTGTTGTCCAAGGCCCCATAGACAGCCGAAGGAGTCACCATGTCCACCACCACCCCCCTCACCGTCGCCGTACTCGGCCCCGGCGGCGTCGGCGGCCTGATCGGCGGCCTGCTGGCGCGTGACGGCCACCGGGTCGTCTGCGTGGCCGGCGAGGAGACCGCCGCCGTCCTCAACCGGGACGGCCTGCACGTCGACAGCGCCCAGTTCGGCGAGTTCACCGCCCGGGTCACGGCCGCCACCGAGCTGCGCGAACCGGTCGACGCCGTCTTCGTGACCGTCAAGGCGACGGCGCTGACCGCCGCGCTCGACCGGATCCCGCCGCACGTCCTCGACGGGGCGATCGTCGTCCCGCTGCTCAACGGCCTCGACCACATGGCGCTGCTGCGCGAGCGCTACCCCGCCGCCCGGGTCACGGCCGGGACGATCCGGGTCGAGGCCACCCGTACCGCGCCCGGCCGGATCGAGCACACCAGCCCGTTCGCCACCATCGAACTGGCGGCCCCGGTCGAGGAGTTCGCCGAGCAGCTGCGGCACGCCGGTCTGGACGTCACCCTGCGCGAGGACGAGACGGCGATGCTCTGGAGCAAGCTGTCCTTCCTCGCCCCGTTCGCCCTGCTGACCACCCGGCACGCCGACGGGATCGGTGCCGTCCGCAGCGAGCACCGGGCCGAACTCCTGGCCGTGCTGGACGAGATCACCGCCGTCACCAAGGCGGTGGGCGCCCCGGCCGACCCGCAGACCCTGCTGGCCTCCTTCGACCGCATCCCCGGGACGATGAAGTCCTCGATGCAGCGCGACGTCGAGGCCGGCCGTCCGACCGAGCTCGACGCGATCGGCGGCGCCGTGCTGCGGGCCGCCGAGGCACAGGGCGTCGACACCCCGACCATCGCCCGGCTGGTGCGCGAGCTGGCCTGACGAACCCTTCCGGCAGACCCGCCGATTCCGGTTGCGGGGCGGCTGACTCCACGAGTAGAACTCCTGAGGTGATGTCAGCCGACCACCGCAGCGCTCCCGCGTGGAGCCACATCGAGGACTTCCTGCGCGCCCACGAGGCCGACCGGATCCCCCATCCGGGCGGCACCCTGCTGGAACACCTGGCCCGGGTGGCGGCACTGTTGGCGCAGTGGGGCACCGACTCCGCCGTCCAGGCCGCCGGGCTCTGCCACGCCGCGTACGGGACCGACGGGTTCGACGGCGCCCTGCTCGGGCTGGACGAGCGGGACACCCTGGTCGAACTCGTCGGCCACCGCGCCGAGGCGCTGGTCTACCTGTACGCCAGCTGCGGCCGCGCCGCCGTCTACCCCCGCCTGGGCCGGGACGAACGACCGCTGTTCCACGACCGGTTCACCGGGGACGACCACACCCCGCCGGAGGAAGACCTGCGCGCCTTCCTGGCCATCACGGTCGCCAACGAGCTCGACGTACTCGCCCACAACTCCGAGCTGGCCGAGCGCTACGGGCCGAGCCTGTACGAACTCTTCTCCCGCATCCGGGGCTTGCTGCCCGCCGCCGCCTGGCGGACCTGCCTGGACCGGATCGGCCCGTAGGGCGGGCAGGGCTTTGACGATACGTCACCATCCCCCACCGGGCCGGGTTTTGCCGACCGTCCACTCACCGCACCGGAACCACCGCACCACGGCCGGGCGTTCTTGAGGACGGGAGGGATAAAGACATGACAAAGAAGCCGTACCGCCTGGCCGTCGCCGCAATCGCGCTCCTCGTGGCGGCCCCCTTGTTCACCGCGTGCAAGAACGCCGATCAGGCACTCGACTGCGGAAAGCGGGCGATCAGCCTCACCGGCGATGTCCAGGACCTCGCCGACTCGGCGCTCAACGTCGGCCAGATCACCGACGACAGCCGGCGCAAGCACACCCTTGAGGCCCTGAAGAAGATCGCCGACGACGCCAAGACGATCCGCCGCGACGGCGGCGGCAAGGTCGACGCCGCCGCCGACAAGCTGTCCAAGGCCGCCAGCGACGCCGCGGACGCCGTCTCCAAGGGCAGGCAGCCCGACTTCGGGCCGATCGGCGACGCCGCCGCCGACCTGACCAAGGCCTGCGCCGGGGCCTGACCACCACGGCGATCAGGGCGTGTCGTGTGGATCTTGCTGGAGACGGCGAAGATCCACACGACACGCCCCAGGCCGGGAGCGCCGGGCATCGACGCTCCCGGCCTGTCGCCGCCGCCCGGAAGCCGCCAGACGGTAGGAATGGGCACCGGACCGAACCGCACCCCGGAGGCGCCGGTGAACAACCCGATCCTCGACCAGATCCAGCGGCTGCGCGCCGATCTGGCCCCCGGCGACACCACCCCCGCGCTGGTCGCGGCGCTCACCGAGGGCACCGCCCCGCTCACCACGGTGGGCGAACTCGCCGCCCAGCAGCACCGGATCATCGCCTCGGACCGGCGCAGTCTGCTGCTGCTCGCCACCCGCTGCGCCGACCGGCCGCTCGGCGCCTGGTTCGCCACCCTGGCCGAGGGCGAGAGCGCCGCACTGCGCACCCTGCCGGCCCTGGCCGCCGCCTGCGGCCTCGACGAACGAGCGGTGGCGGGCCGTCCGCCGCTGCCCGGCTGCCAGGCCTACCCCGCCTACCTCGCCTGGCTCGCCCTGAACAGCCGGCCCGCCGCCGCGGCCGCCGCCCTGGTGGCCAACTTCGCGGCGTGGGGCGGCTACTGCGCCACCGTCGCCCACGCCCTGCGCCACCGCTACGGCCTCTCCGACGGGGCCTGCGCGTTCTTCGACTTCTTCGCCCAGCCCGCGACCGAGCTGGAGCAGCAGGCCGCCGACGCCCTCGGGCCCGACCCGCTGGACGAACGGACCCTGGCCACCGCCCGGGAGTACGGTCTGCTGCTCCAGGCCTACGAGCACCTGTTCTGGGACACCCTGGGCGGCTGACTCACGCCTGCCAGTGCGGCTTTCCGCTGACCATCCGGCAGTAGATCACCCGCCCGCCGGCGTCGTGGGTGCTCTTGCCCAGGTCGTCGTTCCGGCAGAACTGCCCGGCCGCATAGCAGTTGCCCGCGCTGGAGCGGATCTCGCACTGTCCGCCGCCCGCCGCCGCAGTGTGCTGCGACTCCGGGTCGGTCGGCGGCTGCGCGGTGGTGACCTTCGGCTGCGGCGCCTTGGGCGGAGCCGACTGGGGATGGGTGGGCGGGGCCGCGGGCGGCGCGACGGTCGAGGGCGGCGCCGGGTCGGTCGGCGTGGCCGCACTGGGGGTGGGCGCGACGCTCGGGCTGGCGGCGACGCTCGGCGAGGACGGGGCCTTGGCCCCGCCCTCGGCCGACGACGGGCCGCAACCGGTCAGCGTCAGACCGACGGTGAGGACGAGTCCGGCGAATCCGGCCAGACCGGCCGCCCGGCAACGGCCGGGTATCCGTGAAGGCATGGGAGGAGAACGCTCCGTTCCGTTTGGATGAGGCGTGCGATTCAAGCAGACCCCGCACACGCCGCACGCACGGTTTCCCCACTCGTTGGCAGATCGAGATCTTCCGACTACCGGACGTGATCGCCCCTGAGTCGCCGTCACCCTCCGCCGCGACACGACCGTGGAGTCGCGTGACACCCGCACACGGGCACGGGGGTATAGCGCCATGCCGCGGGGCGTTCTGACATGTTCCGGCCACCAAGTGCGGATCGCTACGGTTCCGGCAACCCCCATGCCGAACAAGGAGATCCCCCATGCTCCGATTCCGTGCGCTCGCGGTCGCCGCCGCCTTCGCGACCGTCGCACTCACCGCGGCCCCCGCCGTCAGCGCCCCCGCTGACGACCCGTCCATAGCCGCGGCCCTGGCCGCCACCCCCACCCGGACGGCCGCCGCCCCGCCCGCCCTGCTGCACGCCATGCGGCGCGACCTCGGCCTCGCCCCGCAGGCCGCCGCCGACCGGCTCGCCCGCGAGAGCCGGGCCGCCGAGGTCCAGGGCGCGCTCGCCCGGGCGCTCGGCGACCGCTGGGCCGGCGCCTGGGTGGACGGTCCGCAGACCGAGCTGGTGGTCGCCACCACGGACACCTCCGCCGCCCGGACCATCACCGCCCACGGCGGCCGGGCCACCGTCGTCCGGCACGCGCTCACGGCTCTGAACCGGGCCAAGGACGCGCTCGACCGCGCCTCCGACGCCGCCGCGCCCGAGGCCACCCCGCTCTGGTACGTGGACGTCCGGGCCAACACCGTCGTGGTGCGGTCCGCCGACGACGCCCGCACCGAGGCCTTCCTGAACCACTCCGGCGTGGACCGTGCGCTGGTGCGGGTCGAGCGGGCCACCGCCGCGCCCAAGCCGCTCGCCGACCTGCGCGGCGGGGACGCCTACTACATCGACAACGCGGCCCGCTGCTCGATCGGCTTCCCGGTCACCCAGGGCGGCCAGCCCGGCTTCGTCAGCGCCGGCCACTGCGGCCAGCCCGGCTCCAACGCCACGTCCTCCGACGGCAGTTCGATCGGCACCTTCCAGGGCTCGACCTTCCCCGGCAACGACTACTCATGGGTCGCGGCCGACCCGGGCTGGACCGCCCAGCCGCAGGTCAGCGACTACGCGGGCGGCGCGGTGACGGTGGCCGGCTCCTCGGAGCAGCCGATCGGCGGCTCGGTCTGCCGCTCCGGCTCCACCACCGGCTGGCACTGCGGCACCGTCGAGGAGCAGAACGCCACCGTCAACTACCAGGAGGGCAGCGTCTACGGCCTCACCCGCACCAACGTCTGCGCCGAACCGGGCGACTCCGGCGGGTCGTTCATCTCCGGCGACCAGGCCCAGGGCGTGACCTCCGGCGGCTCCGGCGACTGCACCGCGGGCGGTGAGACCTTCTTCCAGCCGGTCAACCCGATCCTCAGCACCTACGGCCTGACCCTGGCCACCGGCTGATCCCACCGACCGGTCGTCAGCACAGCCCCGCCGTCCGGCGCTCGAACACCTCGGAGCGGGCGGCCTCCAGCGCCGTGGAGACCGCGCCGAGGAGCACCGCCTCCGTCCCCAGGAGGCTCGGTGCGAGCGTCGGACGCATCGGGGCGAGCCGGTGCAGGGCCTGCTCCAGGGGTTCCAGGAGCAGGTCCGCACTGCTGCCGATGCCACCACCGAGCACCACCAGGTCCGGGTCCAGGATCGCGGACAGCACGGCGACGGCGTAGGCGAGCCGTTCCGCCTCCCGCTCCACCGCCCGGACCGCGGCGTCCTCGCCGGCCCGGGCCCGCTCGAAGACCTGCTCGGCGGTCAGCTGCCTCCCGCCCGGCCCGGTCAGCCCGAGCTCCCGGGCGGCGCGCACCACGGCGTCGGCCGCGGCCTCCTGCTCGATGGTCGCGGCCGGCTCGCCCGGGCGGGCGGGCAGCGGCACCAGGCCGATCTCGCCCAGCGCGCCGTGCGCGCCGAGCAGCAGTTCGCCGTCCTTGACCACGCCGACCCCGAGCCCGGTGCCGACCAGCAGGTAGGCGAACATCCGGCTGCCGCGCCCGGCGCCGAGGGTGTACTCGCCGAGTGCGGCGAGGTTGGCGTCGTTGGCCACCGTGACGGCCGTGCCCAGGCCCTCCCCGATCCGGTCGAACAGCCCGGGCCTGCCCCAGCCGGGCAGGCTGGTGGCGTAGCGCACGCCGCGCCGCTCCTCGTCCCACACGCCCGGGGTGCCGATCACCGCGTGCACGATGTCGGCGGCGGTCAGGCCCGCCTCGGCGGTCGCCTCGCGCGCGGCGGCCACCACGGCGTCCGCGACGGCATTGGCGCTCCGGCCGCGGTTGGCGACGTCCCGGCGGGCGACCACGGCACCGGCGAGGTCCGCGACCGCGACCCGCAGCCGGGCCCGGCCGATGTCCACCCCGAGCACATGACCGGCCGTCGGGTCGGCCTCGTACAGCACGGCGGTACGGCCCCGCTCGGGGGCCAGCCGCCCGGCCTCGCGGACCAGCCCGGCCCGCTCCAGCTCGGCCAGGGCGGCGGACACGGTGGGCTTGGACAGGCCGGTGTCCCGGGCCAGTTGGGCACGTGAGGAGCCGCCGCCGGTGCGCAGCAGCTCCAGCAGCAGCCACTCGTTGTTGCTGCGCAGCCGTTGCCGGTTCCACGGCACCCCGGGGGCCCCGGCCGCCGGGCGACTGGTCGGCTGGTGGGGGCTCATCGGCTCCTCCGGTCTGCCGCTACGGCGTCGGTCGGGCGGGCCCGGCACGGCCCGCGGCGTCCGGTGTCGAGCGCCGCCGCCCAAGTATGACCGGTGATCACCCGGCTCCGGCCGCGCGGACCCGCCCTCCCGCCGACGCGGTGTCAGGCGCCTGCGGAGGCCACCCAGCCGCCCGTCATCGTCTGCACCGCGGAGCCGTCCAGGTCGGCCAGCTTGGTGCCCGCGAAGGCGCGGGCCGTCTCGGAGGTCTGCACCCGGAACGGCGGCCGCTCGGCGGTGAGCGCCGCGACGATCGGCGCGGCGGCCTCCTCGGGGGTCTGGGCGTTGCCGAAGGCCTTCAGCGTCCGGTCGACGTACGCGCTCAGGGCCGGGCCGTACGGGCCGGCGGCGGCGATGAGCGCCGGGACGTCGAGGTCCTGGTTGCCGATGAACTCGCTGGCCACCGCGCCCGGTTCGACCACGGTGACGGCGACGCCGACGGTGGCGGCGGTCGGGGCCAGTGACTCCATGAAGCCCTCGACGGCGAACTTGGCCGCGCAGTACGCCTCGTTGAAGGGCTGGCCGACCACGCCGCCGACGCTGGTCACGGTGACCACCCGGCCGCCGCTGGCCCGCAGGTGCGGCAGCGCGGCCCGGGTCACCTCGACCACGCCGAAGTAGTTGACCTCCATGGCGGCGCGCACCGGCGCCAGCCCGTCCTGCTCGACGGTGCCGACGAAGCCCGCTCCCGCGTTGTTGACCACGGCGTCCAGCCGCCCGTGCCGGTCGAGGACGATGTGCAGGCAGTCGGCGACGGAGGCCGGGTCGGTGACGTCCAGCCGCTCGACCTCGATCCGCTCGGCGACGCCCGCCCGCTCGGCCGCGCGGAGCAGGTTCCCGGCCCGCCCGGTGTCGCGCATGGTGGCGACCACGCGGCAGCCGGCACGGGCGGCGCTCACGGCGGTGGCGAGGCCGATCCCGGAGGAGGTGCCGGTGATCAGGACGATCCGGGTGGTTTCCATACGGGCTTCTCCTCCTGGCTTCCGGGCGGTGTCCCGGACCCGGTGTGGCTATGTGCGTGTGCACGCACTCTACAAGTACGTGTGCGCGCACGCAACCGGCTCGCCCTCGAAAACGACGGCGTCTCCGCCAGTCAAGGTTTCACCCTGTTGTGGGCGCTCCGCGCCCCGGCGCGTGATCATGGGCCTATGCACTTCCGGCACGGCAAGCGAGCAGAGGGCTCCCCATCCGCGACACCGGACGCCCGGTCCCGGGCGGCGACCGCGGCGTCCCTCGCGGCGGGCCTCGGCCCGATCACCGGTGGCGACCACCGCGACGACGACCCGGGCCTGCTCCGCGAGGTGCTCGCCGCCGCCCCGGTCGCCGTCGCCCTGCTCGACGAACGGCTGCGCTGGCAGTACCTCAACCCCGCCTTCACCGCCGTCACCGGACTGCGCCGCGCCGACCTGCTCGGCCGCACCGCCGAGACCACCGCCTTCGCCGGAGCCGCCGCCACCCTGCACCGACTACTCGACGACGGGCACGACCGCGAGCAGGTCACCGGCGGCCCCGAGGGCGCCGGCTCCCCCGTCCCACCCGGCCTGCGGGTGCGTTACCGACCGCTGCGGCACGCCGGGCGGACCACCGGTGTGATCGTCGTCGTGCTGGACGACCCCGACCCGGCCCGTGAGCAGCTGCGCCAACTCGAACAGGCCCGCGCCCGGCTCGCCCTGCTCGACGCCGCCGCCGAACGGATCGGCAGCACCCTGGACGTCGACACCACCTGCGCCGAACTCGCCGCCTTCGCCGTGCCCGGCCTCGCCGACCTCGCCGTCGTCGACGTGCTGCCGCCCGAGGCCGAACCCTCCCGCCCCGGCCGCGGCGGCGGCCAGCGGCTGCACCGCGCCGCCGTACGGGCCGTGCCCGCACTGGACGACGCCCTCGCCGAACTGGCCCGCCCCGGCGAGTCCGTCCGCCACCGCGAAGGCTCGGCCGCCGCCCGCAGCCTGGCGGGCGGGGTGTCCGTACTGGCCGAGCCCGCCCCCGAGGACGCCTGCCCGGCCGGTGCCGCCTCGCTCCTCGTGCTACCGCTCGCCGCCCGGGGCCGCGTCGTCGGGCTGCTCACCCTCGGCCGGACCACCGCCACCCCCGCCTTCACTCCCGACGAGGCCGCCCTCCTCGGCGACCTCGCCGCGCGCGCCGCCACCGGCATCGACAACGCCCGCCGCTACACCCGTTCCCAGGGCATCGCCCTGGAACTGCAGCGGGCCCTGCTCAGCGAACCCGGCAACCCGCACCAGAACCTCTCCCTCGCCTCCCGCTACCTGCCCTCCGGCAGCGCCACGGTGGTCGGCGGCGACTGGTACGAGACGGTCCGACTGCCCTTCGGCCGCACCCTGCTCGCCATGGGCGACGTGATGGGGCACGGCGTCGAGGCCGCCGTCGACATGAGCCACTACCGCTCGGCACTGCGCGACATCGCCGGCATGGACCTGCCCCCGCACCGCATCCTGCGCCAGCTCGACAACGTCATCTCCGCGAACGACTCCGCCCGCCCGGCGACCTGCCTGCTGGTCCTCGCCGACCCGGGCCGCGGCCGCTGGACCCTCTCCAGCGCGGGCCACCTGCCACCGGCCCTGGTCACCCCGGACCGCCCCACCGAACTTCTGCGCGTCCCCACCGGCCCACCGCTCGGCACCGGCCTCGGCGGCTACGAGCAGGCCACCCACCCGCTCACCCCCGGGCAGACCCTGCTCCTCTACACCGACGGCCTGGTCGAGCGCCGGGGCGAGGACATCGACGTCTCGCTGGAACGCCTCGCCGCCCTCCGACTCCCCGCCACCGGCGAACTCGACGACCTCCTCGACGCCGTCCTCCACTCCCTCGCCCCGCCCCCGGCCCCCGCCGCCGAGGACGACATCGCCCTGCTCGCGGCCCGGCCCAAGGTCCGCTGAGGACCTCAGCCGGCCGCCAGGACCTCCACTCCGGACTGCACCGCAACCCCGACGTCGTGGTCCGCGACATGGAGCTCACCTCCCAGGGCTGGCACGTACTGCGCCGCACCACCTTCGACTACCGGCGCCGCGACGGCCGCTGGGTCACCCAGCAACGCGAGACCTACGACCGCGGCAACGGCGCGGTCGTCCTGCCGTACGACGCCGAGCGCGGCCGCATACCGCTCACCCGCCAGTTCAGGTACCCGGCCGACGTCAACGACCACCCGGACGGCATGCTCGTCGAGGCCGCGGCCGGGCTGCTCGACGCCGACGACCCGCCGGCCGCGATCCGGCGGGAGAGCGCCGAGGAGCTCGGGGTCACCCTCGGTCCGCTCACCCACGTGCTCGACGCCTACATGAGCCCCGGCTCCGTCACCGAGCGCCTGCACTTCCACGCCGCTCCCTACACCCCGGCCGACCGCACCGGGGCGGGCGGCGGGATCGAGGAGGACTGCGAGGACATCGAGGTCCTCGAACTGCCCTTCGGCGACGCCCTCGCCATGGTCCGCGACGGCCGCATCACCGACGGCAAGACCATCCTGCTCCTGCAATGGGCCGCCCTGGACGGCCCGTTCGCCGCGGCGGACGTCCGCTGACGCCGCCGCCCGCGCCCGCCGCCGTCGCGGCGGCCCTCACAGCTTCGCGAGCGCCCCCTCCACGTCCGCCCACAGGTCCTCCGGGTGTTCGATGCCCACCGAGACCCGCACCGTCCCCGGGCCGATGCCCGCCGCCGCCAAGTCGGCGTCCGAGAGCTGCCGGTGGGAGGTACTGGCCGGGTGCAGCACCAGGGTGTGGACGCCGCCGAGCGAGGGGGCCAGCGAGGCCAGGCGGACGGACTCGGTGAAGGTGCGGGCCGCCTCGCGGCCGCCGGAGAGGTCGAAGGCGAGGACGCCCCCCTGGCCGTCCGGCAGGAGGCGGCGGGCGCGGTCGTGGTCGGGGTGGGTCGACAGGCCCGGGTAGTGGACGGCGGAGACCGCCGGGTGGGCCGCCAGGCGGGTGGCCAGGTCGAGGGCGGTGTCACAGTGGCGGCGGACCCGCAGGGCGAGGGTCTGCAGGCCCCGCAGGGTCAGCCAGGCGGCGAACGGGTCCGCACTGGCTCCCAGCTCGGTCGCGAACTGCCAGACCTTCCGGTGCAGTTCGGCGTCGGCGAAGACCGCGATCCCGGCCAGGACGTCCGAGTGCCCGCCCAGGTACTTGGTGGCCGAGTGGATCACCACGTCCGCGCCGTACTCGATCGGCCGGCACAGCAGCGGGGTCGCGAAGGTGTTGTCCACGACGCTGACCACCCCCGCCCGCCTGGCGGCGCCGATCAGCCCCGGCAGGTCGGTGACCCGGGTGGTCGGGTTGGAGACCGTCTCCAGGTGCAGCAGCCGGGTGTTGGGCCGCAGGGCGGCCTCGACCTCGCCCGGGTCGGCGCCCGCGACGTGGGTCACCTCGACGCCCCACCGCTGCGCGAGGTCGGCGAGCATCGCGAAGGTGCCGCCGTACAGGCTCCGTTGGGCGATCACGTGGTCGCCGGAGCGCAGCAGGGCGAGCAGCACGGTGTTGATCGCGCCCATGCCGGAGGCGGTGGCGATCGCGCCGGTGCCGCCTTCGAGGTCGGCGACGGCGGTCTCCAGCGAGCGGACGGTCGGATTGCCGAAGCGGTTGTAGAAGAATGCCTCGCCCGGCTCGGCGAAGGCCCGTACGAGCGCGTCGCTGGTGTCGAAGGCGAAGAGGTGGCCCTGGTGCAGCGGGATGCCCAGCGGGCGGCTGCCGACGGCCTCGGCCAGCGACGGGTGGACGATCCGGCTGTCGGGGCGCAGCGCCTCGGGGTTCGGGTGGAAGTCGCTCATGCCGTCATCCTGGGCCGCTTCCGCCCGACCCGGACAGGGCCAATCACGGCCGAGTGGCCCGGTCCGGGCGCCGAAGGGGCACCTGGACCGCGTCACTCGGACTCGACCGGTCAGCGACTGCGACAGGTCGGCGGCTGTGGCAGGTCAGCGACTGCGGCGGAAGATCCGCTTCACGAGGTGGATGATGCCCCAGATCACCAGGATGATGAACAGAATGATCAGGATGATCACGACCAGCAGGAACTTGCCCAGCTTGGCGAAGAAGCCCGACTTCTTCTTCTCCGGCTTGGCCGCGAGGTGCGCGGCGGAGGCGGGCGCGGCCGCCTCGTAACGGATGCCCTGGGCGGCGTTCGTGGCAACCGGTCCCCCCGCGACGGCCGCGGCGCCCGGGGCGGCGGCGGCCGCGACGGTCCGGGGTGCGGCCACCGCCGTCGCGCTCGACGCCGCGACGCTCAGGCCCACGGCAGCCAGCAGTGCCACCAGGGCGCCGGCTATCGAACGTGCGATCCGGTGAGTCATCGTGCTCCTCGTACAGGTCCGGAGCAGCGGGGATGAGTCACAGCCGACCAGTTCTCCTGGTCTGACCAGTGATTTTCTCATCTACGCTTAGTATGCTCCTCTGAAGTTCTACAGCGGTGTAAAAGTTTAGCGACGGGCCTGCCCGGATCGGCTCCGACCCCGGGCCACGCGAATCCACCGCTTCAACGGGGGTTCCGTGGCAACTGTGGAGGATGACGCCGTGTCGGGTCGCAGGGGTTCCCCCGAAGCCGAGAATTCACCGCACCGCCCCGGGGGGCGACGGGCCGCAGGTCGGAAAACCGCCACAGAAAAGGACATACCGGACGACCGTCCGACGAGCCGGGCCAAGCCCAAGCGCAAACGCAGCACCAAGCAGAAGGTGCTCTGGATCACAGCCGGCTGCACCTCCCTCCTCCTCATCGGCGGCGGCGCCCTCTACTACCGCCTGAACAGCAACATCACCACCTTCGACGGCGACGCCCTCAGCAAGGACCGCCCGGAGGCCGCCGCCCCGGACGCCCAGGGCCGCACCCCGGTGAACGTCCTGATGATCGGCTCCGACAGTCGCGGCAACGGCAACAGCGACCTGGGCGGCGGCGGGGACGAGGGCGCCCGCTCGGACACCGCGATCCTGCTGCACGTCTACGCCGACCACAAGCACGCCGTCGGCATCTCGATCCCCCGCGACTCCCTGGTCAACATCCCGCCGTGCAAGCTCCCCAACGGCAAGTGGACCAAGGAGCAGACCAATGTGATGTTCAACAGCGCCTTCGCGGTGGGCAACACCGAGCAGGGCAACCCGGCCTGCACCCAGAACGCCGTCGAGAAGCTCACCAACCTGCGGGTCGACCACACCATCGTGGTGGACTTCAACGGCTTCGCCACCATGACCAAAGCGGTCGGCGGCGTCGACGTCTGCCTGCCGAACGACATCCACGAGGGAGACCTCAACCCCAACCTCGGCCACAAGGGCAAGCTGATCTTCGCCAAGGGCAAGCAGAAGGTGGAGGGCCAGGCCGCACTGGACTTCGTCCGGGTCCGCCACGGCATCGGCGACGGCTCCGACATCGGCCGCACCAAGCGCCAGCAGGCCTTCCTCTCCTCCCTCATCAAGCAGGTCAAGTCGCAGGGCATGGACCCGACCACCCTGCTGCCGCTGGCCGACGCGGCGACCAGGTCGCTGACCGTCGACCCCGACCTCGGCTCGGCCGCCAAGCTGATGTCCTTCGCCATGTCGATCAAGGACGTGGACCTGCACGACATCAAGTTCATCACCGCCCCGTGGCGGTACGAGGGCCCGCGCGTCGCCCTGGTCCACCCCGACGTGGACGAGCTCTGGGCCGCCCTCAAGGCCGACCGCACCATCGACGGCCAGGACGCCAGCGCCCAGCACCCGGACGCCCCCGACACCGCCGCCCCCAGCACCCCGCCCGCCGCGGCGACCCCGACCCCAACCGCGAACGCCAAGAACGCCGAGACCAAGGTCGCCGTGCTCAACAGCACGGGCGAGTCCGGCATCGGCGGCAAGGCGGCCGAGACCGTCAAGGGCGCCGGCTACACCGTGAGCACCGTCGGCAACGCGCCCGGCAAGCCCCGCAGCACCACCGTGGTCGAATACGGCACCGGCGAGCGCGCCGCCGCCGAGGCGGTGGCCAAGCTCTTCCCGGGCGCGACCGTCCAGCCCGGCGGAAAGGGCCTGAGCGTCATGGTCGGCCACGACTTCGCCGCCGCCAACCCGGGCCCCGCCGCCTCGGCGCCCGGCGCGAACCCCGGCGTCCCGGCCCCGCTACCCTCCAGCGTCAGCGGCACCGCCCGCTCGGCGGACGACGACCCCTGCGCCAACATCTCCTACGGCTGAGCCGCGACCGCGGAACGGACGACAGCGGGGCGCCCGCGGACCTCGGTCCGCGGGCGCCCCGCCCGTTTCACGGCCGTCAGCGTCTGGTCCCGCAGGACGGACAGAACGCGGCGCCCTCCGGCACGTCCTTGTGGCACTGCCCGCACTGGACGGGCTGCGCCAGCCTGAACCCGCAGCCCGGACAGAACGGCGTGCCGTGCGTCTCGGTCCGGCACTGCGGGCAGACCAGCTGCCGCGGCGTCTGGACGTCGAACTCCGCACCCGACTGCTGCCCGGCCTTGTAGGCCCGCTCGGAGACCATGTCGTTGAGGCCGCGCCGCTGCGCCGCCAGCGCCTCGGCCGCGGTGTCCGGGGCGCAGTCGAAGCACAGGCCCTGACCAGGGTCGAAGCAGCGGCCGCAGACGTAACGGGTGCACCGGCCGCAACGGTTGAAGTGCGACTCGGCGTTGGCGATCGCGCGTTGGAAGGCGGCGTCCCGGGCGGTGCCCCAGGTCTGGCCGGCCAGGCCGTCGGCGGCGTTGCTGATGGTGTTGGCGTTGCCGCCGATGAGGTTCCACGCGGCGCTGACGCCCTTGCCTATCCAGCCGGCCACCTGGCCGGTGGTGAACCGCTCGAACGGCGAGCGCCAGGTGTCGGAGCAGCGGTAGCAGTAGAACTCGAACTGGAAGCCCGCGCCGGTCCCGTACTGCTCGCACAGGTCGCGGTAGTTACTGCTGAAGTTGATCTCGGAACTCACGTCGTCCCCGGTTGCTGAAGTGGCCTGTTCGGCGGTCGCTCCCAGGGACGATGAGGGGTCTTCGAGCGGTTCCGCCGGGACTTTCCCCCCGGCTCCTCAGCCCGGAGACCGGCAGCAGCAGCATCCGATCGGGTTCGAACAGCCGCCAACCGGCGGGCTGCCCGCTGCAGCTGACCCGCAGTCGGCACCACTGCCGCCCGGCCGGGTCCCGCCACCAGCCGCTGATCCGGCCGAGCGCCCAGGTGCCGCCGCCGAGGTCGACCTCGACCGGCTGGCACACCCACCGGACGTCGGTGTCGGCCGGTTCCACGGTCGGTGCGGGGCACCGCCGACTCTCCACCACGCTTCCGCCTCCCGACCAGGCCCGCCCGGCTGCGGCCGGCTGCGGCCGAGCCCGGAACCGCGGCCCATCGCCGGAACTCTACAGCCGTGTAGAGCACGGTGGGTGGAGTTCCGGCGAAGCCCGTCCGCGGACTCGGCAGTCCCGCTCGAAGCCCGTCGGTCGATTCGGCGGGTCCCGCTCGAAGCCCTCCCGTCGGCTCAGCGGGCGTCTCGGCGCGACCGCCGGCGCCGCCACAGCGCGACCGGGACGACACCCGCGAGCGCGAGCGCCGCCGGCGCCGGGGGCGCCTCCAACGGGGCGGCCGCGGACCCGGAGGGCACCTTGTCGAAGGTGTCCGGGACGGGCAGCGTCGACCAGTCGGAGATCGGCCACGCCACCACGAAGGCCCGGCCGACGACGTCGTCCACCGGCACGAAGCCGTCCCCGGTCAAGTTGTGGTGCGGACGGGAGTCCCGCGAGTTGTTGCGGTGGTCGCCCATCACCCAGAGCTTGCCCTTGGGCACGGTGACGGTGCCGACCGGGTCGTTGTCGCAGGGCGTGGCACCGGGGAACAGGTACGGCTCGTCCAGCGCGACGCCGTTCACCTTCACCGGGCTGCCCGCGTTGCACTCGACGGTGTCACCGCCGACCGCGATCACCCGCTTGATCAGGTCCTTCTCGTCCGCCGAGGGCATCAGGCCGACGGTGCTCAGCACCTTCTGCACGGAGCCCATGAAGCCGTCGTCGTGCGTCTGCGTGCCCTCCAGCCAGCCGCCCGGATCGCGGAACACCACCACCTCGCCGCGCTCCGGCTCTGCACCGAACCACGGGGTGAGCTTGTCGACCAGCACCCGGTCACCGATCTGCAGGGTGTTCTCCATCGAACCGGAGGGGATGGAGAAGGCCTGCACGAAGAAGGTCTTGATACCGAGCGAGAGCAACAGGGCGATCACCAGCAGGATGGGCAGCTCCTGCCAGAACGGGCGCTTCCTGCGCGCGGGCTTCGCGCCCGGCTCCGCGTCGTCCGGCCCGGCCTCGCCCGCCCTGGCCTCCACGGCCTCGCCGGCACCGGCCGACCCGGCCCGTTCCGCAGCCTCGGCCCGCTCGGGGCGCTCCGCCCGCTCCTTCGTGCCACCGCTCTCGCCGGACTCCGTGCTCTGCTGCACACTCATTTCCTCGGCCCCTCCCGACGGCCTGGCGGGAGCCCGAAGCGGAAACCCCCTGTCAGGGAACGAACCTACCGAACTGAGGTTCCCGGGCGCGCCCTGACATGGATGCGCTCGCCCTGCGGACCGAAGAGACTGAGGAACTCCACCGGCTGCGAACCGGCGTTTCCGAAGGCGTGCGGGGTGCGGGTGTCGAACTCGGCGGCCTCACCGGCCGTCAGCACCAGGTCGTGCGGGCCGAGCAGCAGCCGCAGCCGCCCGGCGAGCACGTACAGCCACTCGTAGCCCTCGTGCACCTTCAACTCCAGCTCGGGCCCGACGTTCCGGCCCGGCGGCACGATGTGCTTGTACGCGTGCAGACCGCCGAGGTGCCGGGTGAGCGGGACGATCGTCTGGCCGTTCCTGGTCACCGGGCGCGGGTGGATCCGCGGGTCGCCGGTGGCCGGGGCGCCGACCAGTTCGTCCAGCGGCACCCGGTACTCCCGGGCCAGCGGCAGCAGCAGCTCCAGGGTCGGCTTGCGCTGCCCGGACTCCAACCGGGACAGCGTGCTGAGCGAAATGCCGGTCGCGGCGGCCAGTTTGGCGAGCGTGGTGCCGCGCTCCCGACGCAGGGCCCGCAGCCGCGGGCCCACCGTGGTGAGGACGTTCTCGAACTCTTCGTCGGCCATGCCTGCCATTCGCCGGGACGGCAAGGGTGGTTGTCAATCCGGCACACCGTGGAACGTGCTCGCCGCTCCCGGGCGACGCGCCCGCACGGACGACGGCGGGGCCCGGTGACGATCGGGAGATCGCCGCCGGGCCCCGCGCTCCGGATCAGCGGTACTCGCGCAGCCGGGGCCGCACCCCCAGCGCGGTGAGGCCGAGCGCCAACACCAGCGTGCCGCCGGCCAGGGCCGCCGTGGTGCCGTCGAGGTCGCTGTCGGTCTCGGCGACCGCCGTCTCCATCGCCGTCCGGTTGATCGCGATGGTGTCCCCCATGGCCGTGCTCAGCTGCTCGAACTCGTAGTTGGACTGGCCCTTGGCGAGCCCGGTGTTGAGCGTGACCGCGTCCTTGAGCTTGCCCTCGTTGCGCAGATCGCGGATCTTGCGATCGGTCACCTGGTAGTCCTGGAAGCCGGTCAGCACCCGCTCTGCGGCATCGTGCTCGCCGGCGAAGGTGATGTTGCGCAGTTCGCTGCCCAGGTACCCGCCGAAGGGAACGGCCGCGTGGTTCGACCGGTACCCGTTCGCGGCGGACTGGAGCTGGGCGTTGTAGCCGGCCATGGTCGCGCCGTCCAGCCGCACGATCGCCTGGCTCTGGTCGAAGTAGGCCTGCTCGTACGCGGCCGCGCGCGTCGGGTCGGTGAGGTAACGGCTCTCGTCGGCGTTCATGTCGAAGGCGACGGCGCGGGCCCGGCTGAGCGCTATCACCGAGTCGTAGGCGTCGCTCTTGGCGGTCACCAGGTGGTCGTCGGCGCGGCCCACCAGGTACAGCCCGGCCACCAGGACGATGCCGGTCAGCACGGTGACTGCGGCCAGCGCCGGGTTGACCACCCGGTGGTAGCGCAGGGTCAGGACGCGCTGGAGCCCGACCAGGGCGGCGAGGGCGAGCAGGCCGCCCACGAGCAGCCACCACCAGCCGCTGCCCATGGCGTCGCGCTGCTCGGTGTACACCCGGTCGACGGTGGCCTCGTTGGCGGCGGTGACCTGATCCGCGGCGGGCAGCAGCTGCTGGCGCAGCAGGTCGGTGGCCTGTCGGTAGGCGTCCAGGGCGGCGGGCGAGGGCTGGCCGGCCGGGGCCTTGGCCTGCTCCTCCAGCAGCTGGGCGCGGGCCACCAGGGCCTCGTAACCGCCGAGCTTGCCGAGTACCAGCTGCACGGCGCGCTGCCCGGCCGGATCGTCGGCGGCGGCCTGGGCGGCCTGCTGGAGGTCGTTGTCGGCCTGGTCGCGGCGCTGCTCGTAGGTGTCCAGGGTCTGCTTGCGCAGCGTCGCGTAGTCCGGGTCGGAGCCGACCAGCAGGAGGTTGGCGGCCTGGGCGTCCATGTCGCTGAGCGCGAAGTAGAGGTCGGCGGCTCGGGTGGCCTGCGGGGCCGCCCGGTGGCCGATGGTGTCGGTGCCGTCCCGGGCGCCGCCGAGGACGGTGGTGGCGGTGGCGCCGAGGCCGATCAGGGTGGCCAGGCTCAGCGCGGTGAGACTGCGGACCAGGCGCGGGGTGGTCCAGTAGGACCGGCTGCCGACCGTCCGCAGGCCCTGGCCGAGCCTGGCCAGGGTGCCGGGCGGGACACCGGGTACGGCCGGAACGGGGCTGTCGCCCCCTTCTCCGGCCGCCTCCTCCGAGGTGGCCGTTCTACGCGCTGTCGAGGTGGTCATGACCGTACGTCCCTCTCCCCCGTTGCACGGTCTGCCAGGGGTTTCCCCCGAACGCAGATCCGTTTCTCTCCGCCGGGCGAGGCTAGTGCCGCGCCACCTGGGATGAGACGCCTCCTGACGCCTCCTTGACACCGCCGGGCGCCGTTCTTGACGCTTTCTTAGCGCCGCTGCGGCGCCCGGCGGGGTCGGTCCTGCGTGAGGTGTCGGTGGAGCGGTCAGCTCTGCCCGGCCTTGCGGCCGTGGTTCGCCTTCTTCTTCCGCCGGGCCTTCTTCTTGCGGGCGCGCTCGGACTTCGTGCCCTTCCTGTCGTTCCTCGGAGTTCGGGGTTGCTTCAGGCCCTCGGGCCGGACCGCTTCAGACGGTCTGGCCGACCAGCTGGTCGGCGAGCTTGACCAGCTGCTTCACCGAACGCTCCTCCTGGGCGGCCGGGACGCTCTGGGCGACGGCGCCGCCGTCGAAGTACGCCCCGTCGGTCAGCTCGACGTCCGGCAGGCAGAGCCGCACCACGGCCGCCGCACCATCCGCCGCCGGCGCGCCGGTGCGCCGGTGCGCCCGTACGGCGATGGGGCGGGGTGCGGCGCGGGCCGTGCCCTCCGGCGGGAAGGCGCGGAATCAGCGCACGGCGATGACGACCACGGCAGCACGGACCGGCTGCCGCCTATGCGGCGGACGGTCGTGATGGCGTACCGGGCGGTTCATGCAGCTCATCCAACCCGCCCCCGCCCGCCGGGGCAAGCACCGCACCGGCGCCCTGACGAATCCCTGACGCGCCCCGAATGCCCTTACGTCCAACCGGGGTTGACGGACCCACCGGGATCTCAGAGCCTCGGCCCGCCGAACGGTCCCGGTCGCCGGCGGCGGGCTCCCCGCCACCGGCACCCTCAGCCGCCACGGCCCGTGTCACCCTCCGGTTCGCAGCACCACCAACGAACGTACCGGGGCAGCACGTTCGTCCTGGTGAAGCGGCTACGGACCGCCTCCGCCCCCACTACGCTACGTGCCATGACTTCTTCGGAGACGACCCCCGGGCGGGGCACGGCGGTGGTGATCGGCGGCGGGCTGGCCGGCGTGGTGGCGGCCTGGGCGCTACGGGGCTGCGCCGAGCGGATCGTCGTGGTGGAGCGGGACCGTTACCCGGACGAGCCGGCGTTCCGGGCCGGCGTGCCGCAGGGGCGGCACGCGCACCTGGTGCTGGAGGCAGGGCACCGGGTGCTGGAGGAGATGATGCCGGGCATCAAGCAGGAGCTGACGGACGCGGGCGCGCTCCGGGTCGCCACTTCGGGTGACCTGAAGTGGCTCAGCTCGGCCGGGTGGATGGCCGACTACCCCGCGCGGATGGCCTTCCTCAGCTGCACCCGGCCGGTGCTGGACAAGGTGGTGCTGGACCGGGTCCGCACCGAACCCTCGATCGAGTTCCTGGAGGGCACCGACGTGGTCGGGCTGCTGGGCTCGGCGCGAGCGGTGACCGGGGTCAAGGTCCGCGCCCGCGACTCGGGGCGTGACTCGGGGCGTGACTCGGGGCGTGACTCGGGCCGCGACTCGGGACGGAGCTCCGCTCGCGGTGAAGTCCGCGACATCGCGGCCGAGTTGGTGGTCGACGCGTCCGGCCGCTCGACCTCGGTACCGAAGTGGCTCGCCGAACTGGGCTGCCGCCCGGTACCCGAGGAGCGGGTGGACGCCGGCGTCGCGTACTCCTCCCGACTGTTCCACCGCCCGCCCGGGGTCGACCTCGGCTACCAGGCGATCTACCTGCAGACCAAGGCACCCGACAAGCCGCGGATGGGCGTACTTCTGCCGGTCGAGGGCGACCGCTGGATCGTCAGCCTGGCAGGGATGCGCGGCGCCGAACCCGAGCCCGGCGAGGAGGGTTTCACCAAGCACCTGGCCCAACTGCGCGATCCGGGCCTGCGCGAAGCGCTGCGGGACGCCGAACCGGCGGGCGAGGTACGAGGCTTCCTGCCCGGCCCGGGGGTACGGCGCCACTACGAGCGCAGCTCCCCGGAAGGCCTGGTGGCGGTCGGCGACGCCGCGAGCACCTTCAACCCGGTGTACGGCCAGGGAGTCACCGTCTCCTTGTTCTGCGCCCAGGCGCTGCGCCGCATCGCGCTCCGGCACGGCGGTGTCGGGCACGCCACGGCCCGTGCCGCCCGGCGGGAGATCGCGGCGGTGTCCAAGAACCCCTGGGTGATGTCCTGCGCCGAGGACGTCCGCTTCGCCGCCACCACCGGCGGCCCGTCCGGCGCACTGATCAAGGTCCAGCACCGCTTCCTGGACAAGGTACTGGCCGGCGCCACCCGCGATCCGCTGGTCACGGCCGCGTTCCACGAGGTGATGTCCCTGGTGTCACCGCCCACGATACTGTTCCGCCCGTCGGTGCTGGCCGCCGTCCTGCGGGGTTGACGCTTGCGGAGCTGACACGTGCGGAGCCGCTCACGGCGTGAGGTGCGCGGCGACGTACGGCAGCGCGACCTGCTCCAGAGCGCGCTGCCCGAAGGCCGGGTGGACGTTGACCTCGAAGACCACGCCGCCGCTCTCGGCGGCGAGGTCGACACCCGCCAGCTCCAGCCCGAGCGATTCGGCCGCGAAGACCGCCGACTTCGCCAACCCGTCGGGAAGTTCATCGACTTCCAGCAGGGTGGAGACGGCTCCTCGGCACTCGTTACAGGGCGCGTCCGGGTCCGCCTGGACGTGCTCCACCGCGCGGACCACCGTGCCGCGCAGCACCACCACCCGATACTGGTGGCGGCGGCCGTCCGGCAGGAAGTTCCGGGCGTCGCGGGCGATCAGCCAGTCAACCCCCGCCTCGGCGTAGTGCCGTGCGACGGCGTCGAGTCGGGTGCGGGTGGTGACGTGGAAGACGTCCTCGCCGCCCATCCCGACGCAGGGCCGGGCCCAGACGTCGCCGCCGAGCCGCTGGAAGGCCTCGGCGGCGACCCCCGGACTCGGCCGGGAGAGCACCACACTGGGCATCTGCGGCACGCCGTCCCGGGCGAAGCGGGCGACGGTGCGGTCCTTCTCGGTGGCCGCCCGCCACGCCTCGGGGTCGGTGCCGAGCGAGCGGGCGCCGTACGCGCGCAGCTGCCGCTGGCAGTCGGCGAAGGCGCGGCGGCGGTGCGGCGGGATCTCGTAGACGATCACCGTCTCAGCGGTGACGGTCTGCCCGTCCACCGTGAGCCGGAGGCCGTCCGGACCGTCGGCGGGCTCGATCCGGCCGCTGCCGCCATCCATGAAGTGCCGCGCGTCGAGGTCGACGGGCGCGCGGCCGGTGAGCGTCCGCACGGCGGTGGCGAGGACGTCCCGGCTGCCTTCGGTCGAGCTGTGATCGGTGAGGAGAACGAGGTCGCGTCGGCGCATGCGGCCATGGAAGCGGTCCCTCGTGGTCGGGACAAGACGGCCCCGCGCGCCACGGTGACCGAAACCCCTCGCGGACCGGCGGCGGGGCCGTCCGGCACGGCCGTTGACCAGACCGCTGACGAGGCCGTTGAGCAGACCGTTGACCAGGCCGTTGACAAGGCCGCCGAGCAGGTCCGCCGAGTACGGCCGCGACCGCTAATTCGGATTCAGCCACGACCTGGAGCTGGTGGAGGAGACCGTCAACCGGGTCTTCCACCTGGACCCGACCCGCGCCACCATCGACATCCACAACACCGGCTGGCAGGCCTATCTCACCCAGCGCGCGACCGACGAACGCCGCCGCGCCCGCGAGCGGGCCAACGCCGAACGCAAGGCCGCCGCCCTGCACGCCCAGGCCGACCGGATGCGCGCCAACGTCGCCACCGCGACGACGGCCCGCAGCATGGCCCGCCGCGCCGACCGGATGCCGGCCGAGCTCGAACCCGTCCGGCAGGCCGAGCGCACCGCCTGGATCCGGCTGCCCGAACCCGCGCCCTGCGGCCGGATGCCGCTCGGCGCGATCAGCCTCGCCAAGGCCTACGGCGACCGGCCGGTGCTGACCGGGCTGGACCTCGCCGTCGACCGCGGCAGCCGGCTGGTCGTCCTCGGGCTCAACGGTGCGGGCAAGACCACGCTGCTGCGGATCCTGGCCGGCCAGGAGGCCCCGGACTCCGGCCGCGTCGCCCCCGGGACGGGGCTACGCCTCGGCTACTTCGCCCAGGAGCACGACACCCTGGACCCGGCGCTCAGCGTCCGCGACAACCTCGCCAAGGCCGCGCCCGACCTGACCGACGGCGAACTGCGGCACGTGCTCGGCGCGTTCCTCTTCCGCGGCGACGACGCCGACAAGCCCACCAGGGTCCTGTCCGGCGGCGAGAAGACCCGCCTCGCCCTGGCCGCCCTGGTCCAGATCGGCGGAACACTCTGGCACCCTACCTGGCCTGCGGCAAAGCACACGAAGCTGCACGGCTGGTCTCTCTGCACGGGCATGTGGGCGGGCACGTCTGGGCGGTGCGGAACCCCCGCAAGACCAGGCGTTCACCCGGGCCGCTGTCAGAACACCACGACCGAGCGGAGCACGTCGCCCCCGTGCATCCGCTCAAAGGCCTTCTCCACCTCGTCCAGGGCGATGGTCTCGGTGACGAACGCGTCCAGGTCCAGGCGGCCCTGCAGATACAGGTCGATCAGCATCGGGAAGTCCCGGGAGGGCAGGCAGTCGCCGTACCAGGAGGACTTCAGGGCGCCCCCGCGGCCGAAGACATCCAGCAGGGGCAGCTCCAGCTTCATCTCCGGGGTCGGAACGCCGACGAGCACCACCGTCCCCGCCAGGTCGCGGGCGTAGAAGGCCTGCTGGTACGTCTCCGGGCGGCCGACCGCCTCGATCACCACGTCCGCGCCGAAGCCGCCGGTCAGCTCGCGGACCGCCTCGACCGCGTCGACCTCCATCGAGTTCACCGTGTGCGTGGCACCGATCCGCCGCGCCGTCGCCAGCTTCCGGCCGTCGATGTCGACCGCGATGATCTTCGCAGCGCCGGCGAGCCGCGACCCGAGGACGGCCGCGTCGCCGACGCCGCCGCAGCCGATCACGGCGACCGTGTCCCCCCGGCCCACGCCGCCTGTGTTGATGGCCGCGCCGATGCCGGCCATCACACCGCAGCCGAGCAGTCCGGCCACGGCCGGCGAGGCCGCCGGGTCGACCTTCGTGCACTGCCCGGCGGCGACCAGGGTCTTCTCGGCGAAGGCGCCGATGCCGAGGGCCGGGGACAGTTCCTGGCCGCTGGAAGCGAGGGTCATCTTCTGCCGGGCGTTGTGCGTGTTGAAGCAGTACCAGGGCCGCCCGCGCAGACACGCGCGGCACTGGCCGCAGACCGCCCGCCAGTTGAGGATCACGAAGTCGCCGGGTGCCACCTCGGTCACGCCCTCGCCGACCGCCTCCACCACGCCCGCGGCCTCGTGGCCGAGCAGGAACGGGAAGTCGTCGCTGATGCCGCCCTCGCGGTAGTGCAGGTCGGTGTGGCAGACGCCGCAGGCCTGCACGGCGACCAGCGCCTCGCCGGGGCCCGGGTCGGGCACCACGACCGTCTCGACCCGCACCGGCTCGCCCTTGGCGGGGGCGATGACTCCCTTGACCTGATGGGACATTGCACGACACCTTTCGCTGTGGGTGTGATCCGGCAGGGACGGACGGGTCAGCCGCGGAGCCGTTCCGTCACCCACTCGTGGAAGGCCCCGATGTGGTGCTCGCTCGGCACCAGCACGCCGCCCCGCGCGTAGGCGCGGGAATCCATGCCAAGCTGGGTGCGGTCGCACGCCTCGAAGTCCTGCACGTTCACCCGGTGGAAGAGCTCCACCGAGCGGGACAGGTCCGTACCCGACTCGACCACGTCCTTGATGAAGAGCCAGTCGCACTCGACGACCGTGCGGTCCACCGCGAGGGGGTACATCCGGTGGACGATCACGTGGTCGGGCACCAGGTTGATGAACACCTGCGGCTTGACGGTGATCGCGTAGTACCTGCGGTCCTGCTCCTCGGAGACGCCGGGGATCCGCTCGACCCCGGCACTTCCGTCCACGGTGAAGCCCTCGGCCTCCGTCGCGAACTCGGCACCGTGCCCGACGTAGTACTGGGCCGCGTAGCCGCCGGCGAACTCGGGCAGCACCTCGGTGAGTTCGGGGTGGATCGTGGCGCAGTGGTAGCACTCCATGAAGTTCTCGATGATCAGCTTCCAGTTCGCCCGCACCTCGTAGCGGATGCGCCGCCCCACGGCGAGCTCGTCGGCCTGGTAGTGGTCGATCGCGTGCGGGTCGCCGAGCCGCTCGGTTGCGGCGCCGATCACGTCGTCCTCGAAGGACGGCGGGTCGTCGGCCAGACAGACCCAGACGTACCCGAGCCACTCCCGCACGTGCACCGGGACCAGGCCGTAGGCCGTCCGGTCGACGTCGGGCATGCTGGTCAGGTTGGGCGCGGCCACCAGCTTGCCGTCCAGCCCGTACGTCCAGGCGTGGTAGGGGCATTGGAAGTTCCGCTTGACCTCGCCGGACTCCTCGGTGCAGATCCGGGCACCGCGGTGGCGGCAGATGTTGAGGAAGGCCTTGATCGTGTGGTCTCGGGAACGGGTCACCAGCACGCTCTCCCGGCCGACCTGCACGGTCCGGAACTTGCCCGGCGCATCCAGGTCGGCGGCGCGCACGACGCAGAACCACATCGCCTCGAAGATCTTCTCCTGCTCCAGCGCGAAGATCTGCGGGTCGGTGTAGGAGGATCCGGGCAGGGTGCTGATCAGGCTCGGTGGGAGTTCGGTCGCGGTCACGGCGGTCGCCTCTCGTGAGTGGGGAACCGGGATGCCTGACGGATGGCCGGCCGGGATCACCGGCGGATGCGTGCCATCTCCGGGTCGAACAGCGGCTCCTGGGCGACCGTGGCGGGTAGCAGCTCCCCGAAGTACTCGACGTGCACCCGGTTTCCGGGGGCCGCGGCGGTCGGCAGCCATGCGTAGGCGATGGACCTGCCGACGGTGTACCCGTACGCGGCGCTGGTGACGTAGCCCGCCGGCGCGCCGTCGACGTACACCGGCTCCTTGCCCATCACCACGGCCTGCGGGTCGTCCAGCAGCAGGCAGGTGAGCCGGCGGGAGACGGTCTCCTCGCCGAGGCCGGCCAGCGCGTCGCGGCCGAGGAAGTCGCCCTTGTCCATCCGGACGGCGAAGCCGAGGCCGGCCTCGTACGGGTTGTGCTCTACGGTCAGGTCCGTCCCCCAGGAGCGGTAGCCCTTCTCCAGGCGGAGGCTGTTGAACGCGCTGCGGCCGGCGGCGACCAGGCCCAGCGGTCGGCCCGCCCGCCACAGGGTGTCCCAGAGCTGCGGCCCGGCGTCGGCGGTGGTGTACAGCTCCCAGCCGAGCTCACCGACGTAGCTCAGGCGCATCGCGGTGACCGGGACGTTGCCGAGGTACGCGTGCCTGGCCTTGAAGTAGCCGAAGCCGCGGTGCGAGAAGTCGGCGTCGGTCAGTGGCTGGACCAGCTCGCGGGCGAGCGGGCCCCAGACGCCGAGGCAGCAGGTGCCGGCGGTGATGTCGCGGACCTGGACCGTGCTGTCCTCCGGCAGGTGCCGGGTGAGCCAGTCGAGGTCGAGGTTGCCGTTGGCGCCGACCTGGAAACGGTGCTCGCCGAGCCGAGCCACGGTCAGATCGCTTCGCAATCCGCCGGATTCGTCGAGCAGCAGGGTGTAGGTGACCGAACCGACCGGCTTGTCCAGCTGGTTGGTGGTGAGGTACTGCAGGAAGCCGAGCGCTCCGGGGCCGGTGACCTCCAGTCGCTTGAGGGCCGTCATGTCGTAGAGCGCGACCCGCTCACGGGTGGCCAGCGCCTCTGCGCCCGCGATGGGCGACCAGTACCGCGAGGCCCATTCGCCCCGCCCCGGGATGCCGGCCACCTCGGGCAGGTCGGCGTTGGCCTCGTACCAGTGCGGGCGCTCCCAGCCGGAGGCCTCCAGGAAGACCGCGCCGAGTTCCCGCTGCCGGGTGTGGAACGGGCTGACCCTCAGCGGGCGCGGCTCCTCCATCGGCTGCAGCGGGTGGAGGATGTCGTAGACCTCGACGAAGTTCTGGCAGCTGCGCCGGTGCACGTAGGAGGGCGCGAGCTGGACCTGCTCGAACCGGTTCAGGTCGCATTCGTGCAGGTCGGTGCGCGGCCTGCCCTCGACCAGCCACTCCGCCATGGCCTGCGCCACGCCCGCCGAATGCGTCACCCACACGGCCTCCGCCACCCAGAAGCCGCGCAGCTCGGGCGCCTCGCCCAGGAGCGGGAAGCCGTCCGTGGTGAAGGAGAAGATGCCGTTGAAGCCCTCCTCGACCTTCGTCCCGGCCAGCGCGGGCAGCAGCGTCTTGGAATCGTTCCAAGCCGGCTCGAAGTCCTCCTCGGTGAACGCCATCATCGAGGGCATGACCGGACCGCCGGGGGCGGCCACCCCGGCGAGGTCGACGGGCATCGGGCGGTGGGCGTAGGAGCCGATGCCGATCCGGTCCACGTGCTCGCGGAAGTACAGGTCGCGGTCCTGGTGCCGCAGGATCGGCTTGGACGCCTCCAGCAGCTCGGAGTTGTGGCCGGCCAGTGCGGGCACCGGGGTGGTCCTGGCGTACTGGTGGGCCATGGGGACCAGCGGCACGGCGAGACCGGCCATCCGCCCGATCCTCGGCCCCCAGAACCCGGCGCAGGAGACCACGACGTCGGCGGGGAAGGTGCCCCGGTCGGTCACCACGGCGGCGACCCGGCCGTGCGCCGAATCGATCCCGGTCACGGTGTGGCGCCCGAGGAACCGCGCGCCCCGCGCGATCGCCCGGCGGGCCTGCGCCTCGGCGGCCCGCAGTGCCTTGGCCAGGCCGTCGTCCGGGGTGTGGAATCCGGCGAGCACCTGGCTGCGGTCGAGCAGAGGGTGGAGCTCGGCACACTGGTCCGCGTCGAGCAGGTGGGCCCGGACGCCCCAGGAGGCGGCGTAGCCGTGCTTGCGCTTGAGTTCCTCCACCCGCTCCGGTGTGGTGGCGACCTCCAGGCCTCCGACCTTGCGGAAGCACCACTGTCCGTCCAGCGAGAGCGCGGAGTACTTGTCGACGGTGTAACGCGCGAACTCGGCCATCGTCTTGGAGGAGTTGGTCTGGAAGACCAGACCGGGAGCGTGCGAACTGGACCCGCCGGTGGCGAACAGCGGTCCCTGTTCGAGCACCGTGACGTCCGTCCAACCGCGCGCGGTGAGTTCGTCGCCCAGCGCGCATCCCACGATTCCGGCGCCGACGATCACGACCTTCGGGTGAGCTGTCAAGTGATCCGCCCCCTCTTGGGAGATCGGAGTTGCATAATGCGCAAATCAATGCGCGATATGGAACAGCGTCGACCGCCGGTCGGACCGTGTCAAGACTCCGCCCCCAACTCCCGTGCGCCTGGGAGGAGTCACGGCCCACCCCCTTGACACCCCTTTTCCGTCCTTCCATACTCAGCGGCACGTTGCGGATAAAGACAATCGTCTCAAATTACGCAACTCATCCGAGGAGGCGGCGGCCATGCGCCCATCGATCCGCTCCGCATCACTGCTCATCGCCGATGCCTGGACGGCGGCCGAGGACGGTCGCGAGCGCGAGGTCGTCAACCCGTTCGACGCCTCCGCCCTGGCGACCGTCGCCGAGGCGTCCGCGCGCGACGCCGATCGAGCCGTACGGGCCGCCCGCGCCGCGTTCGACGAGGGCTCCTGGGCCCGCGCCCCGGCCACCCGGCGCGCCGCCGTACTGACCGCCGTCGCCGACGCGCTCCAGGAGCAGCGCGACGAACTGGCCCGACTGGAGTCGCTCGACACCGGCAAGACCCTGACCGAGAGCCGGTTCGACGTCGACGACTCGACGGCCGTCCTGCGCTACTACGCGGCCCTGGTGACCACCGACGCGGGCCGCACGGTCGACACCGGGCGCTCGGACGCGGTCAGCCGGATGGTCCACGAGCCGGTCGGCGTCTGCGCACTGATCACGCCGTGGAACTACCCGCTGCTGCAGATCACTTGGAAACTCGCCCCGGCGCTGGCCGCGGGCAACACAGTGGTCGCCAAGCCCAGCGAGATCACCCCGCTCACCACCATCCGCCTTTTCGAGATCCTCCGGGAACGGCTCGCCGAGGCCGGCGCACCCGGCGGCACGGCGAACCTGGTGCTCGGCGCCGGGCCGGTCGGGGCGGCACTGGCCGAACACCCCGGGGTGGACTTGGTCTCCTTCACCGGCGGCCTGGCCACCGGACAGTCCGTCATGCGGGCGGCGGCCGCCACGGTCAAGAAGGTCGCACTGGAACTCGGCGGCAAGAACCCGAACATCGTCTTCGCCGATGCCGACCTGGAGGCGGCGGTGGACTTCGCGCTCACCGCCGCGTTCCTGCACTCGGGACAGGTCTGCTCGGCCGGCTCCCGGCTCATCCTCCACCGCAGCCTGCACCGCGAGTTCACCGCCGAGCTGGCCCGTCGCGCCGACCGCATCCGGCTCGGCGACGGTCTCGCCGAAGGCACCGAATCCGGCCCGCTGATCTCCGCCGAGCACCGCGAGAAGGTCGAGCGCCACATCGCCGGCGCCCTCGCCGAAGGCGCCGCCCTGCGCGCGGGCGGCGCCCGCCCCACCGAGCCCGGACTCCAGGCCGGCTACTTCCTGCGGCCGACCGTCCTCGACGGATGCCACGCCGGCATGGCCGTGGTCCGCGAGGAGGTCTTCGGCCCCGTCCTCACCGTCGAGACCTTCGACCACGAGGACGAGGCACTGGTCCTGGCCAACGACACGCCGTACGGACTGGCCGGTGCCGTCTGGACCCGGGACCCCGGCCGCGGCGAGCGGCTGGCGGCCCGGCTGCGTCTGGGCACTGTCTGGATCAACGACTACCACCCGTACGTCCCGCAGGCGGAGTGGGGTGGTTTCAAGCAGTCCGGCACCGGCCGCGAACTCGGCCCCTCCGGCCTGCGCGAGTACCAGGAGACCAAGCACATCTGGCGCACCGTCAACCCAGTCCCCCAGCACTGGTTCTCCGGCTGAGTAAGTTCTCCGGCCGAGGCCGACCCGGCCCCCTTCGCCGCCTCCGCCGGCCCTTGGGGTCCCCCGCGTCCCGACACCTGCCTTGCACCTGGAGCGTCCATGAGCACCTCGGGAAACACCAGCACCACTGCCTCCGGACAACCTGCTGACGACACGCGCGACCTGGCCGGGTTCGGCTACCGCCAGGAGTTGGAGCGCTCCCTCGGCTCGTTCTCCAGCTTCGCCGCCGGTTTCAGCTACATCTCGATCATGACCGGTGTCTTCCAGCTCTTCGGCTTCGGCTTCGGCGCCGGCGGACCGGCCTTCATCTGGTCCTGGCCGTTGGTCTTCCTCGGGCAGCTCGCCGTCGCCCTCTGCTTCGCCGAGATGGCCGGGCAGTTCCCGCTGGCCGGTGGCGTCTACCAGTGGTCCAAGCAGACAGCCCGCCCGGTCACCTCGTGGATGTCCGGCTGGATCATGGCCATCGGCGCGGTGGTCACGGCCGCCGCCGTGGCGGTCGCCTACCAGGTGATCCTGCCTCAGGTCTCACTGGCCTTCCAGATCGTCGGCGGCGCCGACGACGCCGGGGTGACCTCGACGCCGAACGGTGCCAAGAACGCGATCGTGCTCGCCCTCGGCCTGGTGATGTTCACCACGGTCGTCAACATCGCGGGCGTCCGGCTGATGGCGAAGATCAACAACCTGGGTGTGGCGGTCGAGCTGATCGGCGTCACGCTGCTGATCGTCATGCTGGCCGTCCACATCCACCGCGGCCCGCAGGTGGTCCTGCAGACCGCAGGCACCGGCTCCGGCCACTCCTCGGGTTACCTGGGCGCCTTCCTGGTCGCGTCCATCATGAGTGCCTACGTCTTCTACGGCTTCGACACTGCGGGAGCCCTGGCCGAGGAGACCAAGGAGCCGCGCCGCCATGCCCCGCGGGCCATCCTCCGCGCCATCACGGCGGCGTTCCTCGCGGGCGGCCTGCTGATGCTGGTCGGCATGATGGCGGTCGGCGACATCGACGCCCGGGAACTCGGCACGCTGGGCATGCCCTACCTCATCAAGTCCACCCTCGGCACCGGCCTCGGCGACGCCTTCCTGATCTGCTCGGCGATCGCCATCACCGTCTGCTGCCTGGCGGTACAGACCGCCGCCATCCGGCTGCTCTTCGCCATGGCCCGCGACGGCCGGCTGCCCTTCGGCCACGCCATCGCCAGGGTCTCCCCGCGGTCGAGGACGCCGATCGTCCCGGCGGTCGTCACCGGTGTGCTCACCATCGCCCTGCTGGTGGTCAACATCGGCAACCAGCGAGTTTTCTACATCCTCACCTCGGTCGCGATCATCCTCTTCTACATCCCCTACCTCATGGTCACCGGCCCGATGCTGCTGCGCCGGCTGCGCGGGCGGTGGCCGGGGCCCGACCACGGCCCGTACTTCAACCTGGGCCGCTGGGGCCTGCCGGTGAACGCCTTCGCGGTGCTCTACGGGGCGGCGATGACGGTCAACCTGGCCTGGCCGCGCGCGGCCGTCTACGGCGACGACCACTGGTACTTCCAGTGGGGCGCGGTGCTCTTCACCGCCGTGATCACTGCGATCGGCCTGGGGCTGTACCTCCGGTACCGCAAGGGCGTCGCGGTGCAGCGCCCGGTCGCCGAGGCTGCCGCCACGGAACTCTGACGTTCGCTGGAGAGAGACCCGAGCGGGGCGCCGGGCGGACACCGGCGCCCTGCGCTCAGCGGATGCGCATGTAGCCGAGGCGTCCGGAGACCTCCTCGGCGGCGGCCCGGACCGCAGCGGCCACCTCGCGGAGGCGCCCCTCGGACAGCCTGAACGACGGCCCGGAGGCGCTGATCGCGGCCACGACCTGCCCGTTGTGAGCGAAGACCGGAGCAGCCACGGCATTCAGCCCCGTCTCCAACTCCTCGATCGTGCAGGCGAATCCGTCCCTGCGAGCGGACTCGAGCTGCTTCCGCAGCTCCTCGGGGTCGGTGACGGTGCGCGGCGTGTACCGCTCCAGCGGCTCGGCGAGCCGCTTCTCCAGTGCCGCCTCGGGCAGGTGCGCCAACAGCACCTTTCCGCTCGAGGTCGCATGCAGGGGGGTCCGCTGGCCGACCCAGTTGTGCGTCGTGATCGCCGACGGGCCGAGCACCTGGTCGATGTTGACGGCGGCGTCCACGTCGAGGATCGCCAGGTTGATGGTCTCGGCGACCTCGACCGCCAGCCGCTCGCAGATCGGTCGGCCCTGCTGGGACAGATCGAGTCGGACGGTCGCCGCGCCGGCGAGTCGCACCAGGCCCAGGCCGAGGCGGTACTTCCCGCGCTCGCCGGGCTGCTCGACGAGCCCACGCAGCTCCAGGGCGGCGACCAGCCGGAACGCGGTCGACTTGTGCACACCGAGTTCGGCGGCGATCTCGGTGACCCCCGCCTCGCCGCGCCGGGCGAGGAGTTCGAGGATCGTCACCGCCCGGTCGACGGACTGCACCGGGGATTCCCCCGCACTGTTGCTCATGGCGCAACATTATGCACATCCAGTGGCCGCCGCGACCCTTGACAAGGCCTCACCTCGGAGAAACCATGTTGCGCATAACGAATCGCGTTGTGTAATACGCGACACGAATCGCTCTCTGGCGGCTCTGGAGGTTCCACATGATCACGGTGTGCCGGATCGAGGACCTGCCCCCCGGCGAGGCCCTCCGGGTCACCGAGGGCGTCCCTTCCCCCATCGCCATCTTCAACGCGGACGGAGCCCTCTACGCCGTCGACGACACCTGCACGCACCAGGACGCGTCCCTCGCCGACGGCTGGCTGGAGGGCTGCCTCATCGAATGCCCCCTGCACGCCGCCTCGTTCGACCTGCGGACCGGCCGCCCCACCTGCCTCCCGGCGAAGGAGCCGCTGCGCACCCACCGGGTCTCCGTGCAGGACGGCTTCGTCCTGCTCGACATCACCGTCGGCGAGCCGGCATGAGAACGATCGCCGTCGTCGGAGCCTCGCTCGCGGGCCTCGGCACCGCCCGTGAGCTCCGCTCCCAGGGGTACGACGGCTCCCTCGTGGTCGTCGGCGAGGAGCGACACCGGCCGTACGACCGCCCGCCGCTGTCCAAGGAGTTCCTCTCAGGCGGCATCGACGCGGAAGCGCTCGCCCTGGGCACCCCGGACGAGTACCGGGAGCTGGGCGTGGACTGGCTGCTCGGTGAGCGGGCGGTATGCCTCGATCCGGCGAGCCGGACGGTGACCCTGGCCGGCGGCCGCGAGCTGCGCACCGACGCGGTCGTCATCGCCACCGGCGCAAGCCCCCGGACGATCCCCGGCTCGGAAGGGCTGGCCGGCATCCACACCCTGCGCACGCTAGACGACGCCGAGGCCCTGCGCGCGGACCTCACCGACGGCCTGCCCCGGGTCGTCGTCATCGGCGCCGGTTTCATCGGCGCCGAGGTGGCCTCCACCGCTCACCGGCTGGGGTTGGACGTCACCATCGTCGAGGCCGCCGATGTGCCCCTGGAGCGGGCGCTGGGTCGCGAGATGGGCCGGGCCTGCGCCTCGCTCCACACCGACCACGGGGTCCGCCTGCTGTGCGGCGTGGGCGTCGCCGACTTCGAAGGCGACGGCCGTGTCTCCGGTGTACGGCTGGCGGACGGACGCGTGCTGCCCGCCGAGGTCGTCGTGGTCGGCGTCGGGGTCCGTCCCGCGACAGGCTGGCTCGCGGGCTCCGGCGTCCGGGTGGACGACGGGGTGGTCTGCGATGCCGGGTGCGCGACGAGCCTCCCCAACGTGGTGGCCGTCGGCGATGTGGCCCGCTGCCCCAACCCCTTTACCGGGCGGCACGCGCGCATCGAGCATTGGACCAACGCGATGGAGCAGCCGAGGACCGCGGCCCGCACACTCCTGTCCGGTGCGTCCGCACCCGGACCCGCCTCCGCCCCCTACTTTTGGTCCGACCAGTACCTGGCGCGGATCCAGCTCGCCGGGCACGTCCGGCCGGGCGACGAACCCCGGATCGTCGAGGGGGACCTCGACAGCCGTTCCTTCGCTGCCGTGTACCTGCGGGACGGGCAGGCCGTCGCCGTACTCGCGATGAACCAGGCCAAGGCGTTCAACCGGCTCCGCCGCACCCTCGTCCCGGCCGCCGCGGTCGCGACCGGCTGAGCCGCATTCCGCGCCCCATCGGAGGGTCTCCGACGTCATCGCCGAGGCGCTGCTCCCCGGCTTCGACGCCGACAAGGCCACCGCCCTCAAGGCCCGCGTCACCACCCTCGCGGTGAAGCACCCGCTCCACTGACGGCCGGGTTGCGAGACCTGGATGCTCAGCCGCCGGGAGTTCCGGCTGACTCCGAGGACGTGGGAGGCGGCGATCCGATCACTGCCGGCTGCTGTTCCGACGAGCTCGCACACCACGCTGCGCCGGTCACAGTCCGGCTGAGGTGCCGGCATCCGGCTGGGGCGTGCCCGTGTCTCGGCCCTGGATCGCCGCGGCGGCGCGGTGCAGTTCGGCGAGGACCGTCCGGACGGCCTTTCGTGCCGCACGCTCGGGCCGGTGGAGCACATCGATGTGTCGTCGGGCCTGGACTCCACTCAGCGGCCTGAGAACCACGTCGGGGTGTGGGCGGGCGGTCCAGCGCGGTATCAGTGCCAGGCCACCGCCGGCGAGGTCCGCACCGGGTCCGTCCTGGGAGTCACCCAGGCGACCGTTCTCGTGCTGGAGACCTACGGGGTGGCACACACCAGCGCCGCCAACGCCGGACTGATCATCAGCCTGACCATCGTGCTCACCCCCCTGATGGACCGCACCGGGGGCCGCAGCCTGCCCCCGACGTTCTTCCTCGCCGCCGGCCTCTGCGTCCTGGCCGTCGGGCTGCTCACCTCCAGCACCGGACTGCACGCACCACGACTCGGGGACGTCCTGATGCTCGCCGCCGCAGTCGTACGGGCCGGGCACACCACCCGGCCCCCTGCCGATCGCCGGTCCAGCTGTTCCCCGCCGCCGCAGCCGGAACTCCGCGCGGCTCAGGCCGCCTTGCGGTGGCGGTAGAACTCGGCGTGGTCTGGTTCGAGGGGTGTGTTGCCGAGGATGATGTCGGCGGACTTCTCCGCGAGCATCATCACGGGGGCGTAGATGTTGCCGTTGGTGACGTACGGCATCGCAGAGGCGTCCACCACGTGCAGCCCCTCCAGGCCGTGGACCTGCATGGTGGTCGGGTCGACGACTGACATGTCGTCGGTCCCCATCTTGCAGGTGCAGGAGGGGTGCAGGGCCGTCTCGCCGTCGCGGGCGACCCAGTCGAGGATCTGCTCGTCGGTCTCCACGGCGGGGCCGGGCGAGATCTCGCCGTCGCTGAACTCGGCGAAGGCGTCCTGGCCGAGGATGTGCCGGGTGACGCGGATGGCCTCGACCCACTCCCGCCGGTCCTGGGCGGTGGAGAGGTAGTTGAAGCGCAGCGCGGGGTGGACGCGGGGGTCGCGCGACTTGATCTTCACCGAGCCTCGCGCGTCCGAGTACATCGGGCCGATGTGCACCTGGTAGCCGTGCCCTCCGGCCGGCGCGGAGCCGTCGTAGCGGACGGCGATCGGCAGGAAGTGGAACATCAGGTTGGGGTAGTCGACGTCCTCGTTGCTGCGCACGAAGCCGCCGGCCTCGAAGTGGTTGGTCGCCCCCGGCCCGCTGCGCAGGAACAGCCACTGCGCGCCGATGAACGGCCGCCGCCAGAGCTGGAGTTGCGGCTGCACCGAGACGGGCTGCCTGCAGGCGTGCTGGACGTACACCTCCAGGTGGTCCTGGAGGTTCTCGCCGACGCCGGGCAGGTGGTGGACGGGCCTGATGCCGAGGGCGGACAGCTCGTCCGCGTTGCCGACGCCCGAAAGCTGAAGCAGTTGGGGGGAGTTTACCGCGCCTCCGGAGAGGATGATCTTCCCGCCCTGTACGCGCTCCATCGAACCCCGGCGGGCGTACTCCACACCGACGGCCCGCTTGCCGTCGAAGAGTACGCGGGTGGCGAGCGCCCGGGTCCGCACTTCGAGGTTCGGGCGGCCCATGACGGGGTGCAGGTAGGCGCGGGCGGCGCTGAGGCGGCGGCCGCGGTGCAGGTTGCGGTCGAAGGGGGCGAAGCCCTCCTGGCGGTGACCGTTGACGTCATCGGTCAGCGGGTACCCGGCCTGCTGGACGGCCTCGAAGAAGGCGCCGAAGAGCGGATTGGTGACCGGCCCGCGCTCCATGACGAGCGGGCCGTCGTGGCCACGGAAACCGGGGCCATCGGCTGCTTCGCGCCGGGCCTCCCGGTCTGCCAGGCAGTTCTCCATCTTCTTGAAGTACGGCAGGCAGTGCGCGTAGTCCCAGGTCTTCATGCCGGGGTCGGCGCCCCAGCGCTCGTAGTCCAGCGGGTTGCCGCGCTGGAAGATCATGCCGTTGATGCTGCTGGAGCCGCCCAGGACCTTGCCCCGGGCGTGGTAGATCCGCCGTCCGTTCATGAACGGCTCGGGCTCGGACTCGTACTTCCAGTCGTAGAAGCGGCTCCCGATCGGGAAGGTCAGGGCGGCCGGCATGTGGATGAAGACGTCCCACGGGTAGTCGGGCCGCCCGGCCTCCAGTACCAGCACCCGGTTCCCCGGGTCCGAGCTCAGCCGGGCCGCGAGCGCACAACCGGCCGATCCTCCGCCGACGATGATGAAGTCGTACTGCTGAAAGGTCATGTGTTCCTGCCGTAGCTGTCGGCGCCCGGTGGGTGCGGTACCGCAACCAGGCGGTTGTCGGGCGATGGCGAGGCGGGATGGGGCAGGGGAACTGACGTTCAACACGACGTCGACAGCAAGTTTCCTCAAGTGAAACCAGCTCCGTATGGCGCAACAGTCTCCGCGCGGCTCGGATCGGCGTCAAGCCGTACCAGCCTGTGATGCCAGGTTTTCCACCGAGGCCAGTCCCTCCCGACTGTTGTGGGTGACGCAACTGTGTGCGTAATCTGAAACAGCTTCGTTGCCCTCCACACGTCAGGGAGGCGAGTCACGATGGCTGCACGGCGCCGACGATCGGCGGCGGCTGCTCATCCTGGTCTCCCGGTTCCCGGCCACCCCGCCGCCCCACCCAGGAGCCCAGGAGTCCTGCCATGTCCCACCAGCTTCCCGAGCACCCCGACTGGCTGTGGCGCACGCCCGACCCAAGGCCGTCCTACGACGTCGTCATCGTCGGCGCGGGCGGCCACGGACTGGCCACCGCCTACTACCTGGCCCGCAACCACGGCATCACCAACGTCGCGGTGCTCGAACGCGGTTGGCTGGCCGGCGGCAACATGGCACGCAACACCACGATCATCCGCTCGAACTACCTCTGCGAGGAGAGCGCGGCGATCTACGAGCACGCGCTGAAACTGTGGGAGGAGCTGCCGGAGGAGCTGGAGTACGACTTCCTGTTCAGCCGGCGCGGCGTGCTCAACCTCGCGCACACCCTGCAGGACGTCCGTGAGGGCACCCGGCGGGTCAACGCCAACCGGATCGGCGGGGTCGACGCCGAGTGGCTCGACCCGGACGAGGTCCGCGCCTTCTGCCCGATCGTCAACACCTCGCCGGACGTGCGCTACCCGGTCCTCGGCGCGACCCTCCAGCCCCGCGCGGGCATCGCCAAGCACGACCACGTCGCCTGGGCCCTGGCGCGCAAGGCCGACGAGTACGGCATCGACCTGATCCAGAACTGCGAGGTGACCGGCTTCGTCCGCGACGGCGCGCGGGTCGTCGGCGTCGAGACCACCCGCGGCCGGATTGCCGCCGGCCGGGTCGCGCTGGCCGCCGCCGGGCACACCAGCACCCTCGCCGACCTGCTCGGCCTGCGTCTGCCGCTCCAGAGCCACCCGCTGCAGGCCCTGGTCTCCGAACTGCTCGAACCCGTGCACCCGACCGTCGTCATGTCCAACCACGTGCACGTGTACGTCAGCCAGGCGCACAAGGGCGAACTGGTCATGGGCGCGGGAATCGACTCGTACAACGGCTACGGCCAACGCGGCTCGTTCCACCAGATCGAGCACCAGATGGCGGCGGCCCTCGAACTGTTCCCGGCCTTCGCCCGCGCCCACGTGCTGCGCACCTGGGGCGGCATCGTCGACGTCACCCCGGACGCCTCGCCGATCATCGGACCGACTCCGATCGAGAACCTCTACCTCAACTGCGGCTGGGGAACCGGCGGTTTCAAGGCGACACCCTCCTCGGGCTGGGTCTACGCCCACACCATCGCCACCGGTGAACCGCACCCGCTGAACGAGCCCTTCTCGCTGGAACGCTTCACCACCGGCGCCCTCATCGACGAGCACGGCGCCGCCGCCGTCGCACACTGAGCCCTCAGCCCTCACAGGAGGACACATGCTGCTCATCGCCTGTCCCTGGTGCGGGGAACGCGACGAGACCGACTTCCACTACGGCGGCCAGGCCCACGTCGCCTACCCGGCCGACCCCGAGGCGCTCTCCGACACCGAGTGGGCCGAGTACGTCTTCGTCCGCGACAACCCCAAGGGCCCGTTCGCGGAGCGCTGGTCCCACGCCGCCGGATGCCGCCGCTGGTTCAACGTCATCCGCCACACCGTCACCCACGACATCCTGGCCGTCTACCCGGCCGGGCAGCCGAAGCCCGAGGTGAACGCATGACCCACCGCGTCCCCGAGGGCGGTCGCGTCGATCGCACGACCGTGCTGCGGTTCAGCTACGACGGGGTCGAGTACTCCGGGCTGCGCGGCGACACCCTCGCCTCAGCACTGCTCGCCAACGGCGTCCTCGGCACCGCCCCCAGCCTCTACCGCGAGCGCCCACGCGGGATCGTCACGGCAGGCGTCGACGAACCCCACGCACTGGTGCAGGTCGACGGCCCCTGCTCGGAACCGATGCTGCTCGCCACCACGGTCGAGCTGTACGACGGGCTGCGGGCCAGCAGCCTGCGGGGCCGGGGCCGGCTCGACGAGGCGCCCGACGAGGCCGTCCACGACAAGATGCACCTCCACACCGACGTCCTCGTCGTCGGCGGCGGCCCGGCGGGACTTGCCGCCGCACTCGCCGCCGGGCGCTCCGGAGCCCGGGCCGTCCTGGTCGACGACCAGCCGGAGCTCGGTGGCGCGCTGCTCAGCGGCCGCGAGGAGATCGACGGGCGCCCCGCACTCGACTGGGTCGAAGCCGTCCGCGGCGAACTCGCCGCCCAGCCCGAGACCCGGATCCTCACCCGCGCCACCGCGATCGGCTACCACGACCACAACTACCTGCTGGTCGCCGAGCGCCGCACCGACCACCTGGGCCCGCACCCCGTCCCGGGCGTGTCCCGCCAGAGGCTCTGGCACCTGAGGGCCCGTCAGGTCGTCCTGGCGACCGGGTCGCACGAGCGTCCGATGGTGTTCGCGGGCAACGACCGCCCCGGGGTGATGTCGGCCGCCGCCGTCCGCAGCTACCTCAACCGGTACGCGGTCCTCCCCGGTCGGCGCGCCGTCGTGTTCACCACCAACGACCACGCCTACGCCACGGCCCTCGAACTCGCCGCGGCCGGCGCCGAAGTGGCCGCACTGGTGGACACCCGCCCGCAGCCGCCCGCCGCGCTGGTCGCCGCCGCGCGCCGCGTCGGGATCGAGGTGCTCCCCGGGTCCGCCGTGGTCGCGACCGCCGGTGCGGAACGGATCACGGCGGTGCGGATCAGCGGACTGACCGGCGGTGACGCGCTGACCGGGCCGGTACGCGAGACGGCCTGCGACCTGCTCGCCGTCTCGGGCGGCTGGAGCCCGGCGGTGCATCTGTGGAGCCAGTCCCGGGGCACCGTGCGGTACGCGGAGACGATCGCCGCGTTCGTCCCGGACGTGAACGCCCAGCGCGTCCAGGCCGTCGGAGCCGGGCGCGGCACGTACGACCTCGCCGGCTGCCTCGGCGAGGGCTTCTCGGCCGGAGCGGAGGCCGCGACCCGCGCCGGGTTCCCCGCGGCCGTCCCACCGGTGCCACCCGGCACGGGCGACGAGCCGCCCGCGCCGCCGCGTCCGGTCTGGATCGTGCCCGGCGAGGACGGCGAACCGGCCACCTGGCGCGACCACTTCATCGACTCCCAGCGCGACGCGACCGTCGCCGACGTCCAGCGGGCGATCCGGGCCGGGATGCGCTCCGTCGAGCACATCAAGCGCTACACCACCATCGGCACCGCCCACGACCAGGGCAAGGGCTGCGGGGTCAATGCGATCGGCGCCATCGCCCGTCTGCTGGGGGCGAGTTCGCCCGGCGAGGTGGGCACCACCACCTTCCGCGGCCCGTACGTACCCGTCTCCTTCGCCCTCCTCGCCGGGCGCGAGCGCGGCCCACTCTTCGACCCGGTGCGCACCACGCCGATCCACCCCTGGCACGTCCGGCACGGCGCGGTCTTCGAGAACGTCGGCCAGTGGAAGCGCCCCCGGTACTACCCGGAGTCGGATGAGGACATGGACGCCGCCGTGCTGCGGGAGTGCCGAGCGGCCCGCGAAGGCGTCGCGGTCATGGACGCCTCCACCCTCGGAAAGATCGACATCGTCGGCCCCGACGCCGGGGCGTTCCTGGACCGCATCTATACCAACGGCTTCGCCAAACTGGCCGTGGGATCGGCCCGTTACGGCATCATGTGCCGTCCCGACGGCATGGTCTTCGACGACGGTGTCACCGTGCGGCTCTCCGACGACCACTACTACCTGACGACGACCACGGGCAACGCGGCGGCCGTGTTCGACTGGCTCGAGGAGTGGCTGCAGACCGAGTGGCCCGAGCTGCGCGTGCGCTGCACCTCGGTGACCGAGCAGTGGTCCACCGTCGCCGTCGTCGGCCCCCGGTCCCGTGAGGTCCTTACCGCCCTCGCGCCCGATCTGGACGTCTCCAACGAGGCATTCCCGTTCATGACGGTCAGTCAGGCCGGACTGGCCAACGGCATCCCGGCCCGGATCTGCCGCATCTCCTTCTCCGGCGAGCTGGCGTACGAGATCAACGTCGCGAGCTGGTTCGGCCTCGCCGCGTGGGAGGCCGTGATCGCGGCGGGCGGCCCGGCCGGAATCACCCCCTACGGCACCGAGACCATGCACGTGCTACGCGCGGAGAAGGGATACCCCATCGTCGGCCAGGACACGGACGGCACGGTCACCCCGCAGGACCTCGGCATGGAGTGGATCGTCTCCCGCCACAAGCACTTCGTCGGCAAGCGGTCCTTCCGGCGGGCGGACACCGCGCGGGCCGACCGGAAGCACCTGGTCGCGCTGCTGCCGGTCGACCGCGCCGAGTTGCTGCCGGAGGGCTCCCAGCTGGTGGCCGAGGGCGTCGACACCACGGCCGGCCCGGTGCCCTCGCTCGGCCACGTGACCTCCAGCTACCGCAGCGCCGCGCTCGGCCGGACCTTCGCTCTCGCCCTCGTCCGAGGCGGCCGGGACAGGATCGGCGAGACCGTCCTCGCACCGCTCGCAGACGGCCGCACGGTCGCCGCGACCGTCGCCGACCCCGTCCTCTACGACCCGAAGGGAGCCCGCCGTGACGGTTGACCGGCTGCGGCAGAGTCCGCTCGGACATCTCACCGACACTCCCCCAGCCTCCGGCCGTGGGTACCCCCATCTCGGCCCTGCTGTCACCAGCGAACGAGGTGTCCGGCTGCGCGAGGTCCCGTTCCATGCCCAGCTCAACCTCCGGCTCGACCCGGCCGGCGCGGCCGCGGCGCGGGTCGGCAAGGCGCTCGGCGCGGCTCTGCCGGCCCAGGCCGACACCGCCGTCCGAGCAGGCGACCTCCAGGTGCTGTGGCTGGGCCCGGACGAGTGGCTCGTCGTCGGCCCCGACGGCTCGGGGCCGACCACCGAGCGGGTTCTGCGCGCGGCGCTGGCAGACGAGCCCGGATCGGTCGTGGACGTCTCCGCCAACCGCACGACGCTCGAACTGACCGGCCCGGCCGCACGCCAGGTGCTGGAGAAGGGCTGCTCACTCGATCTGCACCCGCGCGCCTTCGCGCCGGGCCGCTGCGCCCAGACGACGGTGTCCAAGGTCAACGTGGTGCTCCACCAGCTCGACGAGGCGCCGTCGTACCGGCTCCTGGTCCGCGGGTCGTTCGCCCAGTACCTCGCGGACTGGTTGCTCGACGCGATGGAGGAGTACCGACACTCGCCACTCCCCGCCCTCCCCTGACGGTGCGGGATTCACTGAGATCACAACGGCCGTTCCAACGGTGTTCGAGGTGGGACGAGGACCTCGCCGTGTACGCCGAGTAGCCGGTGCGCTACGCCGCGGCGGACTGCCCGCACCGCGGTCCCGTCCGGACCCCGGGCACGCCGACGGCCCGGCTCACGCATCGCTACGTGAACCGGGCCGGTCAGGTGGCCGCTTGGCACCCGTCAGCCGCCGGACATCCGGCCGACAGGCGGTACTCGCTCGGACCCATCGGTTCGAACAGGCCGATCAGGCCCGATCAGGCCGTACTGATCGGGAGAGGTCCGATCAGTACGCGCTGTGCACCTGCCAGAACGCCCAGGCGGCGTTCGGGCTGCCGTAGACGGTGTTCATGTACTGCAGGGCCCACTTGAGCTGGGTGGCGGGGTTGTTCTGCCAGTCGGAACCGGCCGAGGCCATCTTGTTGCCGGGCAGCGCCTGCGGCAGGCCGTAGGCACCCGAGCTCGGGTTGGTGGCGTGGATGTTCCAGCCGCTCTCGTGGCTGATGATCTGGTCGAACGAGGCCAGCTGGTTCGCCGGGACGATCGAGGCCGCAAGCGCCTGCAGCGCGGCCGGGGTGTTGGCGACCGGGGCGGCCGGGGTGGCGGCCAACGGGCTGGCGGCGGCCGGCTTGGCCGGAGCCGGGGCGGCCCCGCCCAGGGTCAGGTGCTGGCCCGGGTAGATCTTGCCCGGGCCTTTGGTCAGCACGGACTTGTTGAGCTCGTAGAGCCTCTGCCAGCCGCCCTGCACGTTGTGCGTGGTGGCGATCTTGGTGAGGGAGTCACCGCTCTGGACGGTGTAGACAGCGGGCGCCTGCGGGGCGGCGGCCGGGGCCGAGTGCGCCGGGGCGGGCTTGACGGGGGCGGCGTTCGCGGCGGTGGCGGCGACCACCGGGATGCCGACGCCGACGCCGACGACCACGGCGGCCGCGACGATGCGCTTGACGGAACCGACAGCGAACAGGCTGGGGCGAGCGTTGACGGGCAGCATGAAGTGCGATTCCTCTCACACGCCTGCGAGGTGAGCTGTCGGGTTCGGGCTGGAGTTGCCCGGCCGCGCAGAGACGCGGCTTCACCCCTAGCCCCGCCGGAACCAGTCCGGATGAGGCGACTTACCTGTGGGTCCCCCGCCCCTGCCGCGGTGCTTCATGGATGCACGTGCCCGCCCGATCCGGCGGCAGGATTCGGCGTTCCGGAGAGCGGGGTTCGTTTCGTACGGAGACGAACGAGAAGGACCGTAAACGGCACGGAGCCATTAGCACAAGGCCTCGTGAGCTGGGTCACGGCCCGGCCGGATTGTCCGAATGATCCACAATAGCGCTTGATAACGATTCGACAACGGCCCTATGAGTCCGTGTCAGTACGGGCCGCCGGGCCCAGCGCGGCGGCCACCGCCCGATGGCGCGCCGTGCGGGTCGCGGGTTCGGGCCGGCGCGCCCGCCCTGGGGCGCGCCGACCTGACCGGAGGTCAGCCTGCCTGCCAACCCTGCGCATCGACGCCTCCCGGCACCTCGGCTGCCGGATCGTACGGGGTGCGGGTGTGGACGAAGCCGGCCTGGTCCAGGTGGTCGACCGTGCTGTCGGCCCGGTGCACCACGCGCAGCGGCTCGCCCGCGCAGTAGCCGTCCAGCCCGGTCCAGGTCCCGTCCGGCCCGGGCCGGAACCGTGAGGTGCGGGCCGCGCCGCCCAGCGCTGTGAGCTCCAGCACACGGCCGGCTCGCAGGTGCAGCGCGACCGCGCTGGTGCCACAGCACCAGGGGCCGGTCAGCGCCAACAGCTCCAGGGTCGACGTCGGTGAAGGGCCGCCCGGGCTCGGGGATCCGCGGCTCGCGCCCGGCGGTGATCGCGATCAGGTCGCGGGCCACCTGGCCGAGGTTGGGGCTGGCCGTGGTGTACGAGCATGACGACCGCCACATCGTCCTGCTCCCTGAACAAGAGCGAGGCGAGGAAGCCGGGCATCGAGCCGCCGTGGCCGACCCGCAGCCGGCTGACCACCTGCTGGAGCTGCCGGCCCAGGCCGTAGCCGGCCGACCAGTCGCCGTCCGGCGCGGCGGCCGGCCGACACATCTCGGCCAGCGTCTCCGGTACAGCGAGGCGTACGCGGTCGCCCGAGGGAGGGTGGCGATGAACTCATCAGGCGGGAGCCAGCCGCTCGATGGAGGTCGGCTCTCGGGGATCCTCATGACGTACCACACGCGATTTGCGCAGGTAGAGGTCGACGTACCCGATCGCGGTTGGCAGAGTGTTGCCCCCACCCCACTCCGGCGCCAACGTGCTCCTCCTGGACGAGCCGACCAACAACCTGGACCCGGTCTCCCGGGCGGAGGTCCTGGCGGCGGTCGGCACCTACCCGGGCGCGATCGTGATGGTCACCCACGACCCCGGCGCCATCGAGGCGCTCCGGCCCGACCGCATCCTGCTGCTGCCGGACGGGGACGAGGACCTGTGGCACGACTCGTACCTGGAGCTGGTCACGCAGGCCTGAGTGCCGTTGCCCGGTCCGGTCCCCGACGCCCGCTCCCAAGGTCGAGGCACCCCCGTTCCCCCTTGTTCCCGGCCTTTCCGCACCGGGGCCGCCTGCGGCCCCGGTGCCACCCGGTCGTGGTGACCACGGCCTGTCCCCCGCCGGGTGCGGCGCGGAGTCCGGAGGATCGACCCCGCGTGGCCGACCGGAAGAGTCCTAGCTGCTGTAGACGCCGACCTCGTACAGCGAGTAACCCCACTGGGTGCCGCGCTGCACCCCGTGCACGCGGACGTAGCGGGCCGGGACGCCGCCGAACCGTGCGGTGTCGATGCCGCCGTCCCCCGTGGTGGTGGACCATACCGACTGCCAACTGCTCCCGTCGGTGGAGACCTCGATCCGGTACGCCCGCCCGTAGGCGCGTTCCCAGTCCAGCGTGACGCGCCCGACCAGGGTGGTGGACCCGAGGTCGACCTGGAGCCACTGGTCGTCGCTCCACTCGCTGGCCCAGCGAGTACCCGGGTCTCCGTCCACCGCCCGGCCGGGCGCGTAGCTGACGAACGGGTTCCACCACTCGGTGGTGCTGGCCGTGGCCGGGCGGCCCGCGGCCAGGTTGACCGAGGCCCGGTGCTGCTCCGAGGCTCCCCAGGTGGTGAGGTAGGACTCGGCGCCGCGGAAGAGATCGTCCACCACGTCCTGGCCGCCGGCCTGCCGGATGTCCTCCAGCCAGTCCGGCACCAGACCGTAGTGCGCGGCGCCGTCCGTGTTGATGTCCCAGGTGCGCGCCCCGGTGGTCTGGCGGTCGATGAGGGATCCGCCGTCCTGGCTGCGGAACGGGTAGTGCACCGGGTTAGGGGTGTTCGCCCCGCGCGGGCCGGGCCAGCCGCCGACGCCGTTCATGTCGGTGCCGTAGCCGTAGCCCACGTGGTACTTGTCGCGCAGCGCGTCGGTGCGCTTGGCCTCAGCGCTGAACGCCTCGGCGCCGTTCATGTACTGGGCGACGAATCCGCCGAGCTTGTAGACCCGCTCGATCCAGTCGAGGTCCATCCAGCTGTGGGAGGAGATCACGCCCGGGTAGGACTCGGACTCCAGGATGTCGAACGAGCGCGCGGCCGCCTTGACGCTCATGTGGTCGACCTCGAGCATCATCTTGCGTTTCATCAGCCCGTGCACCGCGTACTCGCCGAGCTCGGTCAAGCCGCGGCTGTTGCACTGCGCGTCGCCGGCGTAGGCCGGCACCGCCACCCCCGTCGGGAGCTGCTTCTGCGCCTCGGGCGCCGGGGCGAGACCGATCGGGTTGTCGTGCTGCGGCCCGGCGCACTTCTCGGTCTTCCAGAAGGTGCCGGTCGAGAGGAACTGACCGACGTTGATCGCCGTCCCGAGCGCGCCCTCGTCGAAGCGCACCCCGCAGAGCGCGTTGTCGAACTTGTGGCAGAGGAACATGCTGCGCACGCCCAGCCCGTACAGCTCGTCCAGACCGCGGTCGATGTCGGCCTTGCTGCACTGGGCGACGTCGAGAATCTGCTTGCAGCCGAACGGCTCGGAGGTCTCCACACCGAGAACGACGGCCAGCTTGCCCTGCTTGACCACCTCGCGGGCCTGCGCGCTGTCGGTGACGATCCGGAACCAGCCCTTGCCCGGCCCGCCGTACATCGTGTCGATGTAGGCCTGCAGCTCGTACGTCCTCTGCGCCTGGAGACGGATGGAGGTCATCTCGTCGCAGCTGCGGTCCTTGAAGAAGTAGACCGAGCAGATCACCCCGTTGGTGACCAGGTCGTTGACCAGGACGCGCTGGCCGCCGCGCCAGGCCCGTTCGATCCAGGCGTAGTAGTTCTGCTGGTGGGTGAGCGAGTCATGGGCCGGCCAGTCCTTGAAGGTCGGCCAGCCGACCGGGTCGTGCTTGCCGTCGCCGCCCTTGGTGATGAAGTCGAAGATGGCGAGCGAGCCGTCCGGGTAATGTTCGGGACAGTCCTTCAGTGCGTCCGCGATCCCGGCTTCGGAGAAGGACTTGCCGCAGATGAGCCGGCCGCCGAACGCCTCGTTGGCCATGATGTGGTCGTGCGCGTCGACGAAGCCCCGGACTCGCCCCTGGGCGTCGGTCCCGCGGAACGGCTCGCCTGTGACGTTGATCTGCGAGTCGGGCGCGGGCCGTGCGGTCGGGTTCCACCAGCCCGTCTCGCCCGGCGCCGCAGGCGCCGGAACGGCGAGCACCATGGCGGCCAGGGTAAGGAGTGCGGCCAGAAGTGTGACGAATCGGCGCCTGCTGTGCGGGAGTTGGTGCATGATCACCACCCGTGTCCGAGGTGAGGGGGTGGCGCGGACGGACACCGGGCGACGTCCGGGACACGCGGACCGACCCGTCCGGGCCGGCTGTCATGAACCGCGCACTCGGTGTGACGAGAATCGCCACTGTTGGAATAGGAGTCAATAGCCGTGCGTGAACTTCGGTGCCGGCGGTCCGTCACGCAAGGTGGGGTGCATGGTTGCGGAAAAGGTCCTTGAGGCCGCCGGTACGCGTGTCGCACTGGGCGCACGGGAGTTGACGACGGACGAATGCGACTGCGGGTGACACGCCGTCCTGGTACCGGGCCCGGATCCGGGCCCGGCCGGAGCTCCTCAGCCAGGCCCTCGGCCATCGCCCCGACCCGGTCGGCCGGGCGCCGGCGAACCCACATGGGCAGACCGGCGAGGCGGACGACCGGCCGTCAGCCGCACCAGAACTCGGCCACCGACGTGGCCAGCGTGGTGGCCCGCGCGGGCAGCAGCCGACCTGCGTGTGTCGTCCACGACGGCTCGCCCGCCCCTGTCACGGGGGGCGAGCCGTCGGTGTCCTCCGGAGGTGAGCGCCGCTACTGCGGCGTCACGTAGGCGCCGGAGATGCCGCCGTCGACGAGGAAGGTGTTGGCGGTCATGAAGGACGAGTCGTCGGAGGCGAGGAAGGCCACCGCCGCGGCGATCTCCTCGGGCTCGGCGAAGCGGCCGAGCGGGATGTGGACCAGTCGACGGGCGGCCCGCTCCGGGTCCTTGGCGAACAGCTCCTGCAGCAACGGGGTGTTCACCGGGCCGGGGCAGAGCGCGTTGACCCGGACGCCCTCGCGGGCGAACTGCACGCCCAGCTCGCGGGACATGGCCAGCACTCCGCCCTTGGAGGCGCTGTAGGAGATCTGCGAGGTGGCCGCACCCATCACGGCGACGAACGACGCGGTGTTGATGATCGACCCCTTGCCCTGGCGCTGCATGTGCGGGATCGCGTACTTGCAGCACAGGTAGACACTGGTCAGATTGACCTCCTGGACCCGCTTCCAGGCGTCCAGGCCGGTGGTGAGGATGGAGTCGTCGTCCGGCGGCGAGATGCCCGCGTTGTTGAAGGCGATGTCGAGCCGCCCGTACTCGTCGACGACCCGCTGGAAGAGGTCGCGCACCGCGTCCTCGTCGGTGACGTCGGCCTGGATGAACAGGCCGTCGACCTCGTTCGCGGCCTTGGCGCCGGTCTCGGCGTCGAGGTCGACGCAGACCACCTTGGCGCCCTCGGCGGCGAAGCGGCGGGCGGTCGCCAGGCCGATGCCGCTGCCCGCGCCGGTGATGACGGCCACCCGGCCGTCGAGTCGCTGGGTCATGCTGATCACTCCTCCGTGGAGATGAAGACGTTCTTGGTCTGGGTGAAGGCGTCGAGGGCGTCCGGGCCGAGCTCGCGGCCGAGGCCGGACTGCTTGAAGCCGCCGAACGGCGTGGTGTAGCGCACCGAGGAGTGCGAGTTGACGGACAGGTTGCCGGCGTCCACGCCGCGCGAGACCCGCAGTGCGCGCCCGACGTCCCTGGTCCAGATGGAGCCGGACAGCCCGTACTCGGTGGCGTTGGCGATGCGCAGCGCGTCCTGTTCGTCGCGGAACGGGACGACCGTGACGACCGGGCCGAAGATCTCCTCGGTGAAGACGCGGTCGTCGTGCCGCACGGGCGCGAGCACGGTCGGCGGGTACCAGAAGCCGGGCCCGTCGGGGACGCTGCCCCGGAAGGCGACAGCCGACCCGTCCGGGACGTAGGAGGAGACCCGCGCCCGGTGGGCAGCGGAGATCAGCGGGCCCATCTCGGTCTTCTCGTCGGTCGGGTCACCGACCCGCACGCCGCGGACGGCTGGTTCCAGGAGCTCCAGGAAGTCCTCGAAAACGGATGCTTCGACCAGGATCCGGGAGCGGGCGCAGCAGTCCTGGCCTGCGTTGTCGAAGACCGCATAGGGGGCTGTCGCGGCGGCCTTGGCGAGGTCGGCGTCGGCGAAGACGATGTTGGCGCTCTTGCCGCCGAGTTCGAGGGTGACCGGTTTCACCTGGGCGGCGCAGCCCGCCATGATCTCCTTGCCAACCCGGGTCGAGCCGGTGAACACCACCTTGCGCACGTCGGGGTGGGTGACGAAGCGGTGTCCGACGACCGGGCCGCGGCCTGGCAGGATCTGCAGCACGCCTTCCGGGATCCCGGCCTGGAGGGCGAGTTCGCCGAGGCGCAGGGCGGTGAGTGGAGTGAGTTCGGCCGGTTTGACGATGACGGTGTTGCCCGCGGCCAGCGCCGGGGCCAGGGCCCAGGCGGCGATCGGCATCGGGAAGTTCCACGGCACGATGACCCCGACCACGCCGATCGGCTCCTGGAAGGTGACATCGATGCCGCCGGACACCGGGATCTGTCGGCCGAACAGCCGCTCGGGCGCGGCGGCGTAGTACTCGATGACGTCACGCGCGTTGCCCGCCTCCCAGCGCGCGTTGCCGATGGTGTGGCCGGCGTTGGCGACCTCCAGGGCGGCAAGGTGCTCGCGGTCGGCGTCGACGGCGGCGGCGAAGGAGCGCAGCAGCCGAGCCCGGTCGGCGGGTGCCACTCGGCGCCAAGCGTCGAACGCGGCGCGGGCGCGGGCGACGGCGGCATCGGTTTCGGCGAGGCCGGCCAGTTCGACGGTGGTGATCACCTCCTCGGTGGCGGGGTTGACGACCTCGAAGAGGTCCGGTTCGGTCATGGAGCTGTCTCCCTGTGCGTGGAGGTGGTCTGACTGGCAGTGACGAGCGCGCGGAGGACCCGCACGTCGTCTGGGTCGGTCTCGGGGTGCCACTGGACGCCCAACGCGAAGCGGTGGCCGGGAAGTTCGAGCGCCTCGACGACGCCGTCCGCGCTCCAGGCGGTGACCCGCAGACCGGTGCCGAGCCGGTCGACGGCCTGGTGGTGGTAGCAGGAGACCTCGGCGGCCGACCCCAGGACGGCGGCGAGCCGACTGCCGTCCACCAGGCCGACCCGGTGGCGGACGAAGCGGGCGGGGACGGTCTGGTGGCTCTCGTCTGGCAGGTGCTGGAGGAGGGTGCCGCCGAGTTCGACGTTGAGCAGCTGCATGCCGCGGCAGATGCCGAGCATCGGCAGGTCCCGGGCCAGGGCGGCGCCCAGGAGCCGGCTCTCCCAGTCGTCGCGGGCGTGGTGGGGCGGGCCGGTGCGCGAATCGGCGGTCGCCGCGTACCGGGCCGGGTCGATGTCCGGTCCGCCGGCGAGGACGAGCCCGTCCAGGGCGTCGAGCAGGTGGTCGGCCCCGCCGGGTTGCGGGGGCAACAGCACCGGGGTGCCGCCCGCGCGGACGACGGCGTCGACGTACGTCTGGGGCAGGAGGGAGGCACGCTGGTTCCAGACGGACCAGCCGGCGTCGTCCTGGTAGCTGGTGATGCCGATCAGCGGTCGTCGGCGGTCGTCGCGCGTCACAGCCGCTCGAATCCGCGGCGCCGCTCCCAGTCGGTCACCGCCCGCTCGTAGGAGGCGAGTTCGGTGCGTCCGGCGTGGGTGTAGTGCCGGACGACGTCCTTGCCGAAGGCCTCGGTGGCGACTGTGCTGCGTTCGAAGGCGTCGACCGCGTCGCGCAGGGTGGCGGGCACCCGGGGCGCGGCGGAGGCGTACGCGTTACCGGTGAACTCCGGTTCGAGTTCGAGCTGTTGCTCGACGCCGTGCAGTCCGGCCGCGATCAGGGCGGCGACCGCGAGGTACGGGTTGACGTCGCCGCCGGGGACGCGGTTCTCGAAGCGCAGCGAGGGGCCGTGACCGACCACGCGCAGGGCGCAGGTGCGGTTGTCGCGGCCCCAGGCGATGGCGGTGGGGGCGAAGCTGCCGGGCACGTAGCGCTTGTAGGAGTTGACGGTGGGTGCGAGCAGCAGGGCGAAGTCGGCCAGGCAGGCGAGCTGTCCGGCGAGGAAGTGCTCCATGATGCGGGAGAAGCCGTGCGGACGGTCACCGGCGAACACCGGGGCGCCCTGCTCGTCGCGCAGGCTCAGGTGGATGTGGCAGGAGTTACCCTCGCGTTCGTCGTATTTCGCCATGAACGTGAGGCTGCAGCCCTCCTGGGCGGCGATCTCCTTGGCGCCGGTCTTGTAGACGGCGTGGTTGTCGCAGGTGGTGAGGGCGTCGGCGTACTTGAAGGCGATCTCGTGCTGGCCGAGGTTGCACTCGCCCTTGGCGGACTCGACGGTGAGGCCGGCGCCGGCCATGCCGTTGCGGAGCCTGCGTAGGAGGGGCTCGATCCGGCCGGTGCCGAGGATGGAGTAGTCGACGTTGTACTGGTTGGCCGGGGTGAGCCGGGTGTAGTCCTTGTCCCAGGCCTGTTCGTAGGTGTCTCGGAAGACGATGAACTCCAGCTCGGTGGCGGCCTGGGCCTGCCAGCCGTAGCCGGCGAGCCGGTCCAGCTGGCGTTGCAGGACCTGGCGCGGGGAGACAGCGACCGGGCTGCCGTCGTGGTGGGTGACGTCGCACTGGACCATGACGGTGGCGGGGTGCCAGGGGACGGACCGCAGGGTGGCGAGGTCGGGGCGCAGCACCAGGTCGCCGTAGCCGTTCTCCCAGGAGGAGATCTCGTACCCGTCGACGGTGTTCATGTCGATGTCGACGGCCAGCAGGTAGCCGCAGCCCTCCGCGGCGCCGGGCACCACGTCGTCGAGGAAGTACTCGGCGGCGACGCGCTTGCCCTGGAGGCGGCCCTGCATGTCGGTCATGGCGAGCACGACGGTGTCGACGGACCCGTCGGCCACGCGGGCGCGCAGTTCGTCGAGGGTGAGCCGGGGGCTGGTCATCGGACCTCCAGTTCGGTGTCCCGTGCGTCGGGTTCGGGTGGCGTGCTCTGGACGTGGGGCCCGGTGAACCAGTGCCGGGCGGAGGCCAGCCACCACACGCCGGCGAAGCCGACGACGACGGCCACGGCGACGGGCGTGTAGTTGAAGTTCTCGGCGGTGATCGGGCTGGCAGTGGGGAGCATGAACAGGACGGTGATCACTGCCGTCCAGGCGACCGCGACGATGCCGACCGGCCGGCTCCACCGGCCCAGGTGCCAGGGACCGCGCGGGAAGTCCTCGCCCTGGCGCAGTCGCAGGTACACCGGGATGACATAGGAGATGTACAGGCCGATGACGGAGATGGAGGTCACGGCGGTGTAGGCGGTGTTGTTCCACAGCGCGGGCAGGCCGAGCAGCAGCGCGCCGCCGGTCGCCAGCCAGACCGCGTTGGTCGGGGTCTGGGTGCGCGGGTCGATGCGGTGCCACAGGCGGGAGCCGGGCAGCGCGCCGTCGCGGGAGAAGGCGTAGATCATACGGGAGTTGGCAGTGACGGAGGCCATCCCGCAGAAGAACTGGGCTCCGATGACGATCAGCAGCAGGACCTCGGCGCCGCCGGCGCCGATCGCGTCGATGAAGATCTGCGCGGGCGGGACCTGGGTGTCGCTGTTGAGCGCGCCGTCGTAGTCGCGGATCGCGAAGGTGATGCCGAGCAGCAGGATCCAACCCGCCGCCAGGGAGACGGTGATGGCGTTGACGATCCCGCGCGGGCCGGAGCGGGCGGCGTCGTGGGTCTCCTCGGTCATGTGCGCGGAGGCGTCGTAGCCGGTGAGGGTGTACTGGGCCATCAGCAGGCCGATCATCGCCACGTAGAACTGGTTGTGGAATCCGGTCCCGTTGACGAACTCGGTGAAGACGAAGGAGGCCGAGGCGTGCTGGTCGGGGAGCACGGCGAGCGCGCCGACGATGACCGCGACGCCCACCAGGTGCCACCACACGGACACGCTGTTGAGGACCGCGACCAGGCGCACCCCCAGGGTGTTGAGCAGGCCGTGCGCCAGCAGGATGACGGCGAAGATCTCCATGGTGTGCGCGGGGCTGGCCTCGATGCCGAAGCGGAGCGTGAGGAAGGCGTTGGTGAAGAAGGCGGCGCCGTAGTCGACACCGGCGGTCACCGCGACCTGGCCGAGGAAGTTGAACCAGCCGGTGAACCAGCTCCAGGCCGGGCCGCGGCTGCGGGTCAGTTTGGCGGACCAGTAGTAGAGCCCGCCGGCCGTCGGGTAGCTGGAACAGATCTCGGCCATCGCCAGCCCGACGCAGAGCGTGAGCAGACCGACCACCGGCCAGCCCCAGATGATCAGGGCCGGGCCTCCGGTGTTCATCCCCGTTCCGTACAGGGTCAGGCAGCCGGAGAGGATCGAGACGATGGAGAAGGAGACGGCGAAGTTGGAGAAGCCCGACATCGAGCGGGCCAGTTCCTGGGTGTAGCCCAGCTCGCGGAGCCGTTGTTCGTCGTCGGAAACGGGGGCGGTGTTCTCCGGAAACACTTCGGGGGAAGAGTGGTCGGGTGAGCGTGCGTCGGTCATGGGCACCCCTGGGGGTTGAGGGTGTGTCGGGGAGGACACGGCCACGACGGCGTGGAACGGTCGCCCCGACGGGTTCGACGGTCGGACGGCTCTTCAATGGTCTGGAATCAGTCCATTGGGTGGGTGAGCAGCATCGTTCCGGCTGGATCGGGGCCGCGTCAAGAGCGATGAGGGAACGAGTCAGGGAAACCCGTTCGTCGGTACGATTCGGGCGTGGACGTGGAGGAAACACGTGAGCAGGCGCGGCTCGACTGGCGGGCCGGGGCGATCTTCCGCCCGGTCCGGACCGGCAACGCGTTCGAGGAGACCGTCGAGAGGCTGCTCCAGGCGATCAAGCTCGGCGTCTTCGGCCTCGGCGACCGACTACCCGCCGAACGGGACCTCGCCGCCCGGCTCGGCGTCAGCCGGGAGACCCTGCGCGAGGCGCTCCGCACGCTGCAGCAGGCCGGCTGCGTCGAACCCCGCCGCGGCCGGTACGGCGGCACCTTCGTCACCTACCGGCTGCCCGCGCCGGACGTCGCCGACCTGCGCCGCGCGGCCCGCGACCTCGGCGGCGCACTGGAGGACGCGCTGACCTACCGCCAGGTGCTGGAGGTCGGCGCCGCCGAGGCGGCCGCCCGTCGCCCCCTCCCCCCCGACCAGCGGGCTCACCTGGAGAGCCGGCTGACCGACCTGGAGGGAGCCCCGCCGGAGCAGTACCGCCAGCTGGACTCGCGCTTCCACCTCGCCATCGGCGAGCTCACCGGCTCCCCCACCCTTGCCGCGGCCATCGCCGAGGCCAGGATGCGTCTCAACGACCTGCTCAACGCCATCCCCATGCTGGACCGGAACATCCAGCACGCCGCCGAACAGCACCGGGCGATGGTCCGGGCGATCCTCGCCGGTGACGGTGACGCCGCCCGACGCGCCACCGAGGAACACCTCGCCGCTACGGCCGCACTGCTGCGGGGCTTCCTGGCCTGAGGCTCCCCTCGGACCTCGCGTGCGTGGCGACGATGGAGGTGCGACGAGGGCGGGGCACAGGTGGACGGCACGTTGGTCGGAATCGCTCACTCCCTCGTGCGCGCCAACACGTGTGGCCCCTACCTCCAGATCGGTGGCGACGGCATCAGCCAGGTCGTCACCGCCCCGTCGGCGGGTGAACACCTCGGCCGCGCTGCGGATGGCCACCAGAGCTGGGATGTTGTCGGTGGCGGCCGGGCGGAGGGGGCGAGCGTACCGTTCAGAATCGTCCCCGCATAAGGCATGCTGGCTCGGAAACCGGTCCGGGCGAGCGCTTCAACCCCGTTGCCCGCACCAGCCGCGACCAGAGATGATGCTCCGCCGTGACGTACCTCATCCTCGGCCTGCTGGGCATCCTCCTTTACGCCGCCGTCATCAGGATCCGAAAGAACAAGGCCCGGAACTGGGCCCAGAGCGAGTTCGACGCGCCCGCGTACGGCCTGGCCCCCCGCGACCGGCTCGACCCGCGCCATGCCGGTCCGCCGCCGCCCCCGCACCGCCGCCAGGAGTCCCAAGCGATAGCCGAGGCGGCCTCGGCCGGGAACTGGAAGCCGGCCGCCGCGTACGTCGAGGCCGCCGGACAGGACTGGGACGAGCGCTGGTCGCGACTCGAACTGCTGGACTCCATCGCCAGCCGGGACGAGAGCTGGCTGAAAGCCTGGCGCGCGGCTGACCCGGGCAACTGCGACGCGGCCGCTCTGGAGACCAGCCGTATGGAGTAGGCGGGGTGACCCATACCCGCTGATAGGCCGCGTCACCGGGTGGCCGAGCCCGCGCGCGGACACTGTGGTGAATTCGGCCCGCTGGGATCTGCCCAGCGGGCCGGAGCGCGCCCCTCGGCCGCCCAGTCGTACACCTGATGAGGGGCTCCCCCAGCGAGACCTGCCTCCATGGAAGCTCGAAGCCCTGGCCTCGATACCCGGCTGGAGCTGGAACCCGTATGAAGAGGGATTCCTGGCCAAAGTCATGGCCCTTCAGAACTTTGCCGCCGAGACTCATCGGAGCGTCGGCAGCATCAAGCAGCGAGAAGAATGGGGTGGGCGCAAGATTGGCGTCTGGATCAACTCCTTTCGGAACCGGCGTGCCACCTACGATGCGGAACGCATAGCCATCCTGGATGACCTACCGGGCTGGGCGTGGACGCCACAGGAAGACTCCTGGAACGCCACGATGGCCGAGCTCAGCGACTGGGCATCAGCACACGGCCCACGCCGGCAGCCTCTACCGCCACCTCGGCCGGCCCGGTGACGCGCTCGCCGCCAACGACGTGGCCCGCAACCAGCCCATCGCCCGCCGGGACCCGCTGTTCGCCTCCCTCGGCCACGCCCGCCACGCGGCCATCCACGGCCTGACCGGCGACACCAACGCGGTGCGACGCTCCCTCGGGCGCGCGCAGGACGCCCTCGATCGAGCCGACCTGAGCACCTCCCGCCCGCTGTGGACAACCGCCTTCTACGACCAGTCGGAACTCGACTCCCTCGCCCTGGCCGCCTACCTCTCAGCGGACAGCTGGGAGGAGGCCGAGGCCCACGCGCACCGCAGCATGGCGCTTCGCCGGGGTGCCATGCAGCGCTCCCGCGCGATCACCACCGTCCGCCTCGCCCACGCCCAACTCGGCCAAGGCGACCTCGAACCCGCAGTCGCCACCGCCATGTCGGTGCCTGCCGAGGTCTCCACCAACCCCCGCATCACCGGCATGCTATCGGTACCACCGTCTGGACGACTATCCGTCAACGATTGGATGCTCAAGGTGACTTCGGAGCCACGTCGTAGCTACAGCAGCGGTACCGTCGCCGGACTCCTGACCCTGGCTCGTGGCGGGTGCTACTGGCCGGACTGCGGTGAGCCCACCATCCGGATGGTCGACGGTGAGCCCGTGCAGAACCTCCAGATCGCCCACATTCGAGCTTTCGAGGAGAACGGACCCCGGTTCGACCCGACCTGGTCGCCGGACGAGCGCAACCAGTTCTCCAACCTGATCCTGCTGTGCACGCCGCACCACAAGGTGATCGACGGGCCGCGCAGTGCAGAGTTCCCGGTCAAGCTGCTGATCCACTGGAAGAACGCGCGGGAGGCTGACGGCCTCGACGCGCTGGAGGGCCTGGGTGATCTCACCAAGGCCGACCTCGGTGAAATGATCGCCGAGGCCCAGACCGAACTCCTTGACCGCCTCGGGCCGGCCCTGGACGAGTTCGCCAAGACCGCACCAGACCTCGCGTCCCTGCTGCGGCTCGTCACCAGCGAGCTCGCAGACCCGCGAGTACAAGCCCCAGGCTCTGTACGAGACCTGGGGCTAACCAGCCCATCAACAGCCAGCAGCCTTCCCCGGCCTCGCCCCCGCTCACCGCCGTGATCCGGGCACGATGATCCGCCAGGAGCTGACGTGATCCCTGTCATGCGCTTCGCGGGGGAAAACGACACCACCACTCGCTGCATCGAGCGCACTGCCGAGGTGCAGCCCCTGTGTAAAGCGACGCAGACCGTGTGGGACGCGGGATTTGCCACAACAAAGCGCGCCGAACCGGGCCCCGCCGTGCGGGACTTCGTGCGCCTGTCCGACGCCTGGACCGGCCGACCCGACCTCTACGAGGCCGTGATGGCCGGCTACGGCAGGCGGCTCTCGGCGGCCGAGGAGGAGCACCTGGCCGTCCACCGAGTCCTCGACGCCGTCTCCGGCATCCAGTACGGCGCTGCCAACGGGGACCCCGAGCTCGTCGAAAGGCCGCCGCACCCTGGCCCAGCTGCGCGCCACCCACCGTCCGTGACCACCCGCACCACCAACCGACCAGAGGAGCAGCACGTGGCGTATGCCCTTGAGGAATGGGAGCAGCACTACGCCGGCGGCCGGGGGTTTCGGCCGCTGGGCGACAGCGAGCGGGCGTTCCTCGCCGAGCACACCCCCGTGCCCAGCATGACCGAGGGCGTCGTTCTCATCCGCCGTGACGTCTTCGAGCAGGTCGGCGGCTGGAACGTGCTGCCAGACCCGAGGAAGGGACGAGCCCGATGAACCAACCCCTCACCCACGGCTTTACCGCCGTCGACCAGCAGTCCCGTCCCGGAGAGTTCGTCCGGGTCCTGGACACGCTGACCGCCGAACCCTTCTACACGGCCTACAAGCAACGTCTGCGCGAACTCCTCCACCCTGTACCGGGCGGGCTGTACCTCGACGCCGGCAGCGGAGTCGGTGGCAGCGCCCTGGCTCTGGCCGAGGAATACGGCAGCCGGGTCGTCGCCATCGACAGTTCCTTCACCATGACGGTGGAATCCCACACTCGCGGGGTGCCGCTCGTGGCGGCCGCAGACGTACACCGCCTGCCGTTTCGCGACGACTCCTTCGACGGCGCCTGGGCCGACCGCGTGCTGCAACACGTCACCGACCCCGAGCACGCCCTCGCCGAGATGCTGAGGGTGATCCGCCCCGGCGGCCGGATCGCGCTCGCCGATCCCGACTACGACACCCAGGTCCTCGACATCGCCGACCAAGAACTGGCCCGCCGCGTGCTGCGTTTCCGGGCCGACGTCCAACTCCGCAACGGTACCTTCGCCCACCAGCACGCCGGTCTCCTCGCGAGCCATCACCTCGTCGACGTCGCCGTCGAGGCCCGCACACTCGTTGTCCGAAACCCACAGGAGGTCGACAACTATATGGGACTACGGACCTGGGCCCACGCAGCGGCCGAGCACGGTCACCTCACGTACCGCACCGTCCGGCCCGACCCGGGACAGCAGGTGAGTGCGCAGCCGGGCGGTGGCGGACGCCAGGCTGGTGGGGAACGCGGCGTCGGACCAGCAGGGCAGGCCGGCGGGGAACGAGGCAAGTCTCATCAGAGTCCGTCCTGGGGCATCGTCGATCGCGTTTCTGTCGCCGGGTGCGTCCGTCAGGACCGTGGCACGTGCGACCGGTACGTAGCCGGCTCGGCGTCGCAGGCGAAGCGCCCGGTGACGGTCAGCCAGTGCAAGGTGGCGGCCATGAACGTCTCCACCAGGTCCATGTAGCGGCGCAGTTCCTCCCGCCGGTCCTGCGGCAGTCCGGGCTCGGCGCGCAGCGCCGCCACGGTGGCCCTCATGCCCGCGCGACGTTCCTCGATCATCGCGGCCGCCCGCAGCCGGGCTGTGCCCGTCGAGCAGTCGTCCTGGCGGGCCAGGAGCGCCACCAGGTTGTCCTGGCCGGCGGCCTCGTCGTCCGCCGCCGAGGCCAGGTCGTTGGCCCAGCCCGCGACATCCGCCACCGCCCAGCGCAGATCCTGCAGCCGGGCGTCCACCCGCGGGTCCTCGACCGAGGGGGCGTGGCCGGTGCGTTCCAGGACGTCCAGCATGGGCAGCAGGGTGATCGTGCGGCGCCGCAGGGCGAGGTAGTCCGCCAGGGGTGGCCGGACCCCGGCCCGGCGCAGTGCCACCTCCTGTGCGCAGGCATCGAGGAAGTCCGTGTAGTCAGCGGTGAAACGTGACCGCCAGCGGGCGGACATCCCGGCGGCCGTCCGCTCCCACAGCCCCGCCAACACCACCGCGTGCGGGGCTGCGGCAGGCGGCCCCGTGTCGGATGCGAGTACCCTGCGCAGGGGCGCGGTGAACCGTTCCAGCTCACCCGGGACCGAACCCAGGCCCCGCCGGTCGATCTGGTCGTCCACCCAGCAGATGAACGCCGCCCACTGCGTCGTCAGCGCCACATCCGCCGCATTGCCCTGTGGGAGAGCACCGCCGGCCAGCACGTCCAGCCGCATCGAGGCAAGACGCCGCTCCCCGCGGGCGTCCGCCACCAGACCCGCCTCCGACGCCCACGGCAGCACCGCCTCCGGTCCGAGGGCCGCCGAGGCTGATGAGTTGTCAGCCACGCTTCGATCGTGTCAGACCCCGATCAAGGATGGGTGGCGAACTCGGGAATGAACCCGATCGCGAGGGAGCACCCGACGCGGCACGACATGGTCTCTGCGTTGGGCGCTCAAGGGGTGACCGGCCAAGCCGTGTCCCGTGCAGGCGGCACACCCGTTTCTGACCGAGCCCGGCGCGCGGATCGCGAGCACTTTGGGGGTGCGATCGAGGGCCGGGTTGTCCGCGGGCCGGCGGATGTGCCTGGCATGACCGGTTGGATTCCGCCTTCGCCCGGCTCGACGTCAGATGAGCGGGCAGCGGGGCACGGTACGAGCCCCGCTGCGCCGGTCGCGGGGGGCGTTCGGCGCACCGGGGCTGGCTGGCGGTCTGGGTGCGGTCAGCCGAGGGGGAGGTCGAGGTAGGACTCGTTACCGGCGGTGGAGCTGATCTGCAGGGTGCTGTAGGCGGGGTTGGTGTCGGAGTAGAGCTGGTCCTTGCTGTTGATCACGAGCATGACCTTGTGGTTCGCGGCGATGTCGTAGGCGGCAGCTTGGAGGGCCCAGGTCGCGGTGGCGGCCTTGCCCGGGCCGTCGGCGGTGAGGGTGTACGGCTCGTGCGTGATGATGTGGGCGGTGCCGTCCGGGGCGAGGTCGAACAGGTAGGCGACCAGTGTCGTGGAAGCCTCGACGCCGGTCACGGTCAGGTGCACGCGGGGGATGCCCCGCACGCGGCGGGCGCCGGCGGGTGAGACCCAGGTGGCGAGATAGCGGCGGTCGAACTTCCCCGTCGTGTAGATCTTCGGTTTGCCCTGCCACTCGGCCTGGCCGGTGGTCATCACGGCGTCCACGGCGGTGGCCTCGGTGAGGTTCCCGGTGGTGAACGAGACCGTCCACCCGGCGGCCGGGCTCGTGCCGAGGGCGCCGTCCTGGCTGCCGGACGGGGTGGCGCCCAGGTAGAGCTTCTCGGTGTCGATGGTCACCTCGTCCCAGCTCTGCTTGCCCTCGCGCACGGTCGGGGTGAACATCACCTGGCTGTTGATCTGCGGCCAGGTGGGCACGTCGTTCTGGGTGCCGAGGATGTGGTGGTCGAGCCAGGCGAAGGCCTCGTCCACGGGGAGGTTCGGGCCGGAGAACGGGATGGTCAGCCCGGCGCTCTCGGGTGCGGCGTGGTCGCCGATCCACAGGTTCAGGTGCTTGGGGACGGTGAGCGCGTTGAAGGTGTCGAGGACCTCGTTGACCGGGAAGAGGGTCTCGTGCCAGGTGTTGGAGAAGAAGGTCGGAATGTCGCGGGCGTTGGTCTTGTGAACGTAGTTCTGCGGCGAGCGCTTCTCGGCCCAGGCGCGCACCTCGTGGAGGTTCTCGCCGTTGTGGAAGTCCCGCAGGATCTGCTGGGTGGCGGCGTCGAACTTTCGCTCCACCGGACCGCCGGTGAAGCTGGTCAGCGCGTTGACGGCGGCCAGGTGCCGGGTGTCGTTGCCCAGCAGCGCGGTGGCCAGGTTGCCCCAGGTGCTCAGTGCCACCACCGCGTCCACCCGGTCGTCCGGGTCGTTGGCCGCGACCATCTGGCCGATCCCGGAGCCGTAGGACTCGCCCAGGAAGGCGATCTTGCTCGGGTTGAAGGTCCGCTGCGCGTAGTCGATCACCGCGAAGCCGTCCGACCAGTCCTTGTCCCCGCCCACGTCGATCGTGCCCTGGGAGGTCCACAGGGCGTCGATGAACTTGCCGTTGCCGACGTGGGTCGTCAGCCCGATGCCGCGTGGGGTGTAGGCCAGCACGTGGTAGCCGCGCTTGGCCAGCTGCAGGTAGGTGTATTCGAACAGCACCCAGCCGAACGGGGTCCAGCCGGCGGGGACGATGACCACCGGGCGCGGCTCGCTGGTGTTGAGCTTGATGGTGTGCGCAGAAAGCTTCGTCCCGGTCTCGTCGTCCGCGGTGATCCACGGGAAGCCGATCGTGGCGATCCGCTGCACGTCGGTGACCAGCTGCTGCAGGTCCGCGGTGAGCACCTGCCGCTTGGTGGTGCCCTGCAGCGTGGCGACCAGAGCCTCGCCCACGTCCGCGGCCGCGGGGTTGACGGACGGTCCCGACACCCAGATGCCGAAGTTCGCGATCTGCGTCAGCTGGTCCGCGGTGACCGGGGTGATCGAATCGTCCTGGGGATCGCTCATGGTCTGCTTCCTCTCACAGGTCCGTGGCCGGAGTGGGTACTCGCACGTTCATGATCGGGGGCACCTGTACGTGCACGCTCCGTTCCGAGACGATGTTCACCCGAAGCGCCTACAGGGCTGCACACCTTGACAGAACTGCCGGCTTTCCAGGGGCGCGGCACCTTGGCGTGGACGCGCTCTTCATGCCGGGCCGGATTCCGCGGGCGGAGGATCGGTTCCTGCCGCGGAGGTCGAGGCGGTACTCGCACACCCCAAAGTCGCCGTCCTCGCCGCCATGCTGGCCTGGTCGCCCATGCCTTCCGGGCCCTGGCTCGGGAGCACCTGCCTCGGGAGCACCTGCCCGACGTCACGCTCATCGACATCCAGATGCCCGGCGTCGACGGCATCGAGGCGACCTGGCGCATCGCCGCCGACCCGGCCCTGGCCGGGGTGCACGTCGTCATCCTGACCAACTACGGCCTGGACCAGTACGTCCTCGACGCGCTGCGCGCCGGTGCCGCCGGTTTCCTCGTCAAGGACATCGTGCCCGACGACTTCCTGTACGCCGTACGCGTCGCGGCGCGCGGCGACGCCCTGCTCACACCCGTCGATCACCCGCAAGCTGATCAATCGCTACATCACCCAGCCGCCCACCCCCGGTGCCGGCACCGGGCTGGAAGAGCTGACCGGCCGCGAACGTGAGGCCGTCGCCCTGGTCGCGCGGGGCCTGTCCAACGACGAGATCGCGGGCCGCGTGGTCACCAGCCCGACGACGGCGAAGACCCACATCAACCGCGCCATGACCAAGCTCCACGCCCGGGACCGCGCCCAACTCGTGGTCCTCGCCTACGAATCCGGTCTGGTACCCCCGCGCGGCTCCTGACCTCCGCACTGCGGGCGCACGCCCAGCCTTGCACGCCGCCGTCCCCTTCCCGAGCTGTCCCTCGCCGGGGAGGACGGCGAAGACCACCTCGACGGTACGCATGGTGACCGGGCGACCCGCGGTCGAGCGCGGACCAGGATGCTGCCCGATGGGGCGGCATCCTGGTCCGCGACACGGTCAGCTGACGCGCAGGGTCAGTTCGGCGGTGTGCAGCTGGCCGCCGGTCTGGAACTGGAGGAAGACCCGCCAGTTGCCGGACTTGGCGAGCTGGGCGTGGAAGGACAGGTTTGGCCCGCCGTGGTCGCCGTTCACCGGGGTCTCGGGGTGCAGGTGGGCCAGGGACTGGTCGCCTTCGTGGAAGGCGCTGATGTGGGCGTAGGTGTCGAGGTAGGGCTGGAGGTCGGTGACGGGCTGGCCGTCCTTGGCGAAGGTGACGGTGAGCGGGTGGGCCATGCCGGCCATCGGCTCGCCCTGGACGGTGACGGTGTAGCCGTCGACGGTGGTCGTGGTGGAGGCGGCCGGCAGCGGGGTGGGGGCGGCGTTGCCGGGGACGGTGACGGTGCGGCTGAGGACGAAGTCCTGGCCCTTGCCGCTGCCGCTGCCCGGGGTGAAGGAGGCGTACAGCCGCCACGTGCCAGGGGTCAGGGCGGCGAGGTCGGCGGTCCAGGTGCCGTCGGCGGCCATGGTCGGGTGCAGGTGCTGGTAGCCGGTGAGGTCGGAGCGGATGGCGTAGAAGTGCATCAGCTTCGTCTGCTCGACGGTGAAGTCGGTGACGGGCTTGCCGTCCGGGCCGGTGATCGTGAACGCGTACGGGTCGGCCTGCGAGGCCGGCACGGTGGTGGTGCGCGAGTCGAGACGGTAACCGTCCTTCTCGGCGGCCAACCCGTCGCCGGAGACGGCACCGTGGTCCATGCCGTCCATCCCGTCCATGCCGTGCGTGCCACCAGTGGCGCTGGCCGAGGAGGTGGCCGCGCCGTGGTTCATGCCAGGCATGGAGGAGTGGTCGGTGGATCCGCAGGCAGACAGTGTCAGTGCGAGCACCGTGGCGGCGCCGACGGCGGCCATGGCGCGACGGCGGGAGATCGCACGCAGGGAGATGGACATGAGGGGTCTGCTTTCGTGGACAGGCGCCATCGTGACACCAGGTGACAGGGGTCGCGTGGCCGGTACCAGCGGTGCGCGCAGGCTCCGGCGACGGCCCTGTCAGGTCCGGGCGACGCAGACGTGGTGCAGGAGTGATCGTCCGGCCATCGGCGGGCCACGCCGCCGTCGGACCAGGAAGGCCGCAACGCGCCTCGGCACGGCAGGCCCGGTCGCGCTCCACAACGCGACCACGGCGATCAGGGCCAACGCGGTAAGGACGAGGCGGTCGCGGCCAAGGGTGGACACGCACAGCGAGCCACCCTGCTTGGCCTCGGCGCCGGGATGGAGCTGGGCGCCGCCCGGGAGGACATCGGTGTGGCCGGCGGCATCCTCGTGCTCCGCCGGGGCGGGCGTCATTCCGTCGGCTCCGTCGGCCATGACCGGGACCGCTGCGGCGGCCATCTGGGCGTGGCAGCCGTCGGCGGCGGAGGCGGGAAGGCCGTGCATCGCGAAGAGTCCGAGCAGCAGCGCGCACACCGCGAGCAGCCTGGCCGTGCCCGACCGGTGCGTGCGCCCGCTGACCATGCGGTCTCCTCCTGCCACTGCCGCGGCATGCTGTACACGGCACTTCGACGATACCCTCCCGGGGTGTACCGGGTGGACCGAAAGCCGGGTGCCGAATCTCTCACATGCCGTCCGGGTCCGCCTCCGGCCCATGGGCTGCCGCAGGTCCCGGCCCGCCGTCCCGGTCGTGTCGGTTCCACCCTCGGGTGAAGGGGTTTCCACCCTGCGGTGATCCGCGAGCGACCCGAGTACTGGTGCACTGGCGGTTGTGATCGCCACTCTCCCGTGCCTGTAGCCGGCCTCTGGGGGCAAACCGGTCCCACCGTCCGGCCCCGCCGACCTCTTCCGCGCGTTCGCCCGCGACCTCGCCATCGGCACACGGCCGTGGACCGACCAGGCCGCACAGTTCATCACCGCACGGGTCCTGGACGCCGTCGCGGTAGGTACTGCGCCAACCGGCGTCGCGCAGCGTGCGGATCAGCGCCAGGCGGTCGATGGGGGCCTTGAGGGCGGGTTGGCGTTCGCTGGCATGGTGCAAGATTTGGGCGGCGACGAGTTCTGCGTCAGGTGGTCCGGGTAGGGAGAGCCGTCGGCGGCGGGCACGGCTGGCCGGCGTAATGCGGAACACCGGGTCCTGGAAGAACCCCGGGCAGCGGACGTACAGCGGGTCGGTGAAAACCAGCTTAAGGCCGTGGTGGTAATCGAGGTCGTACCCGGCGGCCAGACGCAGCTCGCCGGGGCGCCAGCTGTAGACGTCCCCGTCCCGCCAGGAGCCCTCCGGCAGTTCGATCACTCCGGCCACCGCGCCTGCCGTACGCCGCCTCCTCGATGCCCCGGTGGCGGACGGCCTCCAGCTCGGCGTCGACGAGCAGTTCGGCGATCAGCGCGGGCGGACCGAGGACCTCGGTGGCGCTGAGGTCCCAGTTGGCGAGGACGAACCATGAGCGGTCCGTGGGCCACCAGTGCGCGGGGAACTGACGACCCGCCGGAAGTGCGTCGTAGTGGGCCGTCGCCTCATCCAGGCGGCCGCGGTGGGCCGCCACCGCTTCCCCGGCGTCCTCGATCGCCGCCGACGCGAAGCAGCAGACCGTCCCCGGCCCATCGGCGCTGTGCCTGGCCAGCACCTCCGCCAGCCGCGCCAGGCAGTCCCGGTCCGGCTCCCCGATCTGCGGGTACTCCACCTCACCCGCCAACGGGACGCGCTCCCTGTCGAACACCAAGTACGACAAGGTGAACGGCCAATCCGCAAGCTGCCGCCCGGCCCCGGCGAGGGCCTCCGCCCAGCGCCCCCGTCGGCCGTCCGCCCGCAGTGTGTGCAGCACCCAGCACCGGTCCGCGAAGCCGTGCTCGGGCGCGTTCGGCTCGTAGCCCAGCATCGCGTCCGCCGCCTCCAGCAGCGGGCGCATCCCGTCCAACTGGTCCTCATCCGACACCGGTTCCACCGTTCGGCCTCCGTCCTCGTTCCGAAAACCGGTACTCGGCGCCGGTGCGCCTGGGCGAGGATAGCCGCCATCGAGCCTCCACGCCCGCGCCGCCCACTGCCCTGACCTGCTGCGCGCGCCGGTCCGCCCGAACACCGTCCACCCCCCGGCGTGTTGCTCCTCCCGACACCCGCCCCTGGAGACCCCGATGCCATGCCCCAGTCCCTCCTCGGTCGCTTCTACGACGATTTCGCCGACGACTACCACCTGCTCTACGACGACTGGAACGCCGCGCTCGCCCGCCAGGGGGCCGCGCTGGACGCCCTGATCCGCGAGCGCCTCGGCGACCGCCCCGTAGAGGTGCTGGACTGCGCATGCGGCATCGGCACCCAGGCGATCGGCCTGGCCGGGCTCGGCCACCAGGTCACCGGCACCGACCTCAGCCCGGCCTCCGCCGCCCGGGCCACCGTCGAGGCCGCCGCACGCGGGCTCCACCTGCCCACGGCGGCCGCCGACATGCGCGGACTCCCCTTCCCCGCTGGGCGGTTCGACGTCGTCGTCTGCGCCGACAACGCCCTGCCGCACCTGCTCACGGCCGAGGACGTCCGGGCCGCACTCGGCGAGATGCGCCGGGTCCTGCGTCCGGGCGGGGCGCTGCTGGTCACCACCCGCCCGTACGACGAACTGCGCCGGGCCCAGCCGGCCTCCACCCCGCCACAGACCACCGAGCGGGACGGGCGGCGGTCGGTCATCTTCCAGCTCTGGCAGTGGCACGCGGACGGCGAGCGGTACGACCTGGAGCTCTTCCGGCTGCTGCCGGACGACGGCGGACAGTGGCAGGTCGCGGTCCGCCGCTCCACCTACTGGGCGCTCACCCAGGAGCAGTTGAGCGGCTTCGCCGCCGAGGCGGGCCTCGCCGGGATCGGTTGGGCGCAGCCCGCCGACACCGGTTTCTTCCAGCCCGTCCTGATCGCCCGGGTGCCCTGACCACCCCGCTGCCGGCCGGCTCCGTCTGACGCCCGGCCCCGACGTGCCCGGCCCCGCCGCGCTCCTGACCGGACGCGACGGGGCTGTTTCACGCCCTGCGTTTTGCCTACCCGTGTTACTTTTTACTCATGCGAGTAAATTCCAACGACACCCCTCCGACGGGTGGCCGTAGCTTCATCACCGACGCCCGACGGGTCCAGATCGTCACCGCCGCGATCGAGGCCGTCGCCGAACTCGGTTACGCCCGCGCCTCGTTCGCGCAGATCGCCAAACGGGCCAAGCTCTCCAGCGTGCGGCTGATCTCGTACCACTTCGACGACAAGGAGGACCTCTTCCAGGCCCTCGTCGACACCGTCCAGGAGCAGGCACGGGTCTTCATGCAGCCGCGCATCCGCGCCCACACCGAACCGGGCACGATGCTGGCCGCCTACATCGAGGCCAACCTGGAGTTCATGGCCGAGCGCCCGGTCGAGGTGCGGGCGCTGGTGGACGTCCTCGGCAACGCCCGCCGCGAGGACGGCACCCCACTGGTCAGCCCGGCCGGCTTCGACACCCCCGTCGCCCTACTGGTGCAGCACCTGCGGGACGGCCAACGCAGCGGCGCCTTCCGCCCGTTCGACGCCGAGGCGATGGCCACCGCGATCCGCGCCTCGATCGACGCGGCCGCCAACCGGCTCGCCGTCGGGGGCGACTACGACGCCCGCGCCTACGGACGTGAACTGGCCACCCTCTTCGACCTCGCGACCAGGAACGAGGCCGCGTCATGACCGTCCATGCCGCTCCCCGCCGGACCACGGCCTTCTTACCGCTGTTGCTCGACCTCCTCCTGCCGCTCGGCCTCTACTACGGCCTGCGCCTCACGGGCGTGGACCAGTGGTGGGCCCTGCTCTGGTCGGCCGCGATACCGGCAGCCACCGTCATCGTCCGGCTGGTCCGCACTCGCCGGGTCGACTTCCTCGCGCTGCTGATCCTCAGCATGATCGGGCTCGGGCTGGTCCTCTCCGTACTGACCGGTGACCCGCGAACGCTGCTGATCCGCGAGGCCTGGACCGGCATGCTCGGCGGACTGATCGGCGTCTGGCTGCTCGCCTCGGTCGGCTACGGGCGCCCGGCGCTGATGGTGCTCTTCCGCTCGTTCGTGCAGTTCAAGGCCGGTGACGACGGACTGCGCGCCTGGGAGGGCCGCTGGGGCCAGGACGCCTTCTTCCGCCACGGCCTGCGGGTGCTCACCGTGGTCTGGGGCGCTGCCAGCCTGCTCAACGCCCTCGCCCAGCTCGCCTTCGCCTACCTGCTGCCGGTCGACGCCGCCCCTGCCGCCATGCAGGCCTGCTGGCCGGTCATCGCGGTTCCGCTGTTCCTCTTCCACCTCGCGTACACCAAGCGCCACGGCCTGCGGGCCTGACCTGAACGGACTCTCCCTTGACCACCACTGCCGCTGATCGCTTACTGCTCCTGCCAGAACCCAACCTCGACCTCCAGACCCGCGCCGCCCTCGGGGCCATCGCCTACCGCGTCGCCGAGGCCGGGGAGGTGCTGGCCGCCGTCGACCACATCAACCGGGCCGGGCTGTCCGGCCGCAGCTACCACGAGGAGTTCCTCGCCCTCGGCCGCCGCACCACTGCCACGGCCGAGTCCGCCCTGCGCTCAGGCCGATCGGCGGGCGCCCGCGACGGCTACCTGCGCGCCGCCAAGTACCTCTCCCTGGCGCTGTTCTCCGTCTTCGGCGGCGCCCGGCCCGCCGACGAACCGACCGTCTTCGCCGAGATGCAGGCCTGCTGGCACCGCGCCGGCAAGCTCCTCGACCCGCCCGTGCAGCGGCTGCGCATCCCGTACGAGGACCTCGGGCTGCCCGCCTACCTCCTCACTCCCCCGGGCCGCCCCCGGCTCCGACCCACCCTCGTCCTGGTCAACGGTAGTGACGCTCAGAGCATCGACCTGTACGCCTTCGGTGCGTACGCGGCCGTCGAACGCGGCTGGAACGCCGTGATCCTGGAAGGCCCCGGCCAGGGCAGCCTGCTGTTCGAGCACGGCATCCCGTTCCGCCCCGACTGGGAACACGTCATCCGCCCCGTCGTCGACCACCTCCTCCGTTCACCGCTGGTCGACCCCGACCGGATCACCCTGACCGGCTGGAGCATGAGCGGCATCCTCGCCATCCGCGCTGCCGCCTTCGAACCCCGCCTCGCCGCCGTGGTCGCCGACCCCGGCGCGGTGAACAACTAACTCGTCTGGCCCGAGATCTGGCGCCGTCTCGCCGACGGCCCCGACCGCGAGACCGTCAACCGCCACTGGCAGCAGACCGTCCTCCCGGACCTCGGCCCCGCCACCCCCCTGCTCGCCAAACGCGCCGAGATCTTCGGCCTCCAGTTCCTCCGCGACGCCCGTGCCGGCCGGGCACCCCAGGATCTCTGGCAACTCGCCCACACCATCCGCCGGTTCCGCTGCGACGACGTGGCCCACCTGGTGAGCTGCCCCACCCTGGTTCTTGGCTACGAGGACGAAGCCCTCATCCCCGGCCAGGACACCCTGCTCTACGACCTCCTCCGCTGCCCCAAACAGCACACCGTCCTCACCACGGCCCAGGGCGCCGGCGACCACTGCGCCCCGATGGCACCGCAGCTGCGGAACGCCGTCATCCTCGACTGGATGGAGCACACCGTGGTGTGACGCCTCACTCGGTGAGCCGGCCCGCTCGGCGGCCGGACAGCCGGGCGGGTCGGCTCACCATCCCGACTGCGGCTGGTGTGCGGACTTCCCCGGTTGTGCCGCTCGTACGTGCCGCCCGCCCACAAGCCGCGTTGCTCTCATCCCTCCCACCGAAGTTCGCACTCGCCACGGCTTCCCTGACAAACGTCTTCCAGCCCCGCGACCGCCTCCACGACGCGCGCCGCGCCGTCCTCCTCCGCCATCGCGCGGGACGCCGCCTCCGCCCGCCCTCGCAGGGCCCCACCCGCCACGGCCTGGCGGATGGCGTCAGCCAGCCCGACGGCAGTCAGCTCGGCGTACGGTATCGGGTCGGTGGCTGCGCCCAGCCTGGTGAGCCGGCCGGCCCAGAAGGGCTGGTCGGCCGTCACCGGGACCGGGACGCTCGGCACACCCGCCCGCAGCACCGCAGCCGCAGTACCGGCGCCGCCGTGGTGCACCACCGCGGCCATGTGGGGGAAGAGCTGCGCGTGCGGGATCTCGCCGACCGTCAGCACATCGCCCCCGTCGGCCCCGTCGGCCGCGATCCCGGCCCAACCTGACTGCAGGACACCGCGAACCCCCGCGCGCCGCAGCGCGTCGACCGCGAGAGCGCCCAGGCGCTCACCCTGCCCCGCCGCCATGCTGCCGAAGCCGATGAACACCGGCGGCGGCCCGGCCCGCAGGAAGTCCTCGACCTCCGTCGGAAGACGGTAGTCCGCCGCAACGTACGGCCACCAGTTGCCGACCACCTGCAAGCCCTCCCGCCAGTCCGTCGGGCGCGGCACCAACGTGGGGCTGAACCCGTGCAGGACCGGCCAGTTCAGCCGCTCCAGGGACCGCCGTCGGGCCGGCTGGGAGCACACCGGTAGCCCCAGCCGCGCCCGCAGCCGCCGCGCGGCCCCCGCGTGCAGCCGGTCCACCACGCGCTGGCCGAGCGCCCCCGCCACCCGGTTGCCCCAACGGCCCAGCGAGCGCGGCGTCCCGACGACCGGCGGGAACTCCCCGGTCGGCAGGGTGGGCTGGAGGTAGACCCCGAGGCTCGGTACGTCCATCGCCTCGGCCAGGTGCCAGCCGAGCGGGGCGGTCGTCGTCGCGAGCAGGAGCAGATCGGCGCCGGGTGCGGCTGCGTCGGCGAGCCCGTCACCGAGCCGGTCGATGAACGCGGCGGCCCGTGCCAGCAACACCGAGCGCCCCTCCTTCACCCCGGCCGGTCTCCCACGCGGATCGACCGCCAGCGGACGAAACTCAAGTCCACTGCCGCTCACCAGCTCGCCGAAGGTCTCCGGCGCCGCCAGGGCGACCTCGTGCCCCGCCTCCTGCAGCCGGGCACCGAGCCCGGTGTACGGGGCGATGTCGCCGTACGAGCCGGCGGCCATGAGCAGGATCCTCATCGCGCCACCTCCCCGCCGGTCGAGCTCTGCCGCTCGGCGTTGGCGCAGATGGCGCTGCGGAGGTAGCCGGCCAAGCCCGGCCGCTGCTCGGCCGGGGGAACGACGAGGGCGAAGGCGCGGGCGTCCGCCTCGTAGTCGTCGGCGATCCGGCAGTGCATCTCGGGCGGGCAGGGCGTGAACCAGCGGGTGATGTGCTGCCGGTGCTCCTCCGCGAGATCCAGCACCTCCGGGTGGTCGGCGGCCCGCCCCTCGTCGAAGGCGGCGAGCAGCCGCCGCCGCCACACCGCAGCCTCGGCCATCAGTTGCCGCCAGTCCTCCTTCGTATGGGCGGCGGCGCGCGCCATCGACTCCTGGTGGCCCTCCCGCTCGCCCCACTTGAGGTGGGCATCGGCGGCGTAACTGAGGTCGAAGACGACATCGCCGAAGACCTCGAACCGTTCCTCGGGGCTGAGCTCGATCCCGGTGCGCTGCACCTCGATCGCCCGCTCGGCGACGTCCACCAGCTTCTGCAGCCGTGTGATCTGCTCGGTGAGGGCGTCACGCCGGGCGAGCAGATGGTCGAGCACTGTGGCCTGCGGGTCCGCCAGGATGTCGGCGATCTCGTCGAGCGGGAAGCCGAGTTCCCGGTAGAAGAGGATCTGCTGCAGCCGGGCGAGGTCCGCCGCGTTGTAGAGCCGGTAGCCGGCCGGGCTGCGTTCGCTGGGCGACAGCAACCCGGACCGGTCGTAGTAGTGCAGGGTCCGCACCGTCACCCCGGCGAATCCGGAGACCTGTCCGACCGACCAGCTCATGCTTCCCTCCCGTGCATCCGTGCATCCATGTGCCCCGTGCGGCTGTGTGTCCCGCCGTGCCCCACCGTGCGGCCTGACGTGGGGTAAGGGTCAACACTCGCAGCCCGCCGGCCTGCGCCGGGCGCCGGATGCCGGGGCCGGTCAGGTCTCGCGCTGCGGGTGGTAGGCGGTCTCGGGTATGCCGAAGGTCCAGGCGACCCCGGCTCGCGCGGTGCGGGTGCTCGGGGGAACGCGCAGCCAGTAGGTGCGGAAGGTGCCGTCGGGCTCGGGGGTGGAGTTGACCACCTCGACCATCACCACCGGCTCGTCGTCGGGCAGGACGATCCGCCAGAGCACACCGGTCTCGTCCCGGTGGACGGGCTCGGCACCGGAGTCGGCCAGGTAGCGCTCGTAACCGTAGTGCTCCAGCAGGACGCGGCGCAGCTCGGCGTTCTCCTCGGTACGGATCCGCTCGACCGTCACATCGCCCAGTCCCGCCAGGAACTCGGCGGGGACGGGCATGCCGCGCCAGGCGTGCAGGGCGAAGCCGTCGGTGTACTCCAGCGCGGGGCCGTCCGCCCGGTCGAGCCGCCCGGCCTCGTCGCGGTGCAGCGCGACCGGCCGCTCGCTGATCAGCGCGACGTCCTGGTAGGGCCACCACCAGCCGGCCTCCCGGGCCGCCTCGGCGAGCGGCGCGACGGCGTCGGTGCCCGCCCCGGCGGCCTCGAGGGCGGCGAACCAGGGCGCGTCGTGCTGGCCGCGCACCGCGTCCAGCAGAGCGAGCCGGACGGTGGTGCGGCGCGCCCGCGCCTCGGCGGCCGCGTCGGCGGAGGTCTCGTCGCGGTCGGCCTCGGGGGCGAGCCGGTCGAGCACGGCGTTGCGCACCCGGTCCGCGAGAGGCGTGGTGACCGGGCCGAGTTCGCCGCCGGTGAGCGCCCAGTGCGCCGGCCATCCGGCCGCGCCGACCTGTTCGACGGCCCGCCGCCGCGCCTGCTCCCAGGGCCGGGTCCGGACCGCTTCGCGTACGCTCACCGCACCCGCGGCCCGCAGCTCCAGCGCCGCCTCCGTCGCCGCGAACGGCGAGCCGAACCAGCGGACGGCCGTGGGCTCGGGCAGCCCGGCCGCCCGGTAGGCGGCGCGGACCGCGCGCTCGACCGCGGCCCGATCGCCCGGCCCGGTGGCCGCCGCCGCGGCCCGCCAGCGTGCCCGCGCCTCGGCGGCCCCGCCCGCCACCCGCGCGTCCGCCGGGTTGTCGCGGATCACCGTCTCCATCGCCTGCTCCGTTCCCCGGTCGGGCTCCTCACCCGGCCGTCCGTTCTCGTTTCCCGTTCCGCGGTCCGTGCCCGCCCTGCCACCGCGCCTATCACCGCTCGTCACCGCGCTCCGGCGCGATGCCGCCGCGACGCCGCCGCGACGCCGCGACGCCGCCGCCCGGCAGCGTGCGGGGGCCGTGTGTCAGTCCGCGACCATGCGCACCGCGCCCGGGACGTACTCGCGCTGGCGGATCACCCGGTACCAGCCCTTGGGCAGCGGTATCGCCGCGTGCTCCTCGTGCACCACCCGACCGCCCTCGGGCAGGTACAGCCAGCCGTCACCGAACGGCCCGGTCTCCCGGCGCAGTTCTCCGGGGCCGACCACGGCGTGCGCGTGTCCGGTGACCTCCCCGAGCGCGAGCACCATTCGGCCCCGCGCGTCGCGGGGCTGCACGGCCAGCCCGGACACCCTCAACGGCACCACGCTCTCCACGACCGGCACGATCAGCACATCACCCTGGCGGTACATCAGCCCTCCCTCACCGTATGGCCGGACCCCGGCGGGCGCCGGAATCCATGGCTCCGCCCTACCGGACTCGGTCACGCTCCGGAGCCATGACCGGAACATAGGGCAAGGGTCTGACAACGCACCCGGTCGGCCACCCGGCCGCCGGATTGTCAGTCCGGGCTGGTAAACAGTTGTTCGGTCCAGACCCCCGGAGGAGCAGCGCATGGCCGTCACGTCCCACATCGAGGAGTTCCACGGTCTCCCGGTCTTCGATTTCGTCCAGGCACTGGAGGAGGCCGAGGAGGGCGGCGGCGCGGGTTCCGCGCAGCTGCCGGACGCAACCGCGGTCGCCTGGCGGATCGGGCTCGACTACGAGTCCGAGCAGACCTGGGGCGAGCGCTGGCAGCAGTTCCTCGACACCGTGGGCACCGAGCGGGTCACCGCCCTGGTGATCGGCCAGTGGACCCCGGAGGAACCGGACTCCTTCCAGGAGCCGCTGGACGCGCTCGTCGCCGCCGCCTCCCGGCTGCCCGCCCTGCGCGCGCTGTTCGCCGGCGACATCACCTACGAGGAGTGCGAGATCTCCTGGATCCAGCAGTGCGACGTGTCGCCCCTGCTGACGGCGTTCCCGGAGCTGGCCGAGCTGGTGGTGCGGGGCGCCTCGGAGGACTGGGACGGCAAGGGCGGCCTGGCCCTGAAGCCGCTGCGGCACGAGGCGCTGAAGGCGCTGCGCTTCGAGGCCGGCGGCCTGCCGGCCTCGGTGGTCCGCTCGGTCGCCGCCTGCGAGTTCCCCGCTCTGGAGCGACTGGAGCTCTGGCTGGGGGTGGACAACTACGGCGGTGACGCCACGATCAACGACCTCACGCCCTTCCTGGACGGCACTGGCCTGCCCGCGCTGCGTCACCTGGGTCTGCAGAACAGCGAGTTCCAGGACGAGATCGCGGCCGCCGTGGCGCACGCACCGGTGGTCGCCCGGCTGGAGTCGCTCAGCCTGGCCATGGGCGTGCTCACCGACCAGGGCGCCACGGCCCTGCTGGAGGGTCAGCCGCTCACCCACCTGCGCTCCCTCGACCTGCACCACCACTTCCTCACCGAGGCTGTGCAGCAGCGCCTGCGTCAGGCCCTGCCCGAGGTCGAGCTCGACCTCTCCGAGCCGGGCCGGCCCGACGACCAGTGGCGCTACGTCGCCGTGGCCGAGTAGCCCCGGCCCCGAATCCGCCCATCCGACACACCCGACACACCCGCCAGGATCCGACATGACGGTCTCCCTCCACCTCGAACGCTTCCACGAGCTGCCGATCCACGAGTTCAACCCCGGCGACGGCCGGCCCCAGCCCGCCGCCGGTGCCGTCGCCTGGCGGCTCTCCCTCGACTACGACGCCGCGCAGGACTTCGGGCAGCTCTGGCAGAGCTTCCTGAAGTCCGTCGACCCCGCCGGGGTCCGCGCCCTGGTGATCGGCCCCTGGTGGCAGAACGGCTATGTCCCGGTGCGCGACACGGTCGAGGCCATGGCTGCCGAGGCCGGGCGCCTGCCCGCCCTGGAGGCGCTCTTCCTCGGTGATGTGACCTTCGACGAGTGCGAGATCTCCTGGATGGAGATGGACGACGTCACCCCGCTACTGACCGTCTTCCCCCAGCTGACGTCACTGGCCGTGCGCGGCGGCATGGACCTCTGCATCCTGCCGGTGCGGCACGAGCGGCTGCGGTCCCTGCGTTTCGAGTCCGGCGGTCTTCCGGCCACCGTGGTGCGCGCGGTGGCCGGCTCCGAACTGCCCGCGCTGGAGCGCCTTGAGCTCTGGCTCGGCGTCGGCGACCACGGCGGCGACACCACCCTCGACGACCTCGCCCCCTTCCTGGACGGCTCGCGGCTGCCGAAGCTGCGCCACCTCGGGCTGGCCAACAGCGACATCCAGGACGAGATCGCCGCCGCCCTCGCGCACGCACCCGTGGTGGCCCGGCTGGAGTCGCTCGACCTGTCCATGGGCGTGCTCTCCGACGAAGGCGCGGCCGCCCTGCTGGAGGGCCAGCCACTCACCCACCTGCGCTCGCTCGACCTGCGCCACCACTACCTCTCCGAGGAGATGCAGCAGCGCCTGCGCGAGGCCCTGCCCGGGGTCGAGCTCGACCTCGCGGAGGCGGAGGACGCGGGCGAGGACGGCGAGGACCGCTATGTCGCGGTCGCCGAGTAGGCGGTGACGGCATGACGCTGCGACTGACCGTCCTGGGTAACCCATGGCACCGACGGGTGACGATGTTCGCCGCCGCCGCTCGGGCCGCCGGGCTGCCCGAGCCCGCCGTGCTGCCCTGGCTGGATGTGCTGCGCGGCGACTACCGGCTGCCCGAGGGCACCCTGCTACGCATCGAGTCGCCGGGCGAAGAGCCGCTGGTCGACGAGTTGTTGCGCGGCCCCGCGCTCGGCCCCGGGTACGCGCCGACCCGGGTCGAGGGCACGGCAGCCTGGTACGCGGGGGTGACGGCCGCCCTGCGCGAACTGGGCGCGCGCCCGGGCGTACGGCTGCTCGGCGATCCGGAGGAGATCGCCGTGATGTTCGACAAGCGCCGGGCCCACGCCCGGCTCACCGAGGCCGGGGTGTCAGTGCCCAGGGCGCTGGGCGGCGAGGTCGCCGGATGGGAGCAGTTGCGCGGGCACCTCGCCGAGGCCGGTCTGCGCCGGGTCTTCGTCAAGCCCGCGCACGGCTCCTCCGCCTCCGGGGTGCTGGCCCTGGAGTTCGGACCACGGGGACAGCTGCTGGCCACCACCTCGGTCGAGCTGACCGACGGCCGACTGCACAACTCGCTGCGGGTGCGCCGCTACCGCGGCGAGCGGGAGGTCGCCGCGATCGTCGACCTGCTGGCGCCGGACGGGCTGCATGTGGAGCAGTGGATCCCGAAGGCCTCGCAGTCCGGCCGCTCGGCGGACCTGCGCGTCGTGGTGGTCGAGGGCAGGGCCACGCACGCGGTGGTGCGCACCAGCGCCCAGCCGATGACCAATCTGCACCTCGGCGGCGCCCGCGGCAGCCTCGACCAGGCCCGGGAGGCCGCAGGTCCAGCCTGGCCAGCCCTGTTGGAGACGGCCGAGCGCGCGGCGGCCTGCTTCCCCCGCTCGCCGATGGTCGGCGTGGACGTCCTACCCACGGCCGGCTGGCGGCGCGCCCTGATCGGCGAGGTCAACGCCTTCGGCGACCTGCTACCCAACCTCACCGGCCTGCCCGGCGGCCCGGCCGAGGGCCTCGATACCTACGGCGCCCAACTCGCCGCCCTCACCCGGCGCACGGACCGCGCCATCTCCCCGACGCACCACCAGATCATGGAACCCGCCCGATGAACCACCACCCCACGCCCGAAACGTCCGCCCCGAACCCGGACATGAACGCGGTCGTGGGCAGCCACGACCTACTGCTCGTCACCCTCGACACCCTGCGCTTCGACGTCGCAGAGGAGCTGGCCGCGGCCGGCCGGATCCCGCATCTCGCGCCCTTCCTACCCGGCGGCCGCTGGGAGCGCCGACACGCACCCGGCAGCTTCACCTACGCCTCCCACCAGGCGATCCTGGCCGGCTTCCTGCCCACCCCGGCTTCCCCCGACGGCCCGCACCCGCGTCTGTTCGCCGCCCGGTTCGCCGGCTCCGAGAGCACCGCCACCCGCACCTGGGTCTTCGACGCGCCCGACCTGCCGACCGCCCTCGCCGCGGCCGGGTACCGAACGGTGTGCATCGGCGGCGTCGGCTTCTTCAACAAGCAGGGTCCGCTCGGCTCGGTTCTGCCCGGCCTCTTCCAGGAGAGCCACTGGGAGCCGGCGATGGGCGTGGCCTCTCCGACGTCCTTCGAGGAGCAGGTCGCCCGGGCCGAACTGGTCACCGCTGAACAGCCCGCCGACCAACCGCTGTTCCTCTTCATGAACGTCTCCGCGCTGCACCAGCCCAACTGGTTCCACCTGCCCGGCGCGACCCGCGAGCACGGCGACACCCGGGCCAGCCACGCCGCCGCTCTGGAGTACGTGGACGCCCACATCGGCCGGCTGTTCGCCGCGATGAGCGCCCGTCGCCCCTGCTTCGCCGTCGTCTGCTCCGACCACGGCACCGCGTACGGCGAGGACGGCTACACCGGGCACCGGATTGGCCACGAGGCGGTCTGGACCGTCCCCTACACCCACTTCACCATCCCCGCCCGGTCCACGGACACCACCGAGGAGCGCGCATGACCACCGCACCCCCGCGCCCCGACTCGCCGTACCTGTCGTACGTCTACGCCTACCCCCACAAAACGGCCTACCGCCCGCTGTCCGAGCGCCCGCCGCTGCGTGAGCTGTGGGCCGGGGAGTCGCAGCACGCCCTGTCGCTCTATCTGCACATCCCGTTCTGCGAGGTCCGCTGCGGCTTCTGCAACCTGTTCACCCGGATCGGCAGCCCCGAGGGACTGACCACGGCCTATCTGGACGCCCTGGACCGCCAGGCCGGCGCCGTCCGCGCTGCGCTCGACGAGGGCGCCCGGTTCGCGCTGGCCGCGTTCGGCGGCGGCACGCCCACCTATCTGACGGCCGGTGAGCTGGAGCGGCTGTGCGACATCACCGAGCAGCGGATGGGCGCCGACCTGCGGGCGATACCGCTCTCCGTGGAGGCCTCGCCCGCCACCTCAACCACCGACCGGCTGGAGGTGCTGGCCGCCCGCGGCACCACCCGGCTGAGCCTGGGTGTGCAGTCCTTGGACGACGCCGAGGCCCGATCGGCCGTCCGGCCGCAGAAGCGGGCCGAGGTGGAGGCCGCCCTGGGCCGGATCCGCGCCGCCGGGTTCCCAGTGCTCAACATCGACCTCATCTACGGCATCGACGGCCAGACCGAGGCGAGCTGGCTGCGCTCGCTGGACGCCGCGCTGGCCTGGCGGCCCGAGGAGCTGTACCTCTACCCGCTCTACGTCCGCCCGCTGACCGGCCTGGCCCGGCGCGGCGAGCAGGAGAGCCGGTCCGCCTGGGACGCCCGCCGCCTCGCGCTCTACCGATCCGGCCGGGACCACCTGTTCGCCCACGGCTACCAGCAGGTGTCGATGCGGATGTTCCGCCGCGCCTCCTCGCCGCAGGCCGGGGCGAGCGAGTACGCCTGCCAGACCGACGGCATGGTCGGCCTGGGCTGCGGAGCCCGCTCGTACACCTCGCAGCTGCACTACTCCTTCGACTACGCGGTGAACGCCACCCAGGTGCGCGGGATCATCGACGACTACGTCGCCACCGAGGACTTCCACCGCGCCGAGGTGGGCCACTGGATGGGCGGCGAGGAGCCGCGTCGGCGCCACCTCGTCCAGTCGCTGCTGCAGGCCGAGGGCATGCCGCTGGCCGACTACCGCGCCCGGTTCAGCAGTTCCCCCGCCGAGGACTTCCCGGCGGAGCTGACCGGGTTCGCCGAGCGTGGCTGGCTCGCGGACGATCCGGAGCAACTGCGGCTCACCCCGGAGGGCTTGGCCCACTCGGACGCGGTCGGGCCGATGCTGTTCTCGCCCGAGATCCGGGCCCTGATGGCCGCGTACGAGGCGAAATGACCTTCCTCGGCATGCCCTCGATCGCACCCACCGCCGAGGACACCCGGGCACGGGACCTCACCCTGCTCTACCGCGGCCCGCTCGCCTCCTGCGACTACGACTGCCCCTACTGCCCGTTCGCCAAGCGCCGCGACTCCCCCGGGCTGCTGCGCGCCGACCGGGCCGCACTGGAGCGCTTCACCGCCTGGGCAGCCGCGCGGGAGGGCAGCGGCGACACGCTGTCGCTGCTGTTCACGCCCTGGGGCGAGGGCCTGGTGCGCTCCTGGTACCGCAAGGCGCTGGTCGACCTGAGCCGGCTCCCGCATGTGCGCCGGGTCGCGATCCAGACCAACCTGAGCTGCCGCACCGGCTGGCTCGCCGAGGCGGACCTCACCACCCTCGCGCTGTGGGTCACCTACCACCCCGGCCAGGTCCGGTACGACCGCTTCCTCGCCAAGTGCCGTGAGCTGGACGCGCTCGGCGTGCGCTACAGCGTGGGCGTGGTCGGGCAGCCGGATCACCTCGCCGAGGCCCGGCGGCTGCGTACAGCGCTCGCCCCCGGGGTCTACCTGTGGGTCAACGCCGCCGAGGGCCGCAGCTACACCGACGCCGAGGCCGCCCGGTGGGCCGCGCTGGACCCGCACTTCGGCTACAGCCGGCACGCCCACCCGAGCGCCGGCCTGCCCTGCCGCACCGGCGACTCGGTGCTCTCCGTGGACGGCGACGGTACGGTGCGCCGCTGCCACTTCGTCCGGGATGTCCTCGGCAACCTCTACGACGCCAGCTACCGCACTCAACTCCAGCCTCGTACCTGCCCGTTGCCGGTCTGCGACTGCCACATCGGCTACGTCCACCTGGAGACCCTGCCGCTGTACGAGCTGTTCGGCACGGGCGTCCTGGAGCGGGTGCCACAGGCCTGGCCGACGGGCGGGTGATATATCGGTTGCGAACCGACCACTCAGTGTGAAAGCGTACGAACGACCGCGCAGGACAAGGACGTTCAGAAGGGAGGCCCGCCGTGACCAGCGGTATACGACACGCCGCAGTGCCGGGCCTCGTGCTCGGCGACACCCCGGCTCGCGCTTCGACGCGTGAGCCGCATCTGCCCTGACGTCAGCGCTCGCCACTGCGGCAGCGACACCACTCGGCGCACCCGCTGCTCGCCTCCTCGTCGAAGTGCTCTTCGTGCCCCCTTGCACGTTCGACCACGAGGAGTCCCGGTGTCCGACATCCACCGGCCCACCACCTTCAGCCTGTCCACCCTCTCCGCCCGTTGGCGCAGCGAGAACGGCACTCCCCCGCCGCGCCGCCTGATCGCCGCCGACCGCACCCTGCCCGCCGACGCCGCCTACCGCCTCGCCTGTGAGGGCACCGCGCTGCTGTGGCACGGCGACTACCCCGACGCGCTTCGCCTCCTACACGCCATGCGCCGCCGCGCCGAGCGGCGCCGACCCCGATCCGCCCCCGAGAACCCCGTCGACGCCTTCCGCGAGCACCGCCGGCAGCGCGCCCGCCAAGCGCGCGTCCTGGGCATGCTCCTGGTCCCGCTCGACCCGGAGCACCGCATCCGGCTCCACCGTGCTCCCGACGTCCGTGCGGCCTGCCTGGCCGCCTACGGACCGCTCCTTGACAACAGCATCGTGTCCCTGCGCGAACTCCTCGGGGTGATCGGCGCCCACCAGTGGCGCATCCGGGGCGTGGAGGTCCCGGCCCTCGGCGCCCGCATCCACCCCCACTACGGGGTCTTCTCCCCCGTCCGCGGCGAGTACGTGGACCTCGTCGCCCGGGCGCCGCTCCCGGCGGCCGCCCTCGACCACTCGACCGCCTTCGACCTGGGCACCGGCACCGGCGTGCTCGCCGCCGTCCTCGCCCGGCGCGGCCTGCGCCGGGTCCTGGTCACCGACGCCAACCCGCGCGCGCTCGCCTGCGCCCGCGACAACGCCCAGCGCCTCGGTCTCGCCGACCGCGTCGAGACCGCCGGCACCGCCCTCTACCCGCCCGGCGACCAGCGAGCCGCCCTGATCGTCTGCAATCCACCGTGGCTGCCCGCCCGCCCCTCCTCCTCCCTCGACCAGGGCGTCTACGACCAGGACAGCCGAATGCTGCACGGTTTCCTGGATTCCCTGACCGACCGACTGCGCCCGGGCGGTGAGGGCTGGCTGGTCCTCTCCGACCTCGCCGAGCACCTCGGCCTGCGCACTCGCGCCGAGCTGCTCACCGCCATCGCCGCAGCCGGCCTGCGGGTCACCGGCCGCCTCGACACCGTCCCGCGCCATCCCCGAGCCACCGCCCCCGACCGGTCCGACCCCCTCCACGCGGCCCGCACTGCCGAGATCACCTCGCTCTGGAGGCTCACCCCCGCATGACCTCCGCCATGACCCCCGACACCTCGGCGCGCACGTCCCGAGGCCACCTCCCGTTCACCGGGCGATCGGCGCCCCCCATCCCTAGCCTGGCAACAAGGAGGAGGCGAAACACCACGCTTGGAGACGGACCGCTGCAAGCAGTCATCCCCGCCGGCTTCAAGGTCGCCGACCTCGACAGCGAGATGTCCGCCCTGCGCGACCGGGTCATCACCTTCGAGGAGGACGACTTCCCCGGACTGAAGACCGTCAACGGCGTCGCCGAACGCAACGGCATCCGCGGCGCCTGGTTCAAGGACAGCGAGGGCAACATCCGCTGCCTGGCCCAGCGCCTCGGCCAGTAGCCCACCACCCACTCGGCCGACGGGCGCCGCCCGGGGAAGCGCCCGTCGGCCCGTCTCGCGTCTCCGCCCGCGTGGCAGGACCGGGACCCTCCCGCGAGAGTCCCACAACGCCGGTGCCCGGCCCGCACTCGTCGAGCGCGGGCCGGGCACCGATCAAACCGCGAAGCGGTCAGTGCTGGTTGTCGTTGTCCTGGTACAGCTCACGCGGGTCGATGGACCAGATGCCGCGCCCGAAGGTGGCGGCGTAGAGGCGGCCGTCGGGGCCGGTCTTGAGCTGCTGCACCGAGGTGGTGGGCAGGTCGCGGCCGAGCACCGAGAAGTCGGTCTCGCCGGGCGCGCGGTAGAAGGCGGTGAGGTCGGTGCCCAGCGCCAGCCCGCCGCCCGGCAGGATCTTGA